>JAJDEM010000128.1 GCA_029259795.1 Planctomycetota bacterium
GATCGTGACCCTTGTGATCGTCGCCGTCGTCGTGGTCACGGTCGTCATGCTGGTCGTCGTCGTGACCGTGATCGTGCCCATGATGGTCATGGCCGTGATCATGATCGTGACCGCAACCAACTTCATGCACCGCGACCATGAGCCCGAGCCCGCACGCCAGGGCGATCACCAGGGGGATCAACGCCAGACCGCGAGCGCGCTTGTGGATCTCGGGCACGAGATCCGCGCACGCGACATAGATGAACCCGCCGGCCGCGACGGGCACGAGAAACTGCGTCATGCCGTGGTCGCCGCCCAGGGCCAGCACCAGCACCGCACCAAGCACGGCCGATAGCGCGCTCAGAAGGTTGAACACGACGGCGCGCTTGGCGCTGAAGCCTGCGTGGAGCAGGACGCCGAAGTCCCCGAACTCCTGCGGGATCTCGTGGAGCGCAACGGCGATCGTCGTGGCAATGCCGGCCTCGGGACCGCCGACCAACCAGGCGCCAGCGATCAGCATGCCGTCGATGAAGTTGTGGAAGCCGTCGCCGATGAGGTTCATCACCCCGAAGCTGTGAATGCCCTCGGGGCCGTGGTCGTGCACATCTTCGCCGTGGTGGTGCCAATGCAGGACGCCCTCGATGATGAAGAAGCCGACGAGCCCAGCCAGGACGCCGTAGGCGATCGTCGGCGTGAAGCCACCCTGCTCCGCGACCGCGTGAGGCAGCAGGTGCAGGAAGGTGTCGCCCAAGAGCGCCCCGGCCGCGACGGCGACGAGGAGCGGGAGAAAGCGCTTCACCCAGCTACGCCCGAGGAGCACGACAGCGCCGAGGACGGAGATCAGGCTGATCGCCGTGACGGCAAGAAGAACGGGCAGCGTTTCGGAGGGCATGAGGGTCCGGACGGGTTGGCTAGGGAAACTGGGCGAGGTCAGGTTGGCGGGATCAGGTTGGCGGGATGGTAGAGCGCTAGAGGTTGCGCCGGTACTGCCCGCCAACTTCGTAGAGGGCGTGGGTGATGTCACCGAGCGAGGCGTAGCGCACGGTGGACATGAGCTCCTCGAACACGTTGTCGCCGCGGCGGGCGGCCGCCTTCAGGCGGTCGAGCGCCTCAGCCGTACGACTCGCGGTGGCCCGCTTGAACTCGGCGAGGTGATCGAGCTGGGTCTTCTTCTCTTCGGTGGTGGCACGGGTCAGGCCGTCCACCGAGGGCGTGAGGTCCTGGGCGTCCTCGGAGAGGAACGTGTTGACGCCGATGATCGGCAGCGTGCCGTCGTGCTTGCGGTGCTCGTAGAAGAGGCTCTGGGCCTGGATCTCGCCGCGCTGGTATTGCGTTTCCATGGCGCCAAGGACGCCGCCGCGATCGTTGATCCGGCGGAACTCTTCGAGAACGGCGTCTTCCACGAGGTCGGTGAGGTGGTCGACGAAGTACGAGCCCTGCAAGGGGTTCTCGCTCTTGAGCCAGCCGAGCTCGCTCGTGTTGATCAACTGGATGGCCATCGCGCGCCGGACACTCTCCTCGGTGGGCGTCGTGATGGCCTCGTCGTAGGCGTTGGTGTGCAGCGAGTTGCAGTTGTCCTGCAACGCGAGCAGGGCCTGCAGCGTGGTGCGGATGTCGTTGAACTGGATCTCCTGCGCGTGCAGGGAGCGTCCGCTCGTCTGGATGTGGTACTTGAGCTTCTGGCTGCGGCTGTTGCCGCCGTAGCGCCGCGCCATCGCGACGGACCAGATGCGCCGCGCCACCCGGCCGATGACCGTGTACTCAGGATCGAGGCCGTTGCTGAAGAAGAAGGAGAGGTTCGGCGCGAACTCGTCGATGTGCATTCCGCGCGCGAGGTAGTACTCGACGAGCGTGAATCCGTTGGCCAGGGTGAACGCCAGCTGGCTGATCGGATTGGCACCGGCCTCGGCGATGTGGTACCCGCTGATGGACACGCTGTAGTAGTTGCGCACCTTCTTGCGGATGAAGTACTCCTGGATGTCGCCCATCATCTTCAGGGCGAAGCCCGTGCTGAAGATGCAGGTGTTCTGCGCCTGGTCCTCCTTGAGGATGTCGGCCTGCACGGTGCCGCGCACCATCATGAGGGTGCGGTCACGGATGCCGTTCCACTCGTCCTCGCTCGGTTCGCGCCCGTTCTCCTCGTTGAATGCGGCGACCTGCTGATCGATGGCCGCGTTCAGGTACATCGCAAGGATGATCGGCGCAGGACCGTTGATGGTCATCGACACCGATGTGTTGCGGTCGCAGAGGTCGAAGCCCTGGTAGAGGATGCGCATGTCCTCGAGCGTGCAGATCGATACGCCGCTCTCGCCGATCTTGCCGTAGATGTCGGGACGCGTCGCCGGGTCCTCGCCGTAGAGGGTGACCGAGTCGAACGCCGTGGAGAGACGCGTCGCGCGTGCGCCCGCAGAGAGGTAGTGAAAGCGCTTGTTGGTTCGTGCTGGGGTCCCCTCACCGGCAAACTGCCGCTTCGGGTCCTCGTCTACGCGCTTGAAGGGGAAGACCCCCGCCGTGTACGGGAACTGCCCGGGGACGTTCTCCAGCGCGAGGAACTGCAGCGCGGCACCGGGCTCGTCGGTGTTCGGAAGCGTCACCTTCGGAATGCGCGTGCCGGCCAAGGAGAGCGTGGTCGCCCGCGCGGTCAGCGCGTGGCCGCGAACCTGATACACCACCTCGTCGCCTGCATAGCGGGCCTTGAGGGCCGGCCACGCCTCAAGCAGCTCGCGAGCACGCGGGTCCTGGCGCTTGCGCGCCTCGGCGAGCGCGGCCGTCAAGCCCGGCTCGGCGGCCGCATCCTCGACGAGCGCCAGAGCGCCTTCGAGGTTTGCGATGGCGCGCGCCACGGCCACCTGCTCGTCGACCCAGGTCCTGTAGGCGCGGCACGCATGAGCGATCTCGCCGAGGTAGGCAGCCCGGTCGGCCGGGATGATCGGTCCTGACGGCTCGTTGCCATTGCGCTCGGCGGCGGAGGCCGGCAGGCGGAAGGCAGGCTGACGCCAGCCCAGCGCGGCTGTCTTCAGCGCGAGCGCGCGGAAGAGATCGTCGACGCCGCGATCGCAGAAGCGGCTCGCCACGGTGCCATAGACATGCAGGTCTTCATCGGCGGCGTCGAACGCCTTGCGGTTGCGACGCACCTGCTTGCGAACGTCGCGAACCGCGTCCTCCGCGCCGCGGCGATCAAACTTGTTCACCGCGACGAGATCGGCGTAGTCGAGCATGCCGATCTTCTCGAGCTGCGAGGCCGCGCCGTACTCCGGCGTCATCACATAGAGGGAGACATCGGCGTGCTCGGTGATCTCCGTGTAGCCCTGCCCGATCCCCGAGGTCTCGAGGATGATCCAGTCGAAGCCGGCGAGGCGGCAGAAGCGCACGGCGTCTTCCGTGGCTTCGGACAGCTCACCCTGGGCTCCACGAGTGGCGAAGCTGCGCATGTAGGCGCGGGCGTGCGGGAGCGCGTTCATGCGGATGCGGTCACCCAGCAGGGCTCCGCCCGTCTTGCGACGCGAGGGATCGACGCTCAGCACCGCGATGGTGGCGTTCTCGCTGCCCTCGAGGAAGCGCAGGCAGAGTTCGTCGACGAGGGAGGACTTGCCGGCACCGCCGGTCCCGGTCACGCCGATGACGGGCGTGCGCTCGGTCGGGGGGATGTCGTCGGTCGCCTTGCGCAGCGCCAAGCCGAGCGGCGTGCGACCGAAACCCTCGCGCTCCGCAGCGGTCAGGCACTGGGCCAGCAAGCGCGGGGTCGAGACCCCCACCGGCGGAAGGGTCTGGGACTGCACGTCGATCACGCTCGGCGGCGGCTGATCGCTCGCCTCGAGCATGAGGTTGATCATGCCTTGGAGGCCCATGTGCCGGCCGTCCTCGGGCGTGAAGATCCGCTCGACGCCCGCCTCATGCAGGGCAACCACCTCCTCGGGGACGATGACGCCCCCGCCCCCGCCGAAGAGCTTGATGTGGCTCGCGCCGCCCTCTTCGAGCAGCTGGAGGATGTAGCGGAAGTATTCGTTGTGCCCGCCCTGGTAGGACGAGATGGCGATGCCCTGGGCGTCTTCCTCGATCGCGGTGTCGACGACATCCTTCACCGAGCGGTTGTGACCCAGGTGGATCACCTCGGCTCCGGAGTCCTGGAGGATCCGGCGCATGATGTTGATTGCGGCGTCGTGCCCGTCAAACAGCGAGGCGGCCGTGACAAAACGCACGGGGTGGCTGCAGACGTGGGGTGTGGCTTCGTTCATGGGAGCCCCCCACTGTAGGTCCGCGGGGCCAGGGGGCCCACGGAAGCCGGAGGCGCCGAACCGCTCTGTAGGGCTGTTATTCGGCGTCCTGCGAGCCGTGGCTGTCGTCTTCGACCGGTCCTTGGCGGACCGCCACGAGGTGCGGGAGGGCCTTCGCCACGAACCCGAAGCACTCCACGGCACCCTTCGGCCGTCCGGGCAGGTTGACCACGATCGCCCGGCCCAGGGCGCCTGCCGTGGCCCGGCTCCCCATGGCGTGAACGGTGAGCTCGAGGCTGCCAAGCCGCATGGCTTCGGCGAGCCCAGGAATCTCGAAGTCGAGAACGGCTCGGGTGGCTTCGGGCGTGACATCCCGGGGCGCGACGCCGGTGCCGCCCGTGGTGAGCACGAGGGGGGTGACCGTGGCGGCCTGCCGGAGGGCGCGCTTGATCTGGGCGTGCTCGTCGGGCACGACGACGACCTCGGCCAATGCAAAGCCCGCTGCGGCGAGTACCGGCGCCAGTTGGGCGGCCGTCTCGTCCTCGCGCTGGCCGGCCGCTGCGCGGTCGCTGATCACGAGCAGGGACGTGGCGATGCTCATGCGCCTGCCTTGGCGGGCGTCACGCCATGGGCGGCGAGCACCTCGAGGACCCAGCGATACTCCTGCTCCAACGCATCGACGAGGTCCGAGCCGGAGCCGGCCGCTCGCTCCGCCTCCGGCAGGACATCCCACGTGTAGGTCTCGATCTCGAGGTGTCCGGTCCACGCGGGGTTCGGGTTCGTCGCGAGCTGGGCGAGGCACGCCTCGAGGTCGGGCTGGGTCGTGCGCAGCGGCCCCGTCGCCTCGCGGCGAAACACCGGCACGTGGAAGTGACTCCGCCATGCACCGTGGGCGTGCCAGGTGGCGTCGTCGAGCACATCCCCCAGGTCGGACGCCATGTGCACGGTCCCGGCAGCGTCTCGTGCCGAGGTCTGATGGAGGTAGACAGGCTCGTTGAACGCGGCGAGGGCGTCGCGACCGGCCGCGTCACCGGCGTCGGGCAGCTCCAGCGCGCAGGACGCCTGCACCTTCGCGAGCGCGATCTCGTCATCCGCAAGCCGTTGCAGGCTCTCAGCGCCATCTTCCCACTGCACGGCTTGATGGCAGACGTCGTAGCAGACCCCCAGGTAGGGGGCCGCATTCGGACTCGCACGCAGGGCGTGCGCCAGCGGGCCGGCAAAGAAGCGTCTGACTTCCTCGGTGGTCTCGAGGCTGCAGCCCGGCTCGGGCTCGAGGCCCAGGATGATGCGCACGCCGTACTCGCGCTTGATCTCCGCGAGCCCGCGCCCGCAGGCGACGAGTTGTTCGGCGCTGCGCGCATGGCCGCGATCGTCGCCCGACCAACCCTTCCAGGAGAGCGGGGAGGTCGACAGGGAGAGCGTGACGGCCTTCTTCGGTCGGACGGCGCGTGCGAGGCGCGCGAGCACCTCGGCGAATGCAAGCGTGTACTCCAGCCGCCGGGCGTCCGTCCAGTCCGGACGGTAGACCTCATCCTTCAGCGGTTCGCCGTGGAACTCGCCGTGCACGAACGCGTTGCCCGTGAAGATGGCGAGCCGCGAAGACTTCAACAGATCGACCAACTCGCCAAAGATGGGTCGATCGGGGGCGAGGCCGGCCACGCCCTTCGCACTCCAGCGCACGGCAAGACCGAAGGCGCCCCGCACGCCGAGCCGCTTCTTGAGGGGCAGGACGGTGCTCTGGATGGCGTCGATCGTCGCGCGGGCATCGCCGCCGGGATGCACGTTCATCCCGTAGGCGAGTTGGATGGTGGAGCCGGTGGGCGTTTGCAGGAGCATGCGTGGAAGTCTACGGCCACGGCGCCGCTGCGGGCGCCGCGAACGCCCTGCTCGCCGTAGGATCAGTCCATGCGCCGCCCCCTCCTCCTGACTGCCGTCCTGTTCCTCGGCGCGTGCGGCCCGGAGTCCGAGGCTCCGCCGCCGGTCGCTCCGCCGCCTGTCACGACGTCGGACGAGGTTCCCGAGGAGCCGGCCGATGCGCTGGATTGGGTGCGCG
>JAJDEM010000129.1 GCA_029259795.1 Planctomycetota bacterium
CGTGCGACGCGGATGTAGTGCTTGTCGTTGGCGGCCTTGCGTAGGAACCGCCTGTAGACGTCGTTGACGAAGAACGCCGACGAGAGGTTTACGTGTGTGTCGATCGTGGACATGAACGCCGCGAGCAGCGACGCGATCATCAACCCCAGCAGGCCGACCGGGAGATAGCGCGTCATCATGACGACGTAGGCCTTCTCCGAGTCGCTCTTGCCGATCACGCCGTCTCTCTTGACCGCGTCGCCCTCGGCAACGCTCGGCTCCGCGCGCCAATCGGACTCGGTGTCCTGCGTGGTGAGCGGGACCGAGACCGACGTGCCGTCGGCGGTCTTGATCTTGACGACGTCCGCGTCGACCGCGAGGACCGTGCCGTCGTGCGGAGACTTCACCTCGAGCTGCGGCAGCACGATGAGTGAGGCGATCGCGACGATGATCCAGGGCCACGGGCGCACTGCATAGTGCAGGACGTTGAACCAGAGGTAGGCCAGCAGGCCGTGGCGCTCGTTCTTCGTCGACGCGATGCGCTGCACTCCGACGCTGGCGCCGTCGGCACTCTCGACGGCCCACCAGGCCACGCCCATCCACACGGCGAACGCGGCGATGTTCGCCGTCCAGAAGCTCGCGTCGAAGAAGCTCCCTTCGCCGGTGCTTGGCATCATCTGCAGCTTGTCGGCTGTGATCGAGCCTCCGGTGGCGATGGCCTCTTCGAGCCCCGAGCTGCCGCCGATCGCAGCCCACGACAGCCAAGCCAGCGCGAAGGCGCCGACGAGCGCCATCGCGAACTGAATGAGGTCGGTGATGACGACGCCCCAGATGCCGGAGAGCGCCGAGTAGCTCACGGCCAACAGTGCGGCGAGTCCCACGCCATACACCTTGTCGATGTCGAAGAGGACTTCGAAGATCTTCACCGCCGCGAGCATGACCCAACAGAGGACCATCACGTTGGTGACCGAGCTGTGCAGGATGCCCAGGGTGCCGCGCAGGGCCCCGGCGCCGCGACCGCCGTAGCGCAGCTCGGCGAGCTCCGCCTTGGTCATTACCTCGCCGCGACGCCACCAGCGCGCGAAGAGGAAGGTGCCGAGCATGCCGCTCATCGCGTAGCACCACCACATCCAGTTCATCCAGATGCCGGTGTCGCGCACCCACGCCGTGACCACCAGGGGGGTGTCGGCCGCGAAGCTCGTGGCGACCATCGAGGTGCCGGCGATCCACCAGGGGAGACTGCGCCCTGTCAGGAAGAACTGGTCCACGCTGCGGCTGGCCCGGCGCGAGAGCACGATGCCGATCGAGAGCGCCAGGCCCAGATAGCCGCCGATCACGAGCCAGTCGACGAGGTGCAGTTTCAAGGCTGGCTCTCCTGAAGGCCCGGGGCTGTAGGATGCCCGACCCCAGGTACAGGATGGTACGCGAGGCGCGCCCTCAGAAGCCCCACCCGAGGATTCCCATGATCGGACTTCGCCTTCCCCTTGCGCTGCTCGCCGCCGCGTTGCTCGTTGGCTGTGGCGGCGATGCGCCCCCGCCGGGCAAGACTCCGACCGACGCTGCGGCCAAGGGCTTGGATCCCGCCAAGCTCGCGACCTACCGCGCGCTCGTTCTGCCGAAGGCATCCGAGCGCGCGTGGGAGCAGATTGAGTGGCAGACGTCCTATGAGTCAGGGCTGCGCGCATCGTCAGCCCAGCAGAAGCCGCTGCTGCTCTGGGTCATGAACGGCCACCCGCTCGGCTGCACGTGAAACAACGGCGTGGCGGGCCGGCGGTCCGTCTGGTCCAACCCCGAGGTGATCGCGGCAGCGACAGACTTTGTCGTCTCGAGCGACGAGGTCTGGCGGCTGCAGCGCGGCAAGGATGCCGAGTGCCTGCACTTCCAGGCGATGGCGAACCATGGTCACTACGGTGGCGGCGGAGGGACCCGCCAGGGAACCTACGTGCTCACCGCCGATGGCACGTTCCTCGCCTCGACGAACTCGCTGGATGCCGGCTCGGTGCTCAAGGTCATGCAGGAGGGGCTCGCCGCCTGGGCCAAGACGAACGTCGAGTCACGCAAGCTGCCCGCCGATTGGCACCTGCCGCGCCGACGCTGGGAGACGAGCTATCCGGACGGCGGCTTGGTTCTTCGCTCGTTCAACGCGGACCTCGGCCCGGACGCCGATCGCAAGCGCCTCAATCGAGACCACGCGTGGTTCAAGGCCGAGGAGGCGCGCGGCTGGCTTGGCGCCGACCCCAAGGCGGGCGATGAGCACACGGTGAGCGAGGTCATCGTGGAGCGCCTGGCGCGGTTTCACCTCGTCGACAACGTCCGCGGGCAGACGCTTCCGTTCGCCCCTGCGGACGTATCAGACTCCAGGATCACGACGACCGTCACCAAGCGCGATGGTGACGAGGTGTCGTTCGACATCCACGGAACGACCAAGGGCGAGACCGACGGCACGTGGACGCTCGGCAAGAACGACTGGACGCCGACGGCGAAGTACCCGCGCGGCGTCACGACGGAGATCGCGGGGCGCGGCCGATTCCATCTCGCGAGCGGCCGGTTCGAGGCGCTCGAGTTTGTCGCATTCGGGGAGCGAACAGGTCGCACCAACTTGAACGGGCGACCGGAAGCGGACGTCGGCCCTGCGCGCATCGGCTGGGTCTTCGAGTTGGCGCCGGAGCGACCGGCCGAGCGTGTCGCGCCGGCGTTCGTCGACATCTACGACGCCGACTGGATCGTCGACCCTCGCCAGTGATGGGGGAGATCCTCATCCTGCCGGCACCGGTGTCCGTCGAGCGCGGCACAGGCGTGTTCGATGCCCCGCATCCGTGGGGCCTTCACGCTCCGGAAGCTGCGGTGGACGCCATCGCCCTGCTGGGCGATCGGGTTCGTCCGGCGGCGCAGGCCGAGGCGCAGGTCATCTTCGAGTGCGTGGCTGAGGGCCATGGGCCCGAGGGCTACGCCCTCAGCATCGAGAGCGCCGGCGTTCGGGTCGAAGCCGAGACGCGCGAGGGCTTCCTGCACGCGGTGGCCTCCTTGCGCCAGTTGCTTGGCGACGGGCCCCTGCCCGCGGTGCGCATCCAGGACGCGCCGCGCTTTCGCTGGCGCGGACTGCATGTCGATGTCGCGCGACACGCGTTCGCGCTGCCTGACCTCATGCGCTTCGTCGACGCGATGGCTCTGCAGAAGTTCAACCGCCTGCACTGGCACCTGACCGACGACCAGGGCTGGCGCATCGAGATCAAGCGCTGGCCCAAGCTGACGTCGATTGGGAGCAAGCGCGCCGAGTCCCCCAAGCGCGGAGCCCGTGACGAGGGGGACGGGGTCCCGTACGAGGCGCACTACACCCAGGCCGAGGTGCGTGCGTTCGTGGCCTACGCCGCGGCACGCGGCATCACCGTCGTCCCTGAGATCGACATGCCGGGGCACGCCCAGGCGGCCCTCTCGGCCTATCCGGAGTTCGGCAGCGGAGCCCCCGCTGAGGTCTGGACCCGCTGGGGGATCTCGAAGCGCCTGTTCAGCGTGCGCGAGGAGACGCTCGCCTTCCTCGACGATGTGCTCGCGGAGGTGGCTGCGCTCTTCCCGGGACCCTACATCCATCTGGGAGGCGATGAAGCGCCCACGGCCGAGTGGGAGGTGTGTCCCGCGGCGGCGGAGCGCATGCAGGCGGAGGGCGTGGACGACGCCCGCGCGCTGCAGGGGTGGTTTCACAGGCGCATGGCCACCACGCTTGCACGACTAGGAAAGCGTCCCGTCGCATGGGATGAAGTGCTCGAGTGCGGCGCGCCGCCCGAGACGATCGTCATGGCGTGGCGCGATGCCGCGCATGCCCAGACAGCCGCGCGTGCCGGCCACGATGTCGTCCTCTGCCCGATGACGCACTGCTACTTCGATCACTACCAGGGTCCGGTAGCATCCGAGCCCGAGGCGATCGGCGGGTACACCGATCTCGCCAAGGTCCGGGCCTACGAGCCGCTGGATGCCTCTTGGTCGCCGGCCGAAGCCGAGCACCTGCTTGGCGTGCAAGGCAACCTCTGGAGCGAGTACATCCACGACGCGGAGCACCTCGAGACCATGGCGTGGCCGCGCGGCTCGGCGCTGGCCGAGGTGGCGTGGTCGAGTACCGCTGCGCGCACGGAGGGTCACGCCGACGCCCGGCTCACCCACATGCTGACGCTGCTCGCCTCCCTCGGCGTGACCCATTGGAGGCCTTCGTCATGAGTGCCCTGGACGATGCCCTCGCCGCGACGCTCGGAGCCGCGGGCGCCAACCGGGGTGCGTTGGAGCGCGCGCTGGCCGACACGGAACATCCCGCGTGGATGCGCTTTCTTCTCGCCTGGATGCCTGCCGCGGATGCGAAGTCGCTGAGCGCAGACCATCTGCTCGAGAACGTCGCCTACGCCGCGCGCGTGCGCCGCGAGGTCCCGGTGAGCATGCCGATTCCTGAGGATGTGTTCCTGGAGCACGTCCTCCCCTACGCGTGCATGGACGAACGTCGCGACCGCTGGCGGCCGGTCTTCTACGAGCAGTTCGCCGAGACGGCGCGGCGGAGCGCCTCCATTGAAGATGCGGTGCGGAGCCTGAACCGCCTGGTGTTCGAGTGGCTGGGCGTGACGTTCCACGCAACGAAGCGCTCCCACGACAACATGAGCCCGTTCGAGTCCGCTGAGGGTTCGTACGCCTCGTGTACGGGCCTGTCGATCCTGCTGGCGTGTGCGTGCCGGGCCGTTGGCATCCCCGCGCGTCTGGCCGGAACGCCCGCGTGGACCGACGGCTCGGGCAATCACACCTGGGTTGAGATCTATGACCACGGCACGTGGCACTTCCTGGGGGCCTCGGAGCCTGGCCCCTACGACCTGACGTGGTTCAACGACAAGGCGCGCGCGGTCGCGGCGAGCCGGGATCACGGTCTCTACGCCACGCGCTGGTCCCGAGCGGATACGCACTTCCCGCTCTTCTGGAACGGCGCAGCCACGACGGTTCCGGCCGAGGAGCGCTCAGCGTTCTATGCCGCGATCGCAGAGACCCCTGAACACCCCACGCGCATCAGCACGAGTCCCCGCCGCTACGTCTGCCCGAAGGTCGAGCGGCCGCTGGCGATTACGGGCCGGATGGACGATCCCCAGTGGCAGGCCGTGCCTTGGACCACTGCGTTCGTCGACATCGAGGGTCACAAGAAGCCCACGCCGCGGTTTTGCACCCGTGCCAAGATGTGCTGGGACGACACGTACTTCTACGTGGCGGCGTACCTCGACGATCCTCACGTGGTTGCCACGCTGACCGAGAAGAACTCGATCATCTTCAACGATCCGGACTTCGAGATCTTCATCGACCCGGACGGGGACAACCACGACTACTACGAGTTCGAGATCAACGCGCTCGGCACGATCTGGGAATTGCATCTCGAGCGGCCGTATCGCGATGGGGGCCCGATCCATCGCGGCAAGAACATCGAGGGGCTCGTGAGCGCCGTGCACGTGGACGGGACACTGAACGATCCGACGGATCAGGACCGCGGCTGGAGTGTCGAGGTGGCCATCCCCTGGAAGGGGCTGGCGGCCTTCGCCGGCGGCAAGGCGTGCCCGCCCAACGCGACCGATGTCTGGCGGGTGAATTTCTCTCGCGTGCACTGGCTCTTCGACATCGTCGATGGCGGCTATCGCAAGGTTCCGCGCGAGGCGCACCCGGAAGACAACTGGGTCTGGTCGCCGCAGGACGCGATCGACATGCATCGGCCGGAGAAGTTTGGCTACGTCCACTTCTCCGACCAGCCTCCGGGTGCACAACCGGCGAAGGCGCCGCGCGATCCCCTGCATGCGGCGCGCGAGTGGCTGATGGATCTCTACTACCTTCAGCAGGGGGGCGGCGTGCCCTCGCATGACCCTGCGGACTGCCGATTCGCTGGGGTGCCGCCCCCGGAACTCGGGACGCTCCGGATCGAGGCGCGCGCGGACGGCTGGGTTGCCTTGCTCGAGACAACGCTCACTGACGGGACACTCGTCGCCATCAGCGTGGATCACAAGGGGCGCCTGGTGGAGGCATGACCCGCTGGGCGTGCGCTTGGCGAACCTGCGCGTTGCGTACTGCCGCTCATGACCTGGGGCTCAGTACGCAGCCCGCCTGGAAGCCCAGGGCGAGTGCCTACGCCGTCGGCCTACGTACGCACGGATCGTGCCGCACTCCTGAATCCGTGCCGCTGTCGGGATTGGCGCGCGGGTATCGTACGAGTTTCCTGAGGGAGCCAGCGTGGGAGCACCCGGAGACCAGAGCCGTCGTTGCCTCGTGCTCGAAGCCGATGTGAACCTCTGGCGTCGGTACCTGCGCGGTGGCATCGGCATGGCGTGCCTGGATGGTGACAACCTCCAACCTGTGCGTGTGGACGCCTCGGAGGTCGAGGCCGTCCGCGAGACCGAGGTCTTGGACCTCATCGAGTACGGGGCCGTCGTGGTGGCCGATCTCGTCGGTATGGACCGCCGCGTCTTCGAGTTCGTGTCCTGGCTTGCCTCGGCGCGGCCTGAGAGCGTGCTTCTGCTGCGCCACGGTGAAGCCTCACTGCCCTTCCAGCTCACCGATTTGGCTGTGCGTCCCTTCACCGGCACGCCGGGAGGGGATGGCTGCGCGGAACGCCTCGCGGTCGCGGAGTGGGTGGTTGCCGCGACGCGCCGTCGCCGCGCGGCGGAGCCTTATGGGGCGGAGCTTACCGATGCGTGGACGAACCCCGGTCGCCAGCGCCGCCGAGGTCGCAATGGCGTGGGCGAAGCTTTGCACACGGCCGCGCGCAGCCTCCTCGAGAGCGACCTCAGTGGCGCGCGCGACGCGCTTTACACCGCGCTTGCCAGCGAGCCGCGCGCCCCGGATCTGCTCCTGCGGGCGGCATTGCTCCACCGCCGAGCGGGCCACTGGCCTGACGCCCTGGTGGCCCTGGAGCGGGCCGCGCTCGCGGCGCCCGCGTACGGACCCATCTGGCGGGAGCTCGGCATCGTCTGCCAGCAGACCGGCGCCGACGGCGCGGAGGCTGCGCTGCGCCGGGCCGTGCAGGTCGGAGACCATGAGGGCATGGTCGCGTTGGCCACGCTGCTCTCGCGCGCCGGCCGCGCCCCGGAGGCAACGCCGCTGTTCGAGGCCGCGATGCGCCGGTCCCATGGCCAGCTGAACCTGGTGCTGCCGACCCTCGTCTCACGCGCGCAGGATCGCGGGCGCGTCAGCATGAGCCCGGAGGAGCGCGCGCAGCTCGAGCAGGTGGGTGAGATTCGGCGACGGCAGTGCGAAGCCGTGCCCCCGGAGGACGTGCCGTGGTCGCACTTCGATGCGGCCACAGCCCACTCGCTGCTTGGCGAACATGAAGCCGCCGAGGCATACATGCGCGGAGCCGCGTCCCACCTCACGGCCCCGTGGCAAGCGGTCACCTATGGGCGCACGCTGAACGCCCTTGAAGATGGCGGGGTCGACGTCGGACACTTCCGGTCGCTGCTCGGCGTCGCGCGCAAGACCGCGACCGTCGCCGCCGCCGTCGAACCGACGCCGCCGTACGCGGCCGCCCTGCGCGATGCTGCGTGGTATGCGGACAACGTGCCGTGCATGCAGGCGTGTCCGGTGGGCACGGATGCGGGAGCGTACGTGCACTTGCTCTCGCAAGGCCGCTTCGAGGAGGCCTACCAGGTGGCACGCGGGCCCAATCCGTTCGCTTCGGTGTGCGGCCGTATCTGCGCCGCCCCGTGCGAAGACGCCTGTCGACGCGGCAACATCGACGAGCCCGTCCAGATCCGATCGCTCAAGCGGTTCCTCACCGATCGCCACGGTGTCGAAGGCTCCGATCCCCAGTTCGAGCGCGTGTTCGAGGGCGCTGCCGCTCCTTGCATTGAAGGTGACGCCTACGCGAGTCACCTCTTCGCGCTCAAGGAAGGCACCGCCAAGAAGCGCGTTGCCGTGGTTGGCGGCGGGCCGGCGGGGCTCGCGTGCGCGCACGACCTCGCGCTGCTGGGTCATCACGCAACGGTGTTCGAGGCCTCCGATCAGCTCGGCGGCATGATGCGTCAGGGCATTCCCATCTACCGGCTCTCGCGCGAGCTGCTCGAGCAGGAGGCGAACGCGATCTTGAGCCTCGGCGTCGAGCTGAAGCTCAGCACGCCGCTCACCCCGGAGCACACGCTCGCATCCTTGCTCGCCGACGGGTACGACGCCGCGTTCCTCGGCACGGGGGCCGGCAAGGGGCGGGATCTGGAGGTCGAAGGGGCCGAGCTCGACGGCGTGGTGCCGGCAATCGACTACCTGCTCAACGCGAACCAGGGCTACCGCGTGAGCCTGGGGGAGCGCGTGGTCGTCGTCGGCGGCGGGAACGTGGCGCTGGACGCCGCGCGCACGATCCGGTTGGGCCGTCCGCCGGAGCATGGCTGGCGATCCGAATCGAAGGCTTCGTCCCAGGAGGAGTTCGGCCCGGCCCTCGAGGGGCGGGCGCTACGTGAAGGCATGTCGGGGGAAACCCGTGTCGTGCACTGCATCGCCCGTCAGCCGATGGGTGAGTGGCCGGCACAGCGCACGGTGCACGGCACCGAAGAGCTGGAGCTCGCCCGGCAAGAAGGCATTGTCTTCCATCCGCTGCGGGGTGTGCGCCGGGTCCTCGGTGAGAACGGTCGCGTGACGGGCGTGGAACTCGCCGAGGTCGTGCAGCTCGTCGACGCCTCGGGTCGCTACGCACCCGAGTACGGCGCCCATGTGGCAGACGTCCTCGAGTGCGATGCCGTGTTGCTGGCCGTCGGGCAGACGCCCGACCTCGACTACCTTGGTGCTGCGATCGAGCGATCGGAGTGGGGGCTCATCCAGGTCGACCGAGAGACGCTGGCCACCAGCATGCCTGGCGTCTACGCGGGCGGGGACGCCGCGTTCGGCCCGCGGACGTTGATCGAGGGCGTCTCGGACGGGAAGCGCGCGGCGCGCAACATCCACGCGTTCCTCACCGGTAGCCACGAGCGCGCCATGCGGTACGAGTTCGAGGAACTGCATCCGCGCGGCGTGCCGACGGCGCCCGGCTACGACCGCATCCCCCGCTGCTCTCCGCCACACCGTGACGTGGATCGCCGCACGGGTATCGCGGAAGTCGAGCTGGGCTTCGACGAGGAGACCGCGATCTCGCAGGCGTCACGCTGTCTGGTGTGTCACGTGCAGACGGTCTACGACGGCGATCTCTGCATCGCGTGTGGGCGCTGCACGGAGGTGTGTCCGCATGCGTGCCTCGCCTTTGTCGAGCCGGGGGAGGTCGAGGGTCTCGACGCGTCCCTCGCGGAGAACCTGGCCGCGCCGAAGGGCACCGTCTTCCTGCTGAAGGACGAGGACGAATGCGTACGCTGTGGCCTCTGTGCGGAACGCTGTCCGACCGGTGCCATGACGATGGAACGGTTCGATGCGAAGGTGGTGGGCGTATGAGTGAGGAACGCGAAGTCAGCCGCAGGCGGTTCTTCCGCTGGGGGGCCACGGCCGCTGCCGTCGTGGGGGTCATGGGGCACGCGGCCGCTTGGACACGCTCGCTGGTCGCCAACGTGCGCTACGAGCCGCCGAAGCGCCGCACCCTCGGGGCTCCGGACCAGTTCCCCAAGGGCCGCACGTTCCTCAGCGACGAGAAGCTCTTCATCGTGCGCGACAAGCTCGGCTTGCGCGCGCTCTCTGCCGTCTGCTCCCACCTGGGCTGCACCGTGGGGACGAGCAAGGCGGGCTATCACTGCCCGTGCCATGGCAGCCGGTTTGCGGCGGACGGCGCGAATCTTGAAGGCCCGGCCCCGCGGCCGCTCGTCTGGTACGCGCTCTCGATCGCCGGCAGCGGGGCTTTGATTGTCGACCTGGGCAAGGAAGTCGCGGCCGATACGGCCCTGGAGCTTCCGCGGAGGGGATCGTGAGCGACGACGGCTGGTCCCCGCGCGCGCTGTGGCGTGGCTTCTTCCCCGAGACGCCGCGCGAGGGCGCGGACGCCATCGTGCAGAACTTCCTGCTGCACGCCCTGCCGGTGCGCATCACGCGCCGTGCGCTCTCCTGGCTCGCCTCGGGCTGGCTGGGCACGATCACGCTGCACATCTTCCTCGTGCTCTGCCTGACCGGAGGCGTGCTGCTGTTCCTCTATGTCCCGAGCATCGAGCGCGCGTACGCCTCGGTGAAGGACATCGAGTTCGTCGTCTCCTTCGGCAGCTGGATCCGGGGCACGCATCGGATCTCGGCCCACCTGATGGTGGCTGCGGTGGTGCTGCACCTCGTGCGGGTGTTCCTCACCGGGGCGTACAAGAAGGAGGGCGCCCCAGGCGCCTTCCGCCCGCTGAACTGGTGGGTGGGCATCATGCTGATGATGCTCACCTTCGGTCTGTCGTTCACGGGCTACCTGCTTCCGTGGGACCAGCTGGCCTACTGGGCGATCACCGTAGGAACACAGATCGCAGGCTCGGTCCCGCTGATCGGTGAAGAGCTGCGCCAGCTCATGCTGGGCGGCGACTCCGTCGGACAGCCGGCGCTGCTGCGCTTCTATGTGCTCCACTGCTTCGTGCTGCCAGCGTTCATGATCTACCTGATCGCGTACCACATGTGGCGCATCCGCAAAGACGGCGGCCTGGCCGTCACGGATCGGGTCGTCGGCGACGCGCGCGAGACCGCGCGCATTGCGCCGCCGTCTCCGGGCAAGACCTACACCTTGATGGGTGCGACCCAGGGGGTCAGCGCCCAGGCCTCCAGCCCCGCGAGCTTGCTCGCGCGAGACAGCGAGGCAGGCGGGGTCTCGATCGTGCGACGCACGATCGCAATCTTCTTGATCGTCCTCGCGGTGTGCAGCCTGCTTGGCCTGCTCATCCCCGCGCAGCTCGAGGAGCCTGCGAATCCGGCGGTGACCCCCAACCCTGCCAAGGCGCCCTGGTACTTCCTGTGGCTGCAGGAGTTGGTGTCGATTCTGACGTTCCGGGTCGGAGACACCCTCGTGGACGGGACCTTGCTGGGCGGCGTGGTCATTCCCGGCATCCTCATCGGGCTGCTCGCGTCGTGGCCGTTGCTCGACAAGAGCCCTGCCGCGGCGGCGGGCGTCTGGTTCCATCCCTCGCGCAAGCGCCAGAACCGCGTGTTCCTGTTCCTGCTGTTCACCGCCCTTGTCTTGACGGTCATCGGCACGTTCTTCCGTGGCGCCTACTGGGCGTGGGTCTGGCCATGGGACACACCGCATGCCCATACGAGATGGATCTAGGAGAGCGCGTGTCTGACGCCACATCTCGCTTTGCACGTGCGGACTTCCGGCTCGTGGTCGCTGGTGGAGTCTTGCTGCTCGTGGCCCTCGTTGTCGCTTTCGTGCGCGAGGTGGATCCCCCGTGGAGCGCTGTTCAGGACGACGTACGCGCCGTGGTCTTCGAGCGCATGGGCGCGGAGAAGGCCGCCGGAGTGCCCGAGGGGCTGCAGCAGATCTGGATCGAGCCGCTCGACCGGGTGGACCGCTGCACGACATGCCACCTCACGATCGAGTGGAGCTCGGAACTGGCCGATGCGCCCCATCCGGCGCGCTCTCACCCGCAAGGCCTGCTCCAAGCGCATCCTGTGCAGACATTCGGGTGCACGCTGTGTCACGGCGGCCAGGGGTGGGCCACGAGCACTGCGGCGGCTCATGGGCACGTCGACTTCTGGGAGGAGCCGCTGCTGGATCGGGCCCTGGCCAAGGAGTACGGCCTGAGCCGAGCGAACTTGATGGAGCTCCGCTGCGCGTACTGCCACCAGACGCTCGAGCCGGTCAAGGGCATGCCGCTCTTGAACGCGGCCAAGGAGCGGGTCTTCGATTGCTTGGACTGCCATCGACTCCCCGGGCTCGAGAACGAGAAGCCCTCGGCCCCGGATCTCACGCGCGAAGGCGAGAAGCACCCTTCGAAGTACGTCTTCCCGCCAGGGTTCAAGGGCGAGCGCTCCGCACTGCGCTGGCACATCGAGCACTTGCTTGACCCGAAGAAGATGAGCCCGGGGAGTGGCATGACGAAGTTCGACCTCACGCGGAAGGACGCCGCGGGGCTCGCCCTGCTCGTGATGTCCTGGCGGCGCCAGGGTCTGCCTGCGGCATGGACGCCCAAGCAGGGCGACTGAGTATCAGGGGGTGATTTCTCCCGAAACCTCGGGCGCCCCGGCGCGTCGGGCCTCGGACCACCCTCCGAGGAGTACCGCCATGAGTGACCGCGCGTTGTTGCAGCCCCTGACCCTCGGCGCCCTCGAGTTGCCGAATCGCATCCTGATGGCGCCGCTCACACGCTCGCGCTCCGAGCAGCCCGGCGACATCCCGTGGGCGCTCAACGCGGAGTACTACGCCCAGCGTGCTTCGGCGGGGTTGATCATCGCGGAGGCGACCCAGGTCTCGCCCCTGGGCAAGGGCTACGCCTTCACCCCGGGCGTCCACAGCGCCGCGCAGGTCGCGGGCTGGAAGCTTGTCACGGATGCGGTCCATGCGGCTGGGGGCAGGATCTTCCTCCAACTCTGGCATGTGGGGCGGATCAGCCATGTCGATCTGCTGCCCGAGGGTGCGCAGCCGATCGCCCCCTCCGCGATCGCGGCGGATTCGCAGACCTACATCAGTGCCGACTCCGGCATGGTGGCGGTGTCGGCGCCCCGCGCCCTGGCAACAGACGAGATCGCGGGCGTCGTCGCCGAGTTCCGCACAGGCGCAGAGAACGCCAAGGCTGCGGGCTTCGACGGTGTCGAGATCCACGGCGCCAACGG
>JAJDEM010000130.1 GCA_029259795.1 Planctomycetota bacterium
TCGTCCTCCTCCCAGACCTCGCCGGGGTTGGCTTCGTACGTCCACTCGACCTTCTCGCCGGCCCGCTCCTTTGCGACGCGCAGCACCGGCTGGCGGAAGCCGATCCAGCGGCCCGCGTCCGTCTCCTGGCTCATCAGGTCGTGCCGCTCGGGCGCGAGGCCCATCGGGAGCACGTAGTCGGCCCAGAGCGCCGTCTCGCTCCAGATCGGCGTCAGCGCCGCATGCAGGCCGATCTGACCCTCGTTGGAGAGCAGCTCGATCCACGAGAAGCCGTCGGGGTTGATCCAGACGGGGTTGTAGACCCGCGTGAAGTAGGTGTCGATGCGCTTGCCCTGCTCGCGCAGGAGGTGCGGCAGGAGGTGACTCATCTCGTAGTGCGAGAGCGGCCACTCGCCGGGCCAGATCAGCTCGTTCCAGCGGGGAATCGCCGGCGGAGCCTCACTCGGCTTGGGAACGCACTTGTCCCACGAGTTCGGATTGAGGCCGCCCGGGCGGCCGAAGCTGCCCGTCAGGACATGCAGCAGCATCAGGGCGCGCATGATCTGCCAGCCACCGAGATTGCCGGCCGCCGCACTCCGCCAGAGGTGGCTCGTGAACTTGCCTTCTGCGGCCGCGATCTCGTCGGCCAGGACGGTCACGTACGCCGCAGCGACCCGACACTCCTCCGCAACGAACTCCGGCGTGAAGGCCGAGTACATCTCCGTCAGGATCGCCAGGAAGCGCTCGAAGGTCCCGTCGCCATCGGGATCGACGGCCGCCAGGTGCTCCTCCCAGTTGGTCCAGCGCCGTACGTAGTCGTGATCGATCCGATCCGTACTGAGCAGCTCGTGCGCGATGCCGAGCAGGAGGGCGCCTTCGCTGCCCGGCCACGGCGAGAGCCAGTGGTCGGCACGCGACGCGGTGTTGCTCAAGCGCGTATCCAGCACGGCCAGCCGGGCGCCGCGCTCGCGAGCTTCGACGATGCGCTGGGCGTGCGGGTTGAAGTAGTGGCCCGTCTCGAGGTGGGCGCTGATCAGCAGAACGAACTTCGCCTCGGAGTAATCGGGCGACGGCCGGTCCGCGCCGCACCAGAGCGCCATGCCCGTCCGGGCCGCGGCGCTGCACACGGTGGTGTGGCTGTTGTGGCCATCCACACCCCAGGCGCTGAGCATGCGCGGGATGAAGTGGTCTTCGCCGGGCCGGCCGACGTGATACATGATCTCGTCGTGGCGCTCCTCGTCGAGCGCCTTGCGGATGCGCCCGCCGATGTCCTTCAGCGCCTCGTCCCACGAGACCGGCTCGAACTCGCCGGACCCGCGCGGGCCGACGCGCTTCAGCGGCGTGAGGATGCGCTCCTCATCCTTGACCTGATTGATCGTGGCGGGCCCCTTGGCGCAGGTGCGGCCGCGGCTGCCCGGATGCACGGGGTTGCCCTCGAAGCGCTTGATCTCGCCGGTGGCCTTGTCGACGTAGGCCAGCAGGCCGCACGCCGACTCGCAGTTGAAGCAGATCGTGGGGACCAGCCGGTAGTCGCGCGTGACCCGCTCCGGCCAAGCGCTTGCGTCGAGCTCGGTCCAGTCGTCCCAGCGCTCGGGCGGCGGAGCCACATCGAGTTCCCAGGGGGAGCTGCGCAGCGGGGGAGCGTCGTCTTGGCTCACGGCAACCTCAACTGATGGGTACGGCCTGGCCGGCGCGCACGAAGACATCCTCTTCCGACCACAGGCCCACGAGTGCAAGCACCGCTGCGGTGTTCCAGAGGAAGCCCGGCTCACCCCAGACGAGCAGCGCCGCAGGAACAAGCACTCCGAGGAACAGGCCAAGCCAGAGGTGGCGCTTGGCGTAGGGGCCGCTAGAGAGCAGCGCGAGGGCCCGCTTGAACTCGGCTTCGCGACCTCGGGGGTGGTAGGCCCGTCCCTTCAACCACGTGAACAGCAGGTGCGTGGCAAGGAACGCCAGCAACCAGACCGCGAGCGTGCCCTGGGCGGCGGCGCCCAGGTCCAGCCACGGTGCGAGGAGCAGCATGGCCGCGGTGCCGGCCACGACCGCCTGCGCGAACAGGTGCCCGGTCAAGGGCTCCCACAGCCACAGCGCCCGACCCTTGGCCTGGCGGAACAACCACGCCGTATACATCGCGGTAAGTGCGGCGAAGGCCCCGGTGGCAAGCGCCATCAGCGAGCGTAGCCCCGAGCCTGGCAGCCAGTCATAGGCGCACATGAGCAGCCACGCGAGCAGCAGGGCGCCGTAGATCGTGAGGATCACGCCGCCCTTCACGAGCCAGGAGTCCCAGTTGGGACGCGTCAGCATGTAGAGGAACCGCTCCGGCCGCTTGAGGTCACCGATCAGCAACAGCGCCGTGGCGACGAGGAAGATGAGCGCGATCCCCGCCGACCAGGCCGCCGTCACCGGCGTCAGGCCGCCGACCTGGCCCCATCCGCGAAAGAGGATCGCCGAGGCGAGGAAGATCCCCGAAGCCAGCGACTTGGTGAACAGGTAGGTCGAGACCTTCCAGCCCCAGAGGCTCTTGCGCGGCACATCGTAAGTCGTACGCGCGTCCGCCTTGGCCTGCAGCGCCTCCCAGTATTGGGCATCCACCTGCGGGCTGGCCTTCACGTTCGACCACAGGTAGCCGCCGTCTGCCCGCGTCAACGAAGGGTCGATGCCGGCCGCGTCGACCTCCTTGTAGAAGACGTTCGGACCCGTGCCCGCCTCGGTCTTGCGGGCCTGCAGGCCGCCCGCGGCCCGCATCTGCGAGACGCGGCTGTTGGGGTCGTGGAAGTCGCCGGGCACGATCGCCTCGGTCGGGCAGACCACGGCACAGGCCGGCGCCAGGCCCACCTCGACGCGGTGGGCGCAGAAGTGGCACTTCTGCGCCGTCCCCGTGCCCTCGTTGATGTAGAGCGCGTCATAGGGACACGCCTGCATGCAGCTCTTGCAGCCGACGCACGCGGCACTGTCCACATCGACAATGCCGCTGGCGCCCTTGCTGAGCGCGGTGACCGGGCAGATGGTGACGCAGGGCGCTGCCGAGCACTGATTGCAGCGCAGCACCGCGAAGGAGCGCTTCACCTGGGGGAACGTCCCGCGCTCGGTGTACTTCACCCACGTGCGGAAGTCGCCGACCGGGACGTCGTTCTCGCTCTTGCAGGCGACGGTGCAGGCGTGGCAGCCGATGCAGCGCGAGTGGTCGATGACGAAGCCGAGTTGCACGGGGAGCTCTCCGCGCGGGATGGTAGCCCGCGGGCGCCCTCCGCGGCTATGCCCGTCGGTGGGTCTCCAGCCACTTGACCCCGAAGTCGACCACCGCCCGCTGGGAGCACAGCCGGGCCCGGGCCAAGCCGACCTCGCCGGAGCGTTCGCCCCCCGGCTCCATGGCAAACGCCTCCCCGAGTGCTTCGAAGTCCTCTCCGAAGCTCTGGACGTCTGGGTAGCGGACCCAGCGACGCTCCCCGTCCACCCGTACGGGTGCTCCCTCCGTGATCGGCTCGAGGACGATCCCCTGCGCGCGATGCTCGCTGAGGTGCAGGGAGCTGTTGTTGCCGTGGGTCACCCCCAGGAGCAGGACCTGCGCGTCGAGTTCGTAGAGTCGCGCCAGCGGGGACGACTCCCCCATCCCGTGCGCCAGGGGATGCTGCCCGACGATCGCCTCGGCCTGGGGGCCACGGGCGGCGATGGAACTGGACGGATGGGCGCTCCGCCGCGTCCCGCTCCAGCCCCGAAAGGTCTCGGCGACGGCCCCCATCATGCGCGTGGGCGTCCCGTGCGGGTCGTACGCCGGCATCGAGCTACGGAAGAGGTCCCACCAAGCCTCGGGCACGGGCGGGTTCTCCCAGGGCGCGGGGTCGCCGCGATCCCCCGAGAAGGCCGGCATGACCAGCGTGCCCTCGGGGCCCACCGCAGCGAGCAAGGCCTCGACGACCGCCTGCGCGCCGCCGATGACATAGCCGAGCTTGCTCATCGCCGCATGCACGATGAGGACGCCGCCCGGCGGAACCCCAAGCGCTTGGAACTCCCGGGTGAGGCTCTCCACCGTGCTGGGCAGCCGGCCGGCCTCGACGCTGGCTTGGATGGCGTCGGACTCTGACATCGGTACCTCCCAAGCGGCAGGCTACTGGACGCACGCGGGTCAGCGGCGCTCGACCTTCCGCACCGCGCTCCAGCGATTGCCGTCGCTCGAGACCAGCGCAGGGGAGACGCCGCCTGGAACGCGACCGCGCTGGGCGAAGGCGGCATCGAACGCAGGCGCCCCCGCCGCTCCCTCGTAGACGCCAGCCCGCGAACTCGTCCCGTAGATGACATTGTCCTGATCGACGTAGAACGTCCGTCGGCCCGTCTTCCCCTGCTCCGTTGGCCAGCCGTAGGCCCACCAGGTCTTCTCAGCATTCGCCACGTGGACATTCAGGCCGTTCGGCCCCGGCCGGGTGATCGCACCGCCGCCCTTCGCAGGAAAGAACAACCGAAAGCGGTAGCCCTCCAGGACGAGATCGTGCTGTCCCTTGGCCGGGCGGAAGCTGATTGGCAGCCTCACGGGCTTCAAGCGCGACTTCATCCGGCCCTTGGCCTCGCCAGTCAACTCCCAGAGCGTGCCGTACTCGCCGACGCCGTTGCGATCGGTGTCGATCAATCCGTCTTCCTGCGCACGGCGCTGGGCGAAGGCGATGTGCCAAAGCACATCGATGGCCGTTGTTTCGTTCTTGGTGATGGGGTCGTCGTAGGCGCCGGCTGTCTTGAACTCCCGCCGCCCTGCGGCGAGCAGGGTCCAGACGTGCCCCTGGTGGGTCCACGGCCGTACCACCAGCGTTCGCGTCGTCCGCAGCTTCTCATCCGGTTGGATGACGCGCAGCGTCGCTTCCATGGGAGGCACTTCGTCGCCGCCCCCCACCCACGTAGCCGCCTTGCCCGGCTCACGCCACCCCAAGACGAAGGGCTCCAGCGCTGCGGCCACCCGCTCCACCGGAAGGCCTGCAAACGGATCACCGGGATAGCCCTGAGAGGACCGCGGCCGTACGAGTTGGAGAATCGGCTTCTTGAGGCGGCGCGCTTCTTCGATCAGCTTGCTTGAGAACGGCGCCCACGTGCGCCCCCCGAGGCGTAGCGATCCATTCGCCTGCTCCGGCGAAGCCCGGTTTCCGATGGCTTCGACGAACACCTCGCGGATGCCCAGCTCCGGAATCGAGATGGATGCGATGTATCGCCGAAACGTCCCAGGATGACCGCTGCCGCCCTCGAGCGTTGCGGTGCCAGGGATCTCGAAGCGCGGGTAGCCCATGCCGGCGGGCAGGACCAGGGGTGCTGCGCTTCCCGTGCTGTAGCCCACGAGAAGCGGAACGCTCGCCATCCAGGTCGGCTCACCCACATGCAGCGTCAACTCGGCACCCTTGCCCTCACGCTGCGGCACCTGCAACTCCAGGCGACCCCGCTCGGGATGGTCCGTGACGTAGCGGATCGACTCGCCCCGCATGGAACCCAGGCCGAACTCGAAGTTCGCCATGAAGCGAACCCCTACGAACGGCGGCGTGCCGAATGTGGTCTGGTAGGCCTTGGGTCCCTCGCTGCCCTTGCGAAACGTGAAGCGATGCAGTGCGACGGGGCCGCGGTGCTGGGCAAGGTCCTTTAGGTGGGCGGGCATCTCCGCCTGCTTCAGCCGCAGATCCAGCGCTCCCAGCTCGTCTGCAACGAGCATGGTCTTGCCGTGCTGGAGTCCCACCCAGCGCCCCGGCTTGACCTTGGCAAGACGAGCTTGGGTACGAGGGTCGTTCAAGAACGCGAGGTTTGCCTTGCGCTCCTTGGTCACGCCCCCCGCCGGCACTTGCACGACCTCGGGTTCGACGGTGGGCGCCTCCGCCTTGGTGTCGGTCAGGAGCCACAGTCCAACGGCGGCGAGAACCACGGCGGCGGCCGCCAGGGCCGGACGCACGAGGCGCAGCCGCGGACGCCGAACGCGCGCCTCGGCCTCCGCAAGATCGATCGCGTCCGCCGCGAGGTCTGCGCGGGCGAATAGGTCGAGTTCATCTGCGCGCAGGGCTTCGCTGAACTCGGCGTGCGCGTCCGCATCCGGAGGGCAGTCAGGGCA
>JAJDEM010000014.1 GCA_029259795.1 Planctomycetota bacterium
CGTGCCCTCGGGCACGCGGAAGGTCGGCGTCGTGGCCTGCAACAACTCGTCGTTGAGGATGCTGTACTTGATGTGGTCCGGGCTGCTCTCGCCCGGGTTGAGCGTCAGCATGACGGCGCGCCAGACGGTCCAGAGACCCGCGAGGCCTGCCACGACCACCGCGACCCACTCCACGGGACCGAAGTCGGCCCAGGTGGGGTGCTTGTGCGCAGCGCCGGCCAGATGAAGAAGGAAGACGCTCATTTGGCGAGCCTCCCCTGCTCGAGATGCTCACGCTTGAGCGACAGGAGGTACTCGACGAGCGCCTTGGCATCGGGTGTGGCCCAGAGGCGGTCGCTCTTGACGCCGAGGCCCTCGATGACCAGGACCTCCTCGTAGTCGAACTCCTCGTCCGGCGGCGGCGGCGTCGTCGTGAAGAGGAAGCGATGCGGCGGCATGAGCGACCCGGGCGAGACCGCCTGCGGGTTGTAGAGGTGCCAGTAGTGCCACTGAACGGCGGGCAGACGGCGCCCGGTCGAGGAGAGGTCCGGCCCGGTGCGCTGTGTGCCCATGAAGACCGGGTCCTGCCAGGCGTACTCCTCGGCGCGCGTGGCGAGCTCGCGACCGAAGCGGGCATCGGCCGTAAGCACGGGCGTCGTGCGGACGCCGTCGACGTCCGTGGCCTTGCGCTCGTCCCCGCGGATCTGCTGGGTGTGGCACGTGACGCAGTTGTATGAGCCGTAGAGCTTGCGGCCGATGGCCGGCAGCTCGTCCTCGAAGGGCTTGGGGACGGCCTCCATGGCTTCCATCTCGACCATCGCCGGCCAGACGGCACACAGGTAGACCAACACCAGGTAGCTGATCGCCGGGATGAAGAAGAGCATCCGGTGGTTCGTGTGGATGTTCAGACCCATGGGCTACTTCCCCGCCCCGGCGTAGGCCATGGTGAACGCGCCCGGGCGCATCCGCCACAGGCAGACGAAGAAAAAGATGTGGGAGACGACCATCAGCAGGCCACCGACCGCGCGCCAGACCATGTACGGCGCGCTGACACGCACCGACTCCATCATGGGCTCGCCCTCCAGCCAGGACTCGCCTTGGACGTGGCCACCGACCGAGAGGCCGATGACGTAGACGGCGATGCCCGCAAGCGCGAGCCAGAAGTGGATGCTCACCAAGAGGATCGGAGGCTCCCGCCCCGTCATGCGTGGCACGAGACCGTAGATGCAACCCCAGATGAGGAAGGTGACGAAGACGTACATCGCGAAGTGCGCGTGCCCCACGGTGTAGTGGGTGAAGTGCAGCACCTCCTGGACGAAGCGCAGCGCCTCGGCGCTTCCTTGGACCGACGCGAGCCCGTAGCCGACAACGCCAACGAAGAGGAACGGCAGCGAGTAGCTGTGCGAGATCGCAAGCCCCTCGCCCTTCATGGTCATCAGGAAGTTGCCGGTGCTCGCCCAGACAGGAACGATCATCGCCACCGAGCAGATGACCGCGGTCGTCTGAAGGATCATCGGCAGCGGCGTGAAGATGTAGTGGTGCGTCCCGATGACTGTGTAGAAGACCAGGTGCGTGAAGAAGCCGAGCACGCCGAGGGCGTAGGAGTAGATGGGCTTGTTCAGGAGCTTCGGCAGCGCGTAGTAGGTCATGCCCACGCACAGCGGCGTGAACCACATGCCGACGGCGTTGTGGATGTAGAAGCCGTCGACGATGCGATCCGGGATGCCGGCCGTCCAGAAGGTCTGGTAGCCCATCACGACCACGATGGCCATCCAGAAGCAGGCGGCCATCACGAACCAGCACGAGATGTAGATGCCTTCGACCGCGCGGCGCGCAACCATGCGATAGAAGAGCAGGCCGCAGATGCCCACCGCGACGAACACAGGCGCCATCGCGTACCAGGGCCACTCGCGGTACTCGCGGCCGGCGTTGACGTCCCCCATCGCCATGGCGACCGCGCCCACGGCGACGCCGACGTTGCACAAGACCATCGCGAGGTTGGCAAGGAAGAGCTCGGCCTTCTTCATGGGCTCGTGCATGGGCGCGAGGGTCGACTTGGCCACCACGTAGAACGCCAGCCCGACCAGGGCCATCGATGCCCAGCCGAAGAGCATGGTCATCGTGTGGACCGGGCGCATGCGCCCGAACGTCAGCCAGGCGTAGTCCGCGAGGATCTCGGGATCCACGAGTCGAAAGGCCTCGAGCAGCCCGACGACGCTCGCAAAGAGGAGCCAGACGCCCGCGCTGATCAGCCAGCGGCTGACCATCTTGGCGAAGTTCGGGTTCGTGCCCGCAGCCGCGACGAAGACGGGGATGCCAACCGGGATCTTCACGGGGGACACCGCTCCGAATGCGCCAAGGGAAGGAGGAAAGGTAGCAGCGGCACACGACGCGTACAACGCGGGAGGCGCGCGGGATCCTCGCCCTAGGAGCCCGTTTTCTCGGGCTCGGAGGCCGCTTCGTCGGCCAGGCACGACGCGGGCAGCGAGAACTCGCAGCCGTAGCGGCGCGGCTTGGTCGTAAAGGGCACGGAACGCCCCGTCACGACCGCGTCAAGGACGGCTTGGAGGTGCTCGGCCTTGCCCACCTCCCAATGATCGTCGGCCCCGCCGCGGAAGACGAGATGGCCGTCTCCATCGAGGACGGCGAACTGACCGGCGTGGCGGATGCCCAGTCGGCGCAACACGCGCTGCTCGGGGTCCCGGTAGACGGGATAGAAGGGCCTCATCGCTGAGGCTTTCGCCCGCAGGCCCTCGAGCGTGTCGCGGGGCTCCCCCGCCAGGGCGATCCAGCGGACGTCCTTGCCCTCATAGCGCGCGGCCAGCGCTCGCAGGCGCGGCTCCAGGTCGAGGATGCACGGGCAGGGCTCGCTCCAGGAGTAGAGCACCGTGGCGGTCCGACCGTAGCCGCCCATGAGGTTGCGCGGCTTGGGCGGCGTACCGAGATCGCGGAGGGTGAAGTCCACCTCGAGAAGCGCGCCGATCGCGAGCGGCTCGATGTCGAGGATCTCGACGTCCGGCGCCCGATCGGCGCTGAACTGCGCCGTGACGCCGTAGGCGCAGAGGCCCAGGATGGCGAGGGCAATGAGGATGTCCCGTAGGCGCCGCATCGACACAGGGTACCTTCCGGGCGTGAACGCACCCCCTCCGCCCCGGATCCCCCTCGCCACGGCCCGACGGGCCGCCAGTCGCCTGATGGGCGCGCTGGCAAGCGATCCCTTGATCGTGCGCATGGCAGCCACCGGCGCGCTGCGGCGCATGGAGCCCAGGGTCGCGTCCATCGAGGTCATCCTCACGACGTTCGAGACCGAGGCCCTGGCCTCGGGCGCCCTCGAGGCCGCGGTGCTCGCGCTGGACTTCGTCGAGCACGCGGACGACGGCCTGCGCCTGACGCCCGACCTACCGCTCCGCCTGACCGTCATGGCCGAGGATCCCGCCGCGTTCCTGGAGGCCCAAGCAGCCCACACCGCGAGCCCGGCCCATCGCGCGGCCCTCGCCGACCGTCCCGTCCTCAGCGAGGACGAGGGGTTCGGCGAAGAAGCCGCGTACCGCGCCCGGGGCCTCGCGCCGCTACCGCCCGAGCTGCGCGGCAGCGCCTGCCTCGAGCCCGCGCCGGCCGAGCTCCTCTGCATGGCCGACATCGCGGGCGCCTTTGGGCTCTACGCGCCCCCGCGGGGTCGCAACGCCGTCGCGCTCGTCGTCGATCGCGCGCGTCGCGAAGGCTACGCCTGGGCCGTGCTCGTCGTCGGGTCAGACGACCTCGCTGCGCTCGAGGCGACGCGCGAGGAGGCCGAGACCGCTCGCCAGTCCGCGCTCGCCCTGGAGGAGCCCGCGCTCACCGCCTTCGTGGCGGTCGAGGCGGGCCTCGCGGCCTCGGGCGAGGTCGCCGTGGATCCCGCCGTGGCCGCGGCCGCCGACCTCGTGGTCCTGCGCCCGGGCCCCTCCGCCGCGCAGACCGCGGCGGCGCTGTCTGACCCCCGCGTGAAGGTCCTGGGGCCTCCCGCGGATCAGGGACCGTGGACGTTCGGGGAGGCCGACTGGGAGATCGTGATCCGCAGCGCTGCCGACCATGCTGTCGCCCTCGCCTCGAGCGGCTCGGCTGCGATGCCGCCACTGCCCGATCTTGCCCACCGCCTCGCGCAGCAACACGGCGTGGCCGTCCTGCCGGCGGCGGACGCCGTCGACGTCGGTGGGATCGACGATCTCCTCTGCGCCGTCGGCGGACTGCGCCGCATGCGCTGGACGCGTGAGCCGGTGCTCGCCACCCGCGACGCACTGGCCTTCGAGGCCTGGCTGAAAGCCCCGGCCCGCTGATGGCCGCCAAGAAGAAGGCGGCGAAGAAGCGCGCAGCGAAGAAGAAGGCCGCCAAGCCGCGGGGCTACCGGGCGCGGCGTTACGGCAAGGCGGATCGCCTGCGCGGCGCGCGCATCGTCGCCAAGCTCTACCGGACGTACCCCGACCACGAGTGCGCGCTGAATCATCGCGACGCGTTCGAGCTGACCGCGGCGACGATCCTGAGCGCCCAGTGCACCGACGAGCGCGTCAACATGGTCACGCCGGAGCTCTTCCAGCGCTGGCCGACGCCCGCAGCGCTCGCGCGCGCGCCTCTGGAGGCAATCGAAGACGTCGTGCACAGCACGGGGTTCTTCCGCAACAAGGCGAAGAACCTCCAGGGCATGGCCCAGCGCGTGGAGGAGGCCTACGGCGGCGAGATCCCGCAGGCGATGAACGACCTGCTCTCGTTGCCGGGGGTGGCCCGCAAGACGGCCAACGTCGTCCGGGGCGTCATCTGGGGCCTGGCCGACGGGGTGGTGGTGGACACGCATGTCAAGCGCATCAGCACCCTGCTCGGCTGGACCAATCGCAGCGATCCCGTGCAGATCGAGCGCGACTTGATGGCGCTGCATCCCCAGGAGACGTGGATCGACCTGAGCCACATGCTGATCCACCACGGCCGGGCCGTGTGCATCGCGCGGCGCGCGCGCTGCGACGAGTGCCGGCTCGCGACCGACTGCCCCTCCGCGGGCGTGTAGCCGCTACTTCGCGGGCTCGGGCTTCTTCGCAGGCTCGGCCTTCTTCGCAGGCTTGTCCGGCTGCTTCGCGGGCGGCGTCCGCGCAGGGTGGGTCGACAAGAAGCCGATGAAGCCCGCCTCACGATCCCCCGCGTAGCTGTGGTTGGGTCCGCCCTGCCAGGCCACGCGCCCGGTCTCCACGGCCTCCTTCATGATCTTCTCGAGGTCGAAGGTGCGGACCTGCCACTCCGCGCCATCCTTCGCGAGCGGGTGCGGCGTGGTGCTGCGGTCCTTCGCACGCACAAGGTAGGTGTCCTCCCCATCGCAGTCGAGGAACACTGCCACCTGATGGAGACGCCACGGGAAGTCCGCCGTGCGGCCTGGCTTCGTGTAGCTCGCGCGGGTGTCGACGTCGCCGAGGAACTTCCCCTGCGCCGCCACGACGTAGGTGTCGTCGCCGCCCTCATCGAGGAAGAACGCGTTGCTGCGCACCTCGGCCACCCCGATCGAGATGCGGTCGGCTTCGTAGTAGTCGTTGCCCGAGCCCCGGTCGATCAGGAAGGCGTTCACGACGTCCCAGCCAAAGCCAAGTGCGGCGCCCGCCGTCTCCCACAGCTCGAGGCGGTCGTAGCCGCTCTCGTCGATCAAGGCGCCGATGGCGAAGTGGGCGCCCGAGCCCTGCGTGAAGTACACGCTGCGGTATACGTCGTCGCCCGCCCCATCCCACAGCAGGCCCGTGCCATACCAATAGCCCAACCCTTGAGAGAAGTTGCCGGACTCGTAGCGGTCGTCGCCATCGACGTCGATCAAGGCGCCGAGTCCGCCGGCCCAGACATGGCCGTCGGAGATGTCGCCGCGGCGGCCGGAGCCGACGCCCTGCGCATTGCTGACGGCGATCTTCTCCTTGGAGTGGTAGTCCGCGCGGCCGGCCTTCGTGGCGTCGGGCTCGGCGTAGTAGAAGTCGTTGCCGGAGCGGTCCGCGAGGATCCCGATGCCACCTGGGCCGCCGAAACCCTGGCCGTCCCCCTCGGCGAGGCGGTACTCGTCATCGCCCGCCGCGTCGAGCAGGAGGCCGGCGCCGAAGAACGCAGCACCCTGCCCGACGGAGGCCATCGTGTACTGGTCGTCTCCGCCCTCGTCGATCAGCGCGCCGAGGCCGAAGAGGCCGGCGCCAAGGCCCCAGTGGCCGGTCTTGTAGTAGTTCGACTCGGTGCCTGCCGTGTAGACGATGCCGCAGCCGAGGATGCCCGAGGCCACCTCAGCGCGCTCGATGTCCTTGTCCTGGACGTCCACACCGAAGCCACTGCCCACGCGCCCTTCGCCGTCGATCAGCAGCGCCACCGAGAGCGGACGCTCCGGCGAGGTCGCCCCGACGGGGCCGTCGAGTGAGTTCACGGCGCCAACCCGCACGATCAGGAACGGGGTTGCGCACGACTGCTGGTTCTCGGAGTTGTTGTCGAGCAAGACCTCGCCCCACGTCGTCTGCATGCGCAGCTCGAACTCGGGCCAGCCATCCTTGGGCTTCGTGAGCGCGCCGATCGAGCGCCGTGCGTTCTGCACGGCCTGCAGCGCCGTGAGGCAGCCGTAGTGGAGTGAGTGCTCGTCGATCACCTTGGCAACGTCATCGATGACCGGGAAATAGGCCGTGCCGTCGGGGGTCGAGCTCGCGAGTGTGGGCAGCGTCGCGAAGACGGCCTTGCGCTGCGCGGGGGTGACATGGCGCAGGCCGATGTCGATCCAGCGCCGCGCCGTGATCAAGTCAAGGACCAGGCGCGCAAGCGCTGGCTGCAGTGCCCCGGGGACACCCGCGACCGTCTCGGCCTCGACGGCCGACCCGCTGGCGACGGTTCGCAGCGTCGCCAACGCCTGGGCCAGGGTCGTCGCCGTTGCCGCTTGCTTGGCGAGCGGCGAGGTGTCCATGCCGAAGACCCGGAACCCTCCGATACGCCGCTCGGTCGCGAGCATGACGCCGAGCTTGTGCAGCGACTCGCGTCCGCCCTTGGCGCCCTTCGGCTCCATGGCGAGACGCTCCGGGGAGAGGAGGTCCTCGACGGCATTGCCCAGCGTGCGCGTGAACATGTAGGTGTCGAGCGGGTTCGCGAGCAGGTCCTCGAAGAACGGCAGCACGTAGGGGACGGTCTTCGGATGCGGGTAGCGCGGCCAATGCGCGGCGGGACGGTAGCCGAGCTGGCTCGACTCGAGCTGCATGCGCAGCTGAGCGACCGCGAAGGCGTCGTGGGGCTTCGGCTCGTCCTCGGCACCGGCGCCGGTCGGAAGGAGCAGGAGGGCGAAACCAAGCAGGACAGCAAGCGGCAGATAGGTGTTCACGTGCCCCACGATCCCCGCGCCCACGCGTCGGCGCAAGGGCGTAACGTCGGGGCGATGGCCGTTTGGGGGCCGCACGGTTGGGTTTTTCCCGGCACGGTCTGCGAAGCGCCACAAGATGAGCCGATGCTCTCCTTCGCCGACGTGACTCCCGAAATCGTTGCCGCGCTCCAAGGGATCGTCGGCGACGACTACGTCATCCGCTCCGATCCGGAGCTCCTGCACTACGGCCGGGACGAGACCGAAGACCTGCAGTACCGCCCGGATGTTGCCGTGCGACCGGCGACGACCGACGAGGTGTCGCGCATCATGCGCCTGGCCGACGAGCATGGCCTCGCTGTGACGCCGCGCGGCGCGGGCACGGGACTCTCGGGCGGCGCGCTGCCCGTCTTCGGCGGCATCGTCCTCTCTGTCGATCGCATGAACCGGATCCTCGAGATCGACGAGAACAACCTGATGACGCGTGTGCAGCCGGGCGTCATCACGGGCGTGCTCCAAGACGCCGTCGCCGAGAAGGGCCTCTACTACCCGCCCGATCCGGCGAGCAACGGCTCGTGCATGATCGGCGGCAACATCGCCGAGAACTCCGGTGGCCCCCACTGCGTGAAGTACGGCCTCACGAAGGACTACGTCCTGTCGCTTGAAGCGGTCATGCCCAACGGCGACGTCTTCCGCACCGGCGGCAAGCTCCGCAAGGATGTCGCTGGCTACAACCTCACACAGCTGCTCGTCGGGAGCGAGGGCACCTTGGCCATCGTCACGGAAGCGACGCTGCGCCTGATTCCCATGCCGAACTTCCGGCGCACGCTGCTGGCGCCGTTTGACAGCCTCGACACAGCGGCCAAGGCCATCGTGGCCGTGTATCAGTCGCGCATCACGCCCGCGGCACTCGAGATCGTCGAGCAGGCGGCGCTGGCCGCTGCCGTCGAGCACCTCGGACGCGATGTGCCCTACGCCGATGCCGAGGCGCAGATTCTCCTGGAGCTCGACGGCACCGACGAAGAGGCACTGGACCGCGACCTGATGAAGGTCGGCGAGGTGCTGCTCGAGATCGGAGCGCTCGACGTCATGTTGGCGGACACGCCCGCGAAGGAGCGCGAACTCTGGAGCGTGCGCAAGTGCCTGGGCGAGGCCGTCAAGAAGCAGGCCGCCTACGTGGAGTGCGATACCGCCGTGCCGCCGGACAAGGTGCCGGACCTCCTGCGGGGCGTGCGTGAGGTGGCGGCCAAGTACGGCATTCGCCAGATCAGCTACGGCCACGCCGGCGACGGCAACATCCACGTGAACGTGCTCACGGACAACCCCGACCGCGAGGCGCGCGAGAAGACCCTGCGCCCCGCCATCGAGGCGATCTTCCAAGTCGCTGTGGACCTCGGCGGCACGATCACCGGCGAGCATGGCGTGGGTTGCTCCCAGAGCCGCTACCTCTCGCTGTGCCGCGACCCGGTCGCCATGGCCGCCATGGTTGCCATCAAGAACGCGTTCGACCCCAAGGGTCTTCTCAATCCCGGCAAGGTGCTGCCGAGCGAGGTCCCGCCCTCCCTACCCGTCGCCACCGTCTGATCCCTCCCCCCCTCCGCGAGCGCAACCCTGTGATTCCCGACCTCCCCAAGACCTATGTCGACCACGTTGTCGACCCGCGCGGTCTTGGCGATGTCGAGGAGCCGAATGCCGCGGGAGAAGTCGGAAGCATGGTGGGCGGCTTCGGCGTGCGCATCTCGCTCGCCTACGGCGCGGCCGACGACAAGGGTGCGGTCATCGAGCGTGCCCGCGGTCGCATCTTCGGCAACGCGGGGCTCCTGGGGCCGGTCGCTTGGCTCACGCAGGCCGTGGAGGGCCAGACGTACGACGAAGCCTGCGGCCACGACGCCGACTCGATCATGCGCGCGCTCTGCGAGGGCAACGGCCACACCCTCCCGCCGTCGGTCGAGCGGGGTGCGGAGTTCGCCGTGAAGGCGCTGCGTCGCGCGCTGGGCATTGCCGTCAACGGCACGCCTGCCGACATCGACTCAGGCATCCTTGTGTGTCGCTGCATTGGCGTCGGGGATCGCACCATCCGGCGGGCGATCCGGGCCGGCGCGCTCGATCCGGAGGCCATCGGCGAGGCGACGGGCGCCTGCACGGGCTGCCGCTCGTGCCGCCCGGACCTGCTCGCGCTCATCGACGAGGAGCTCCGGGCCCAGCTGCCGGTGCCGGACGAGGCCCTGCATCCGGTTGCCCGCATCTGCATGGCCGCGGCGGGGCCGGTGCTGCGCGGGCTGGGCCTGCCGCTGGACGGCGCTTCTGTCGAGGAAGGGCTCATTGACCAGGGCTACCAGCAGGGCGCCGTGGCCGAGGCGGGCATCGTCCGCATCCGCCTCGGTGCGCCGGAGCCAGGAGCCTGCGTCTCGCCCCAAGGGGCGGTCGCGATCACGCGGCAGCTGCTGCGCGACACCGTGGCGGAAGCCATCCACGTCACGCTCGAGCGCTAGCGGAAGCCGCTGCGAGGGCCGCCGACGGCGCGCCGGGGTCGGCCACGAATGGCCCTACGGAAGGACCCGATGACGAATCCGTGACAAGGACTCGCTGGGAAGCAGAGAAACGTGCCCTCCCCGTTGGGAAGTGCCACGGGTGCCTTCAGATCCGAAAGCCTCCGGACCGATGACGTTCCGTAGGCACGCCCCCCTGGGGGCACGGGAGGTCGGCAGCAATGGGCACGGGCATTCGAACCCTCTTCACAGTGGAAGAGGCCAACCAGGTCCTTCCGCTCGTCCGTTCCGTCGTCCGCGACGTGGTCAACGACTTCCGCGAGCTGCGCAACGCCGGCCGAGAGCGCCGCGCCCTCGAGGTCGAGACGGCCGGCAATCGCCAGGCCCAGCGCCACATCGACGCGCTCAAGGACAAGGTCGACCAGTACTCCGCACGCATCGAGGGCTACCTCCGCGAGCTGAGCGACCTCGGGCTCGAGGTTCGTGACCTCGAGCTCGGCCTCGTGGACTTCCCGTCGCTCATCGATGGCGAGCCGGCCTACCTGAGCTGGCGCCTCGGCGAAGACGATGTGAGTTGGTGGCACCCGGCGGACAAGGGCTTCAGCGATCGCGCGCCCGTCCCCCCCATGACCGTCGCCTCGCCGCGCGTCATCTAGCGAGCGCCGCCCCGGCTATGCTGCGCGCATGGCAACCATCTTCACGAAGCTGATCCGCGGCGAACTTCCGAGCCACCGGATCTACGAAGACGAGCGGCACTACGCGTGCCTCGACATCAACCCGATTCAGCCCGGGCATGTCCTGATGTTTCCCAAGCGCGAAGTCGACTACCTCTACGACATGCCGCCCGACGAGCTCGCCGAGTTGTGGAAGGCCGTGCAGACGGTGGCCATCGCCCTCAAGCAGACGACGGGTTGCAGGCGCATCGTGACGATCGTGGTGGGCTACGAAGTCCCCCACGTGCATGTGCATCTGGTCCCCACGAACGAGATCGACGATTACCCGATCCCGCCGCGCGTCGACCTGGACCACGCGCAGGCCGCCGACTTCGCCGAGCAGATGCGCGGCGCGTTCTAGCGCAGCCGCCAACAAGCCAGCCACTTGTGCGGGAGCGGGGCGTCAGGAACGAAGGCGCCCGACGATCTCCTGGGCGGCGGCCACGGCGCCGGGCTGCGGGTCGGGGCCGTCGGTGGGCGTGCCGCCGAGCTGAGCCCGGAGGGCACGCTTCACGGCCTGGCGGTCAAGACCGGCCGCGAGTTGGTAGGCGTGGACCACCACATCGCCGATCAGGGCGTCTGGGGCCTGGGCGCGCACACGGCCAATCGCCGGATCGGCGTTCTCGAGGTGCAGCCGTGTGCGCTCAACCGGCGGTAGCCCGGTTGCCCCCACGTAGAGCGGCGTGAAGGGCGACTCGCAGCGAGACCACACATAGACCCACGAAGGCCCCTCCACGAGTTGGCCGTCACGAACGGGGATCCTGTCTTCACGGACGATGGCCGGGTGTCTGGTCATGGCTGCTCCTCAAACCCAACCTACCGGGCGAAGCAGAGTACGGCTGCCGCGCGTTCCCAGGATGGGGACTCGGCTAGGCTGGGACCCCGGCAAGGGAGCGATCGTTCGTGAAGTGGGTCTGGGTCATCGCAGTCGTACTGGCGGGCTTGGCCGTCGGGCTGCTCTGGCAGGGCGGCGGGGAGGAGGCCTCACCGCTCACGAGCGACGACGGGGACCCCACCCAGGAACCCGACGACGAAGCCTTGGGCGCCATCCTGCGCGGTCACGCCAGCGCGACGCGCTCGAGCGCAGCCTCGGGCACACGCATCGAAGGGCACATCCTCAGCGAGGGGCGCGGCGTTCCAGCCCGCGTGACGCTCCATGCACTCCCCAGCCCGCCGGCCTGGCTTCCGCCCGCTCAGTGGTGGGGCTGGCGGCGCACGACGCGTGACCTGAGCCCGCGGCCGGAGCGCAGCGCGGGCCTGGCGGGTACAGACGCCGCAGACGACGGGTCCTTCAGCCTCGCGGTGCCAGCCCTTGGCCTCTACGAACTGCACGCCGTCGCCGCGGACGGACGCAGTGCGTATCGGCAGGTCCAGGTCACGATTCCTGACGCGGCGAAGGTCGTCTCCATCTGGCTGGCGGATGGCGCGCCGTCGCTGCACGGAACCGTTCGGGACGCAAAGGGCGGTCCCTGGCGTGGCTGGGTCCTCGTGCGCAGCTACGGGCAGCCTGCACGGGATGCCGACCGCGGCGCGGCACTCGTCGAGACGGACGCGCAGGGCCGCTACGCCATCTGCGGCCTGCAAGCCGGCTGGGCCTTCGTCGCCGTCGTGCGCCCAGGCGTCATGCTCCAGCGCGTGACCCGCACGAAGCTGCCGCACGTAGGGTCACTGGACATCACCGTCGGCGCCGGCTCGTTCATCGTCCAAGGTCGCGTCATCCACGACGACACCGGCGCGCCCCTGGCTGGCGCCATCGTCGAGGCCCTGAGTAGCCAGAGTGGCGACGGCCGCGCGGTCATGACACAGGCCGATGGCTCCTACGCGCTGCGTATGCCGGTGGAGCGCTTCGAGATCCGGGCGCACAAGGCGGGCTTCGCATCCGTGCTGATACGCACGACTCGATGGCCCAAGTCACTCGAGCTGCGCCTGCGACCGGCCGGCTCGATCCACGGCCGCGTCGTGGACGCGGCTACGGGCGGCGGCGTGGCAGGTGTGCCCGTACAGGCGTCGATGTGGAGTGGCATCAGCGCTGCGGACCATGTCTGGGGCTTGAGCGGACCCTCAGGGCAGTTCGTACTCGACGGCCTGCAGGCGGGCGATGTCCGCGTCGTTGCCTGGGGTGGTGGTTGGACCCCCGTACGCGCGACGAGCGGCGCTGACGTCGGTGTGTTCGCCACCTGCGTCCCCGGAGAGGCAACGTCGGTCGTGGCGCCAGTCGAGCGCGCAGGCACCGTCGTCGGTCGCGTCCTCGACCCAGACGGAGCGACCGTCGCCGGTGCCAAGATCGCAGTCAGCGAGGACTGCCTGGCAACCAACCACGGCAAGTTCGTTCACGACGTCGCCTCGGATGAGGCGGGGTCGTTCCGGCTGGGCGACATACCTCCCTGCCGCGACCTGCGACTGTTCGTGACGGCACCGGATCACGCGGACAAGTACTTCGGGCCGTTCGTCGTAGAGCGCGGCGAGGCGACCTCGGTCGAGCTGGTCCTGGACCCCTCGCGCTGGTGCACGGTGACCCTTGTCGACGACGCGGGCGGCACACCGATTCCCGGGGGCTCGGTCAGGGCGCGTTCCCAGAGGGACGGCGGTGGCCAAGGCGTGCAGCGCACGCTTCGAACCGGCGCAGACGGCCGTGTGCGGGTCGGCCCTCTACCGGCAGGCCCGCTTGGCTTCACGGCGTCAGCGCCGCGGTACCTGGCGTGGCCTACCCGCGCGCCGGGCACCTGGCAGACCATCAAGGACCTGGCCCCGACTGGCGACTCCCAGACCACGATCCGCATCCAGCGCGCCACGCCGATGTCGGGCCGCGTCACGCTGCCCGATGGATCGCCGGCGGGGGGCGCGACCCTCTCCGGGAGTCCGTTCGATGCCCCCGACTGGAGCCACTGGCACGCCAAGACGACTGCGGACGAGGAGGGCCGCTTCACGTTGCTTGGCCCACCGACGGGAACCTACATCCTGCGGGCCCACGTGGCGCGCAGCCAGGGCGCTCACTATCGAAGTCAGGCCCGCGTCGAAGCCGGCGCGAGCGGCATCGAGGTCAAACTGACCGCCTACGGGCCGAGCCCTGCGCCGGCCGATCCAGCAGCCGCAGCGACCTGGCGCATTCGGGTCCTCGGACCGGACGGGGAGCCCGTCCGCACCGCACGCGGCGTGGCCATCTGGAACTCGAAGCGGCGCAGCTCGACGTCAAACCTCCAGACGCTCGGCGCCGTATTCGAGATGCCGGTACCAGATGCCGACTCGACCCTGCGACTCGCAGTGACCGAGGCGCGTGCAGCCGATGGATCGATCGTCGGCGGTGCGCACTTTGGACCCTGGGACGCGACCGGCGGAGAGGACGTCGTCCGGCTCGCTGCACGCGGCCCCATCGCAGGCCACGCCCGCGACGCCAAGGGCCGTCCGCTGGCGGGTGTCCATGTGACCCTCAAGGCCCACGCACCCAGCGACTGGCCCAGCAAGGCACGCCGTGGCAACCAGCGCTCCGTTCGCACAGCGCCGGACGGTGCCTTTCGGTTTGATGGCGTGGCAGCAGCCACGGCAGAGCTGCACGCCGAAGCGCCGTGGGGCTATCTCGAGCCGCCCCCCCAACCCGTCACGCCGGGACAGCGCGACTTGTCGCTGGTCTTCCAGGCTGGCATCGACGTCGTCGTGACGGTCCTCGACCCCGACGGCAAGCCAGCGCTCGGCGCGTCGGTCGACCCCGACCCGATCAAGCCCACCCGAGGGCAGGCCTCCGGCGGCATGGCTGACGATCGAGGTCAAGTCAAGCTCGTGGGTCTCGACCCTGCGGGGACCTACAGGCTGAACGTCGGGTATGAGCAGGGGAAACAGGAGTACTGGCGCGAGATCGAGGACTGGACACCCGCGACGCTCACCGTGAAGTTCGTCCACCGCTACAACCTTCAAGGCATCGTGCGCAGCACGAGCGGCATCCCGCTGGCCGAGATGGCCATCAGCTCGCGCGATGCGAGCGGGGACTGGCTCAATGCGCGCACGGACGGCGACGGTCGCTTCACCCTGCTCGACCGTGTTGGCGGCCCGATCGAACTCTGGGTGGACCGCAACGCCTTCTCGCCCGAGGAGATCGGAGACCGTACGCCACGGATCATGCGGGCGGAGTCCAAGGACATCGCGCTGACGTTCGACGCAGGCCGCGTCGTCGAGGTCCTGCTGCTGCGCGCTGACGGGCGCCGTCACCTGCCCGCCGCTGCCCTGCATGTCCTCGACCACACCGACAAACACACGCGCCGGCGCGATCCCAACCGAATCCGCGGGGGACGCACGACCCTCAGGGACGCGCTTCTCGACAGGAAGCACACGCTCTACGCCGGTCCCACAGTGAGTGGGCGCCACGCTCACTTCGAAGGCCCCCTACCCGCTCGGGGACCGTTGACCTTGGTACTCAAGAAGAGCGCGCCCATCACCGGCACGGTGCTTGGGCCGACTGGCAAGCCCGGCCCGGTCGTCAGCGTGTGGATTCAGGAGCGAGGGGTCTCAGCACGGGTGCGTACGTCAAGCGACGGCACATACAGCCTGAGCGGTGTCCCTCCGGGGACTTGGACCGTGCGGACCAGCGTGATGATCAAGGGCCGGGCGGTCTCCCGCGCCCGGCATGCCGTGGCGGGCGACCGCGTGGATTTTGATTTCAGCCGCTAGCGAACCGCGGCCTGCGATTGGCGTTGAATGGAGCATGCGAATCCTCGGCTGTGCGCTGCTCCTGCTCCTTACGCCCGTCGCTTGGGCCGAGGAAGAGCCGGCCGCCAAGACCCTCGCTGAGGCGCGAGTGCTGCTTCGCTCTGCGAGCGAGACCGGGCAGCTCGACGGGGTGAGGGCCCTCCAGCGAATCGGCTCGCGGGAAGCACTCGAGGCGCTCCTGCCGGCGCTCGAAGACCGAGCTGTCGGCGCGCAGGTCCAGCAGGTGTTCATCAACGCGGCCGACCGGCCGCTGGCACAGGCCGTGCTGGAGAGCGCGCTCGAACGGCCAGCCGTGCCCGTCGGCCGCATGTGGTTGTTCACCCGCGCGGCGCTTGAGCGCCCGCGTGATGCGCTCTACGACGACACGCCGTTCGCGGGACCGGGACTGCGCGTCCACGTGCCCCTCAGCCAGGCACAGCGACGTGAGGGCCTCGCCGCGGTCAGCCGCGCCCTGCCCGTGAAGCGCAGCGGCGCAATCGGCCCCTCCCTGATGTTGCTGGTGACGTTCCAGCACAAGTCCGATCAGATCGCGGCGGCTGCAGCGCGGGCCTGGCCGACGCTCCACCGCAACACAAAGATCACCCTCCTCGGTAACGAGGGCTGGCCGCTGATCCGCGGCCCGCTCTTGGCGAGCGTGCTCGACGAAACACCGCGCGCGGAGCATCCGCGAGGCTGGCATGGTGACGATCCGCGCTCCATGGCACTGGGGCGCCTCGTCGCTCTCGGCTCCAAGGCTGCGCGGGAGGAGATCCTCGCCGACATGCGGCGGCCCGCTCCGCGCCTCACGCATCACGCGCTGCTTGCGCTACCGGACGCGTCACTGCCCGCGCTCGATACTGTGTGGATCGAGAGCCTCGAGAACCGCGAGTTCGGCGACTACGACAAGCTGCTTCCCTTGATTGAGCGCTACGCCACCAAGGGCCTGCTGCCCTCGATCCGTGGCCTCTACGACCGGTCCCCGGGCTGGGCCTGCGATTGCCAAGCGGCCCTGCTCGGCTTCCTGCTCAAGCACGATCCGAAGCGCGCCCTTGCCGATGTGCGCGCCGCACTCGCGCGCCGCGGCCCCAAACACACGGGCTGCTACCGCACGGCTCTCGAGTCGAGTCTGCCGCGCCACTGGAGTCCTGCGGTCGAAGCCCTCGCGCTGGAGTACCTGAAGGACAAGGAGCGCGATGTGCGCGTGAGCGCCGCGAAGGCGCTGATCGAGGCTGGCTCGGCGGCCGTGGTCGAGCGCGTCCTCACGCTGACCGCCAGCCTCCGCCTCGATCACCCCGAGGAGGGCAGCCTGCGCTACAACCTCTTCTACGCATTCGTACAGCGTCGCGCGTGGATGGGCGACGCGGCGATCAAGGCGAAGCTGCTGAAGACCCTCACGGCGAGCGACCGCGGCGTCCTGCACCTCACGCCCTGACGAGTCTCACCAGAAGGACGCCGCAGCGCCCTCGGCAGTCCTAGCGCGACGAGACGATCTGCAGGAACTCGTTGCGCGTCTTCTCGTCGCTGCGGAAGCGGCCGAGCATGCAGGAGGTGACCGTGCTGCTGTTTTGCTTGGTCACGCCGCGCATCATCATGCACAGGTGCTGGGCTTCGATGAGGACGCCCACGCCCAACGGCTCCAGGGCATCCTGGATGGCGTTGGCGATTTGGGTCGTGAGGCGCTCCTGCACCTGAAGGCGGCGCGCAAACACATCGACCACACGCGCGAGCTTGCTGAGGCCGACGATCTTCCCGCTCGGAAGATAGGCCACGTGGGCCCGGCCGAAGAACGGCAGCATGTGATGCTCGCACATGCTGTAGAGCTCGATGTCGCGCACGACGACCATCTCGTCGGTGTCGCTCTCAAACACCGCCCCGTTGAGAACGGCGGTGGGGTCGGCGCGGTAGCCGTCGGTCAGATAGCGCAGGCTCTTGGCCACGCGGTAGGGCGTCCGGAGAAGCCCCTCGCGCTTGGGGTCCTCCCCTACGGCCTCGAGGATGCCCTCGACATGCGCCATGAGACTGGCGGGCGGCTTGGGGTCTTCATGTTCCACGGCGCAGACCGTATCAGCCGCGATACGGGGCCCAGGCTTTTGTCTCGCTGCTGCGTTGCGGCCGCAGACGCCGGTAGCATCGGCCTGTGAAGCCCCGCCGCCTCGCCTCCCGCGCCCTCCCCTTCGTCGTGGGGCTGCTCGCCGCCACGGTGTTCCTCGCTTCGGTTGTGGGCGCCGACGACTACAGCGAGCGCCGCAAGCGGGGACGCTGCCACTGCCACCGCGGCCAGGGCAGCTGGGAGTTCCTGCGCTCGCCGCTCGCTCCCCCCGAGGACACGCCGCAGTGCGGCCTGCTCCGCGCGGGGGGCTCCTGCCGCAGCCGCCCGCGACCCAAGGGCGTGAGCGCGGACTGCTGGGGCTCGCAGCGGGTTCCGTGCTTCTGGAAGCGTCACGCGTTCAGCTGGAACATCCAGTGCCCCCTCTGCCTCGCGGACACCGACTGCGAGCCCTGCCAGGATCTCGCCCCCGGCCGCGACGAGGCCACCCAGGCCAAGCTCGCCAGGCGCCTCGCCGAGGAGCGCAAGGTGCTCGGCCCCGACGTCGTGCTCGCCGTCTCGCCGCACTTCTACGTCGTCACGAGCGCCGACAAGAAGATCAAGCTCACGACCCGCAAGGGCACGAAGCGCCTCATGACCGCGCATGAGATCGTCCACCTCTACCTCCAGCGCGCCGAGATTGCCTATGCCGACTTCATGCACTGGTTTGGCGGGGACGTAAACCTCCACAAGCCGATGGCGATCTATGTGGTGGACGCCGAGCGGGCGCGCAAGCGTGTCGGCGCGACGTACTTCGGCGGCGAAGGCATCCACATGAACTATGCGTTCGCCTACAACGACCGCATCGCCCAGGGCTTCTCGGGAAACGGCTTCGTTGTAGGCCAGAAGCATCAGCGCAACGACACCCGCATGCACGGCTACGTGCGCCATCAGATCGGCCACATCCTCTTCTCGTGCTGGCAGGTGCACGGCGGCTTCGAGGAGGAGTGCCCGCGCTGGGCGTGGGTCGGTGCGGCGCACTTCCTGGAGAAGCTCGACGGACTGCATACCGACTACGCGACCTTCTGCTACGGCGAAGGCGCAGGCGGCGAGGGTCCCCAGAAGGACTGGGCCAAGCGCACGCGCAAGCTGGCCTCGCGCCGCATCGAACCGATCGAGACGTTTTTCAACAAGACGTCGCTGAGCAGCATGAAGTACGAAGATCACCTGCGGGCGTGGTCGGTCATGGACCTGATGCTGCGCGAGGACCGAACGCGCTGGCTGCGAACGCTTGGCCACCTGCGCAAGCGCGTGCACGAGGGCAAGGCCTTCCAGGATGAGCTCGGCATCAAGCCCGACGTCTTCCACAAGCGCTGGGTCGCGCGACTGACAGGCAAGCGCAAGACCATGGGCGAAGGCCGGGCCGATGCGCGCCCACTCGAGGACCCCTCGCTACGCGAGCGCCGCCGGCTCGAGAGCCTGCAAGACCCCCAGGAGCTGGCTGGCCTCGTGCGAGGGCTCGACCGAATCGATAGCGTCGAGACCCTGGAAGCCGTCTTGGGGCGCCTGAGCTCCGCCTCGGATCTCGTGCGCGAGGCGGTCCATCTCGTCCTGCTACGCACCACGGCGCCGGCCGTACGCACGTTCCTGCGCGAGCAGGCGCTCTACGACTCGCGGCCGCTCGTCCGGGCGGGCGTCATCCGCGTGCTCGGACTGCTGAAGGACGCGGCTGCGCAGGAACGCCTGCGCGCCATGCTCGGCGCCCCCCACTGGTTGGTGCGCGCCAATGCGGCGCAGGCCCTGCAGCGGCTGGGGGACGCCGGGAGTCGTCCGGCGCTGCTCGCTGCGCTGACCGAGCGCAAGCCCAAGACCTGGATGGCCATCGCCGACGCGTTCGCCGCGTTCCCCAGTCGCTCCGCGGAGGCATCGCCGCTCCTTGCGGCGCGCCTCAGCCACAAGCGCTGGCAGGTCAGGCTGACCGCTGCCCGCGCGCTGGCCCCGGTCGGCACCATGAGCTGCGTTGACGCCTTGCTCGATCAGTTCGAGCGCGAGGGCGGCACGCTGAAGAAGGAGATGCACGCCGCGCTACGCGCCGTGACCGGCGACGACCTCGGTCCTCGACCCACGACCTGGCGCCGCTGGTGGGAGGCGCAGAAGAAGAAGCACGGCGGCTTGCCGCCCCCGCCCCAGCGGCTCCCCACCCCGACCACCGGCAAGCCACGCTACGCAGAGCCCACGCGACCGAATCCAGACGACCCCCACTACTACGGACGCCGGGTCTTCTCCAAGAGCGTGTGCTTCGTACTGGATACGAGCCAGTCGATGGAGCTCTCGATGAAGGTCCGCCCCGACGACGCGAAGCGCCTCGGGGACCTGCCGTCGGAGGGCACGCGC
>JAJDEM010000131.1 GCA_029259795.1 Planctomycetota bacterium
CGTTGGCGTCGGTCGGTGCTGCGATCTGCCAGAGCGCCTCGACGGCGGTCTGCGGATCGAAGACGCGGATGGAGTCGAGACCGAGCTGGAAGAAGGGGTGCCCGTCGCCGGGTGCTTCACGCGTCATGGCCGCGCCGAAGAGCGCGTCGAACTGCGGGTGCGCAGTGCGCAGGATCGGCATGTTCAGGATGAAGGGCCGGGCGTCGCGGTCGTTGCTGACGTTGGCCGGATCATCGACATCGCCGATGGCGCGGTTGGCCTTGGTGAAGGGACCACCGAAGTCCTCGAAGCGCGTCACCGAGAAGGCGAGGTCGAGCGGCGGGGGCGTCGTACCCGGGTGCGTCGCGGTCCACTCTGCGTTGTAGCGCGCGACGATGTTCGCCTGGACGTTGCGGAAGATCGCCTGGGTGGCCTGCATGCGGGTGCGGTTGTCACCCCCATTGGCCGGAATGATGCCCAGCACGCGGTCGATCATGTTGTCGCCATCGTCGAGGATGAACGCGACGTCGATCTTGATCGGCTCGACCACATCCGGCGGGGCGACGACCGGGATCGGCGGGACCCGGGTCTTGATGCCCAGCACCGCAGGCACGGCCAACGGCGCGACGCCGAGGGGCGGGGAACTGTCGTCATTGCAGCCACAGCCAGCAATGCAGAGCAGAAGGGCGGCGATCATCAGATTGCGAATGGTCATAAAACCGGTCTCCCAAGGCGAGCCGCGGTCGGCTGCAGGTCGGGGGTATCTTCTGCCCCGCCTGTGGCACATCCCAGACCCGGTTGCCGTCCAAGGCGTGCCAGAATCCGGTCCGCAGTCGCAAGTCGTTCATTTTCAAGAGGTTACGGACGCGTTCCGGTTTGAACCACCGGTCGTTCCGGCCCTTCTCTCGTTGAACTCCCTCATCGTGTGTTGCGCTAGGTGAACATCCTGAGTCCCGTTCACACCACCCGGAACTCAGGCGAAATGGGCGGGTGCCGCTAGAAGCGGCCCTCGAGCTCGATCACGGGCGCGAGGACCCACAGGATGCGGCTCTGGCCGTCATTCGCCGGGAGCCGCCGTGTGACGCTGGTGTCCATGACGTGGGCGTTCAAGCCCGCGCGGATGGCCCAGTTGCGGCCCAGGTTGAAGCCGACGCCAGCCTCGAGGAACACCTCGGGGCCGCTGTCGTTGGCGATGTATTGCTCCGTCCAGAAGTAGCCGCCACCGGCACCGCCCCAGACGTAGAAGGGCGAGTTGCCCAGCGACTTCGCGTAGGTGAGCTTGGCGCCGATGTGGTGCCACTGGCCGCCGTCGTCAAAGCCCAGACCCGGGGCGGGCTCGCGACGGAACTGACCGCTGTTGTAGCGGTAGTACGCGTCGAGGCCCCAGCACCCGCAGAAGGTGCGGCCGACGTCGACGCCGTAGTAGATGCAGTTCTCGCCAGCGTCATCGCCGTGGAAGGTTGCGAGGCCCAGGACGCCCCGAACGTGCCACATGCTGATGCCATCGGCGCAGGGGAGCCCGCAGGTGTACGTGCGCTCGGGCGTGACCCAGGCACCGCGCGAAGCCGACGCCTGGGTGGCGGGGGCGGCCTGAACGGAGGGCGCGCCGATCGGCTGGCCGTTGGCGTCCCAGCCGTTGACGGCGTAGGCGCCGGTCGGCGCACCCACGACCGGCAAGCTGCTGTCCGGGGGCGGCGGCGGCGGCGGGAGCATGCCACTCGGGTAGCGCTCCAGGCGCGGTTGCTGCGCAGCGAGGGGTGCCCCGACGACGGCGCGAGGCGCGGGCTGGAGTGCGCCCGCCTGCGCGCGCGCGGCGGCGTACGTCGAGCCCGCGGGCGGCGGCGTCGTCCACGCGTTGAAGTTGGTCGGCGCTGCTGCGGCGCTCGGTGCGGGGGTCACGCTGGTACTGCAGGCTGCGAGGCCCATGAGCAGTGCGCCAAGCGCAAGCGTGGTGCAGCCCCGAAGGGTGCGTCGGTCCATCGTCAATACCTCCAGCAGAGCGCCAGCCTTCCGGCCCGTGACACTCGATCCCAAGGCAGAGAGACTAGGGGTGCGGAGGCCATCGGGCAACCCCGTGCGCTGTTGTTGGGGCTGGGGTTTGGACGACTTGCAACACCACGAAAACACTACGATGCGGGTACGCCCGAAAGCCCGAGACCTGCTCATGACACGAGAGAACCACCCGCCGCCTGAGCCCATCCCGAGCCCCTTCGCCGGGCTCTCGCTGGTGCCGGGCGCGGAGATTGTCGCGACAGGCGGGGATCTCGAGCCCGGCCTTGTGCACGGTGCCTACCGGGAGGGGGTCTTCCCCTGGTACGACGCGGATCAGCCCGTTCTCTGGTGGTGCCCGGACCCCCGGGCGATCCTGCCGCTGGATGCGCTGCATGTCCCCCGGCGGCTGGCGCGCACCATCGAGCACGGTGGCTGGGTGCTGCGGCACGACACCGCCTTCGCTGAGGTCATGGCGGCGTGTGACGAGAACCGTGCGGACGGCTCCTGGATCCACCCGGCCATGCGCCACTGCTTCCAAGCGCTGCACGCGCGCGGCCAAGCGCACAGTGTGGAGGTCTGGCGCGACGATCGGCTGGTGGGAGGGCTCTACGGCGTGGCGTTCGGGGGCGGGTTCGCCGCCGAGTCGATGTTCCACCGCGAGCGGGATGCCTCGAAGGTCGCCCTCGTGTCGCTCGCCCGCCATCTGGCCGCGCGTGGGTTCTCGCTGCTCGACGTGCAGTTCTCGAGCCGTCACCTCGCGCAGTTCGGCTGCCTCGAGATCCCACGGGCGGAGTACCTGACGCGGGTGCACGCCGTGCGCGACCTCGACGTGTCGTTCGTCGCGCGCTGAGCCTCGCCAGCGCTCGGCCCGCCGGACCGACTACTCGACGGGGAGGTCGAGGATCTCGTCGGGCGTCAACTGGCCGCGCTCGGTGGCCGCGTGCGCCGCCCGCAGGCGCGCGCGGGCGTCCTCGGTCTGCGCAGCGCGGATGTCGATCTCGACGTCGCCTGTGGCGTGGGACGCCAGCGCCTCGGCGAGCGCCTTGTTGGCGTCTGCGATGTTGAGTGCCGCGGCGGGCATCACGGCCTCGGCGAGGATGGAGACCTCGTTGTCGGCCACCTGGACGACCCCACCGGCCAAGTAGAAGTACTCGGTCACGCCGTCGGGGCGCGCAACGCGCAGCTCACCGTAGCCCAGCACGCCGACGAGCGGCGCGTGCAGGGGATAGAAGCTCATCTCGCCGTCAAAGGCAGGGACGACGACGTGCACGGCTTCACCCTCGTAGGCGGTGCCTTCGGGGGTAACCACGGTCACTGTGAGCGTGTTGGACACGGCGCGTCTCCTCGGTGGCCCTGGGGCCGACTAGTCCGCGGCCTTGGCGGCGGCGGCCTCGGCCTTGGCGGCCGCTTCTTCGACGGTGCCGACGTACATGAAGGCGTTCTCGGGCAGGTGATCCCACTTGCCTTCGCAGATCTCCTTGAACGAGCGGACCGTCTCCTTGATCGGCACGTTGATGCCGGCCATGCCGGTGAAGATCTCTGCGACGAAGAACGGCTGCGACAGGAAGCGCTCGATGCGGCGCGCGCGCTCGACGAGGGCCTTGTCGTCCTCGCTGAGTTCGTCGACACCGAGAATCGCGATGATGTCCTGCAGCTCCTTGTAGCGCTGCAGGATCCGAACGACTTCCTGTGCGACCGCGTAGTGCTCCTCGCCCACGTACTGCGGGTCGAGAATACGCGAGCGCGACTCGAGCGGGTCCACGGCCGGGTAGATGCCCTTCTCGGCGATCTTGCGCTCGAGAACCGTGAAGCAGTCGAGGTGGGAGAACGCCGTAGCCGGCGCCGGGTCCGTCAGGTCATCCGCGGGGACGTAGATGGCCTGGATCGATGTGATGGCGCCGTTCTTGGTCGAGGTGATGCGCTCCTGCATCGCGCCCATCTCGGTACCGAGCGTCGGCTGGTACCCGACGGCCGACGGCATACGGCCGAGAAGTGCGGACACCTCCGAGCCGGCCTGCGTGAAGCGGAACACGTTGTCGACGAAGAGCAGGACGTCCGTGCCCTTCGTGTCGCGGAAGTGCTCGGCCATGGTCAACGCCGAGAGACCCACGCGCAGACGCGCACCGGGCGGCTCGTTCATCTGACCGAAGACCATGACCGTCTGGTCGAGCACGGACTTGTCCGTGCCGCCGATCTTGGCTTCCTGCATCTCGAGCCAGAGGTCGTTGCCTTCACGCGTACGCTCGCCGACACCCGCGAAGACCGAGAGGCCGTCGTGGAAGCGCGCGATACGGGCGATGAGCTCCTGGATGACGACCGTCTTGCCGACACCGGCGCCGCCGAAGAGGCCCGTCTTGCCGCCTCGGACGTAGGGCGTGAGCAGGTCGATGACCTTGATGCCCGTCTCGAACACCTCGGTCTTGGGCTCGAGGTCCTCGAAGGCCGGCGGGGACTGGTGGATCTCCCGGCGGTGCTCGGTGTGGACCGGGCCGCGATTGTCGATCGGCTCGCCGAGCAGGTTGAACACGCGCCCCAGCGTCTCGTCGCCGACGGGCACAGTCACCGGGCCGCCGGTGTCCTTGGCTTCCTGGCCGCGGACCATGCCGTCGGTGGCGCCAAGGGCGACGCAGCGGACCTCGCCGCCACCAAGGTGCTGCTGCACCTCGCCGACGAGCTTCTCGCTGCCGCCGGCGCGCTCGACCGAGCACTCGACTGCGTTGTAGATCTGGGGGAGGTCGTTCTCGGGGAACTCCGCGTCGAACGTGGAGCCGATGACTTGGGTGATCTTGCCGACGGAGGCCATGATCTCTCCTCTGGGGGTCTTGGGACGAAGTGGCGCGCTCTCGAGGGAACCCGGGGGCTACTCGAGTGCGGCTGCTCCGCCGATGATCTCGCTGAGTTCGGTTGTGATCTGCGTCTGGCGGCTCCGGTTGTAGAGCATGGTCAGGTCGCGGATCATTTCGTTGGCGTTGTCGGTGGCGCTCTTCATGGCCACCATGCGAGCGGTCTGCTCGCTGACTGCGCTGTCCAGGAAGGCCTGGAACACGTGCAGGCGGACCGAGCGGGGGAGGAGGTCCGAAAGGATCTGCTCCGCGCTCGGGTGAAAGATGAAGTTCTGTTGGGAAGCAGCGGCGTCCGTGGAGGCCTCGGCGGAAGCCTCGTCGTCGGTCGGCGGCTCCAACGGCAGCACCTGCTCGGTGCCGGCATGCTGGCGTGCTGCCGACACGAACTTCGTGTAGGCGACGTGCACCTCGTCGACCTCGCCGCTCGCGTAGCGCTCCAGGAGCTCGTTGCCGACGACGTCGACCTCGGCGAACGTGGGCTTGTCTTCGATGTGGGTGATGACCTGGTCGGGCGTGATGCCCTTGAAGCGCATGCCGTTCGCGACGCGCTTGCCGAAGGCGATCACCTCGACCTCGAGGCCGCGCGCGATCAGGCCCTTGTGGGCCGCAACCGCCGCCTTCACGGCGTTGGTGTTGAAGCCGCCGCAGAGCCCGCGGTTGCTGGAGATGGCCAGCAGGACGACCTTGGTCGGCTCACGCTTGTCGAGCAGCGGGTGCGCAAAGTCGGCACCCGCCGCATCGGCGAGTTTGCCGATCAGGCGCGTGAGCTTGTCCGTGTACGGACGGGCAGCCACCGCACGGTCGTGCGCGCGCTTGAACTTCGCCGTCGCGATCATCTGCATCGTCTTGGTGATCTTGCTGATGTTCTTGACGGACTGGGTCCGCTTCAGGATGGCGCGGGGGCTTGCCATGGGCGTGCTTCCTTGAAGACCGGGCGGCCTTGTTGCCTTTCTAGGGAACGGGCGGGATTAGCGGGGGTCAGCTGCCTTGCCGGCGAGGAATGCCGCGCTGAACTGGGCGCAGATGCGCTCCAGCTCGGCTTCGGCCTCGTCGTCGAGGACGCCCGACTCCACGAGCTTCTCGTGGAAGGGCGCGTGGTTCTCCTTGAGGTACTGGATCAGGCCGGCCTCGAACTCGCTGACGCGGTTCACCGGGACCTTGTCGAGGTGGCCGGAGGCCGCCGCGAAGATGCTTGCCACCTGCTCGATGACGTGCATCGGCTTGAACTGCGGCTGCTTCAGGATCTCGACCATGCGGGCACCGCGATCGAGCTGCGCCTGGGTGGCCGCATCAAGGTCGGTACCGAGCTGCGCGAAGGCCTCGAGCTCACGGAAGGCCGCGAGGCTCAAGCGCAGGCCGCTGGCGACCTTCTTGTGCTTCATGGCCTTGATCTGCGCCGCACCACCCACACGCGACACCGAGATGCCGACGTCGATGGCCGGACGGATGTTCGAGCGGAACAGGTCAGGCTGGAGGTAGATCTGACCATCGGTGATCGAGATCACGTTCGTCGGGATGTAGGCCGAGACCTCACCCTCCTGCGTCTCGATGATCGGCAGCGCGGTCAGCGAGCCGGCACCCAGCTCGTCGGAGAGCTTCACCGCGCGCTCGAGCAGGCGGGAGTGGAGGTAGAAGACGTCACCGGGGTACGCCTCGCGACCCGGCGGGCGGCGAAGCAGCAGCGAGAGCTGGCGGTAGGCAACAGCCTGCTTGCTGAGGTCGTCGTAGACGACGAGCGTGTGCGCGCCGTGGTTGTACATGAGGTGCTCGGCCATCGCGCAGCCAGCGTACGGGGCGATGTACTGGAGCGGAGCGGGGGCAGCGGCCGACGCGACGATGACCGTCGTGTAGGCCATGGCGCCGTTGGCTTCGAGGTCCGCAACGACGCCGGCCACGGTCGAGTCCTTCTGACCGATGGCGACGTAGAAGCAGTGCACGTTCTCGGACGCCTGGTTGATGATCGTGTCGACGGCAATCGCGGTCTTGCCCGTCTTGCGGTCACCGATGATCAGCTCGCGCTGACCGCGGCCGATCGGCGTCATCGAGTCGATGGCCTTGATGCCGGTCTGCAGCGGCTGCGTGACGGGCTGACGGCCGGCGATACCGGGCGCGATCATCTCGACCGGACGCGTCGTCTCGGCGTCGAGCGGACCCTTGCCGTCGACCGGACGACCGAGTGCGTCGACGACGCGACCCGCGAGACCCTTGCCGACCGGCACCTCGAGCAGCTTGCCCGTACGGCGGATCGTCATGCCCTCGTGGAGTTCCCGGTCTTCACCGAGAACCACGACGCCGATGGAGCCCGACTCCAGGTTGAACACCTGGGCCGCGACGCCATTCTCGAACTCGAGCATCTCGCCCGCGCCAGCCTTCTCGAGGCCGTAGATGCGGGCGATTCCGTCACCGACTTCGAGGACGGTTCCGACTTCGGAGACGTCGACGTTGGACTCGAACTGTTCGAGTTCCTGGCGGATGACCGAAGTGATCTCTTCAGGATTGAAGCGCATGTCGCTGCATTCCTCTCTGAATGATGCGGTTGTGCAAGTCAGCAAGACGGCGGCGCGCGCTGCCGTCGATGACACGGTCGCCGACGCGGATGATGGCGCCGGCAATGATGTCGGGATTGACGACGTGGTCGACGACGGCTTCGCCGCCGACCGCGCCTCGGATCATGTCCTTCCAGCCCTTGAAATCGCTCTCCGGCACGGGCACCGCGGTCGTGATGGTCACGGGCACGCGGCCGAGCTTCTCGTCGAGGATCGTCTGGAAGGCCTCCCCGATCTCGGGGAGGATCGCCAAGCGGCCCCGCTTGAGCAGGAGCCGTAGGAAGTTGCCGAGGAGCGCGGGAAAGCGCCCTCCGACCAAGGAGTCCATCGCGGCGCGCTTCTGCGCCCCCGCGATCTCGGTTGCGAGGAAGTAGCTCCGCAGGATGCGGTCTTGGCTCCATGCCTCGCACAGGCTGTCGAGCACGCTGCCGACGTCCTGCAGGAGCGGCGTCCCGCCTTCGCTCTCGACCGCTTCGGCGAGGGCGCGGGCGTAGATGGAGCCGCCGGTGCTGGCTTGGGAGCCTGCCATCAGCCCTGGCCTCCGCCGCGCGTCTGGGCGAACTCGCTGACGACACCCGCGACGATCTCGGCGTGGCTGTCGGCGGTGAGCTGCTGGTCGATGATGCGACCTGCGGCCAGGGTGGCGATGGAGGCTGCGTCGCTGACGAGGCCCTGCCAGGCCTTGGCCGTGAGCTGGTCGATCTCGCGCTTGGCGCGCTCGACCGTCTCGTCGGCGCGCTGCTTGGCGTCGGCCTCGATCTGGCTGCGGATGTCGTCCGCGTCCCGACGCGCTTCGTCGAAGACGGCCTGCGCCTCGGCACGTGCCTTGTCGATCTTGGCTTCGTACTCACTGATGAGGGCCTTGGCGCGGTTGTGCGCCTCCTCGGCATCGTCGAGCGCCTTGCGGATCGTGTCCTCGCGCTGCTGGAGGCCCGCGAGGATGGGCTTCCAAGCGAACTTGCCGAGCACGATGAGCAGGAGCAGGAAGACGCCGATCGACGTGGCGATCGTGACGATGGTCAGCTGCTTGTCGAACTGCAGACCGTCGCCCTTGGCCTCTTCCGCCCACGCAGGGGCGGCGCTGACAAGGACGAGGACCGCAAGCACGGTCAACGGGAGAATCCAGGTGCGCATGACGCTCCTCCGCGAGAGTTCAGTGCCACGGCCGGGGAACCGACCGTCGCGCACGCGTGCGCGACGGTCGTGTGTGGCTCCCTGGCCTCGAAGCGACGAGCCGAGAGGCCCGAGCTACTTGGCGAGAAGGCAGATCACGAGCGCGAAGAACGTGGCACCCTCGATGAGGGCCGCCGAAATGATCATCGCGGTCTGGATCGGACCCTTGGCCTCGGGCTGACGGCCGATGGCCTCACAGGCGCGTTCGCCGATGGCACCGATGCCGCGGCCGGCGCCGATGATGGCGATGCCCGCACCAATGGCGGCAAGGGGGCCGAGCGTACCGGTCAGCTCAGCAAGGAAGGTCGGAAGGATGGTGAAGAGGCCCATGATCGGGTTTCCTCCAGGAAGCGGCGCTACGAGTAGTGCCTGTGTTCAAGGACGTGATGTTTTTGGGGCAGAAGACGGATGACTCGGTCATTCGCTCGGGGCTAGTGCTCCGGGTGAATGGCCGCGCCAAGGAAGAGTGCGGTAAGGAACGTGAAGATGTAGGCCTGCAGGAACGCCACGAAGAGCTCGAGCAGGTTGATGGCCACGGCGCCGAGCGCCGAGACGAGCGTGACGCCGAGCATCCCGTAGGCGCCGTCGTTCACGGCCATCTGGATGCCCGTGATGGCAAAGCCCATGAGGACGGCCAGCACGATGTGCCCGCCGGTCATGTTGGCGAAGAGACGAATGGCCAGCGCGAACGGCTTGACCAGCGCCCCGATGATCTCGATCGGGATGAAGAGGGGGGCAAGGGCGATCGGACCGTGGCCGAGCAGCAGGTGCTTCATGTACGGGCCGAAGCCGAGGCGCACGGCGCCCGAGAAGTGCACCAGCAGGAACGTGCAGATGGCGAGGCCTGCGGTGATGCCGATGTTGCCGGTCGCCGTGCCGCCGATGTGCAGGTGGAAGTTCTGCGTGCTGACCTGGGCGATGTCGTTGATCGGCAGCATGCCGAGGATGTTCGCCGTCAGGATCAGGAAGAACAGCGTCCAGAGGAACGGGATGAACTTGTCGGTGTCCTTGCCGAGCGCGGGGCGCGCGACCTCTTCGCGGATGTACTGCATCAGCGCTTCGAGGAAGTTGCGGAAGCCGGTCGGGACGAGGGCCTTCTTCGTCGCTGCGAGCGGCACGAAGATCATGAGCAGCACGGCGGCGACGACGAGCATGAAGACGTGGTTGGACACGTGGCTCAAGAAGCTGTTTGGGTCGTTGCTCAGGAAGTGGGGCACGACGTGCAACAGCGGATCCCCGCCCGCGAGGACGAGGGACCCGAGTGCGTTCTGTGCGGTTGCAGCCAGCCCAGAAATCATCGGTTCTCGGCTCCCTCTGCGCTCGTGGGCGCACTTCCTGCCATGGACCCCGACGGAAGCGTTTCTTCCGGCTGCGACTCGCGCGCGGGCGTCCCCGTAGGGGCGTGATTCTGGCTCAACTCCTTCACGGAGACGAAGACTTCCAAGACCATTTGCACGAGATAATGAGCGCCGAGCCACGCAGCGAACTGCATGGGCGGGACGGGCTCGAGGATGAACACCGGCAAGCTCATGCCCAAGGTGAGGAGCATGCGGACGGCGATGGCTGCCTGGGCACCCTGGGCGCCGGCTTCAGGTCCCGTGCCCAGCCGCTCCATGAGCCGTCCGACGAGGTGCGCAACCACGGCGCCGGTGAGCGCGATGGCCCCGGCGATCCCGAGGGCGATCAGCCCCGGCTGTCCACCCCAGGCGTTCGCCGGCCAGGCGCAGAGCCCCGTTACGAGGGCGGCGAGGAGGATGGCCTTCGGGAGGTAGCGGCCCACGGGGACTCCAGGGCGGTGCCCCAGCGACTCACGCGCCCGTGCCTGGCCCCTTGGGGGCGCCCGGCCCGCTCGCGTCGTTCTGGGAAGCACGCATCACGCGTCGAATGAGCATGAACATGCCCATTGCCGCCCCAAGCAGCCCGCCGAGCGCGGCTCCCCAGGGATCAAGGCCGAACTTCCCATCCAGCCAACGGCCACCAAGGAAGAACAACACCACGTAGAGCCCGAATTCGATGCCTACGGCCGCCCAGGTGCCCGCACCGGGGCCCATGGAGGCCTCCTTCTCGAAGGGCATCGTGGGCCGCTTGTAGGCGGGCAGTTCCTCGTCCTTCTTCTTGTTCACGCGCCGAGTCTACGGGCGGCGGGCCTACCATTGTCGCCGTGGCTGCTTCCCACCGTCTTCTGGCCCGACTTGGCGCCGGGGGGCTCGAGCTGCTCACCCAGTCCCTGCCGCCGCGGGCGCTGCTTGGTCTGGCGGACGGGCTGGGGTCGCTCTGGTGGGCGCTCAGTCCGTCCCGCCGCCGGGTCGTGGCCGAGAACCTGCGGATCGCCTTCGGCGAGCGCTTGGACGAGCGCGCCCGGGCGCGCCTGGGGCGCGCCTCCTGCCAGGGGCTGGTCCGGGTCTTCGCCGAGATGTGTCTCGCCCGCCGGCTCTTTGGCTCGCTGCGGGCCTACCAGGCGCGCGTCGAGACCCGCGGCGACCTCGCCGAGCTCGAGGCCGACCACGCGGCTGGGCGTGGGGGCATCCTGGTCACCCCGCACCTGGGCAACTGGGAGCTGGGGGCCCTCGGGGTCCGCCTCCATGGCGAGCCCCTCCTCGCCATGGCCCGGCCGCCGGCGAACCCGCTGGTCGCGGCCTGGCTGGAGCGCCGCCGGGGGGGCGCCCGCCACCTGATCCCCAAGATGGGGGGGCTTTACGCCGCCCGGCGCCGGCTGCGGGCCGGGGGCTGGGTCGGCCTGCTGGCCGACCAGAACGCCGGCCGCCACGGCCTGTTTCTTCCCTTCTTCGGCCTGGAGGCCTCCACGTTCCCCACCCCGGCCTCCCTGGC
>JAJDEM010000132.1 GCA_029259795.1 Planctomycetota bacterium
ATGTCATGCCGCAGCCGGTGTCCTTCACCGAGAGTTCGACATACATGCCCGCTTCAAGCCGGGTTCCGCCGCGGTAGGTCTCAAGATCCTCACGGGTTCGCGTCCGGCTGCGGATCAGAACCTGGATGGTGCTGCCCTCTCCGTCGCTCGCTTCAAGCGCGTTGAGCATGAGATTCACGACCACGCGTTGGAGCTGAGTCGCCTGTCCGCGCACGGTATGGAGCTTGCGATCTGGCAGACACTTGACCTGGACTCTGCGCGCGTCGATGTCAAGGCGCAGGATCCGGAGCGCCTCATGGACAGCAGCAGCCAACGAGATCGTGCGCGATGGGGCGAGGCGCTGATCCGTCGGATCCATGAGTTCATGAGCAAGGTCCGCAGCCCTGCGCGTGGCCGACTCGACCATGTCCAGATGGCTCTCCAACTCCCGTGGTGAGTCGAGCGCCAGCTTTGCAAGCTGGGCAAAGCCCAGGATCGCAGCGAGCAGATTGCTCACATCGTGCGCGAGACCCCGCGCCACGCTGCTGGCAGCTCCCCGCTCATGGCTGTGGTCCCGCCCACGTTCCGCGACCGTGCCCGCGGCGACGGCGACGGAGCTGGCCGGGAGTGGCGCGGGTGCGCGGACGCCCTGTCTACGCCTGTCGTCGCCGTCTTTCATGGGTTCTTATCCCGCTCTGTGACCTACCACGCCGAGGGGGCCAGGCCCCGGCCCGTGCTACGGCGGACCGGGGCCACGCTGAAGCGCGGAGCTCAGGAGGGATTCATGGGAGGCGTGACTCCCAGGTAGACCGTGACGCCGTCGGACTGGCGCTTGAGTTCGATTCGTAGGCCGCTCAGGTCCTCGGCTTTGGTCACGCCGAACGGAAGCGCTTCGCCCTGCTCGGTGTCGAGTTCGAACTCGAGTACCGCTCCGCTCGGAGCCAGCAGGCCGATGAGGGCCAGCGTCCCCGGCGACGAGGGGTCCTCGAGCCAGACCTCGATCGTTCCCGAGACGTTGGTTCCAGCGAGTTCCACTTCTATGCGCTCCTCACCCCGTGCGGGGCGCGAGCGCAGCTCGACCTCGGCGACGCCAAGTACGCCGGCGCCTGCGGCAAGTCGGCTCTCACCCGTGCGCCGCCCCGTGTTGCCACCACCGCCGCCGCCGGTGCAATCGGGAAGACCGCCGAGGGCGGGCACCGTGCCCTCCAGCAGCAGGAGGTCCGTGGATCCGTCACGGACCGCGACCGGGAAGTCCTCGAGCAGGTCTGCGGTCGCTACGCCAAACGGCAGGACGTCGCCGTCATTGGTTCTCAGCTCGACTTCAGCCTCTCCAAAGGCGTCAGCCGCTACGGTTCCCAGGTCCTGGATTGCCGTGGTCGCCGGGTTGGTAATCGTGAACTTGACCGTGCGGCCCGGCGTCAGGTTGCTGGCCTCGACATCGAAGCCCGTGTGCCCGTCGTCCCTACGACGGACCCGAATCCTGCCTTCAAGGCCAACCTCGACGACGGTCATGGCCACGCGGGTGTCGTTGTCGCTGCCTCCGCCGCCGGCACAACGTTCGATGCTGACACCGGGTGCCTGGTCGTCGCTCACACTGAGATGCACCGTGGCCTCGGAAACGCCGCGAAGGTCGATCGACACGGTGAACGGCATCGTCATGGCCGTCCGCAGCGGGGCGGCGCCCGTCGGCGGGGTGACGACCAAGTCAATGATCTCAGGCGGCAGCCCGCCCAGATCGAAGGCGCCGGATGTGTCGGACATCGTCCCGATGCCCGTCGCTGGGACGGAAATGAAGACGCCTGCCACGTCAGCCGATTGCCCGTTGAGAGAGATGACGTTGCCCTTGGTCAACGCCAGGGAAGACGGACGGGAGTCGGCTCCACCGCCACCGCCGCCGCACGCAGCCAGCGTGAGGCAGAGGGCGGTCAGAAGGCTCCGCTTGTAGTTGTCCATGGATCGGTACTCCGTGTTCGCGCTCGTGGCGCTGGGGTCTGTATGGGTATGGGTATGGGGGGGAGGGAGAGGGGTTCTTCGCCTGGTGCTCAGTCCGGCTGTGCTGCGGGAATGGTCCCGGTCAGCAGGACGCCGTCGGTGTCTGCATCGCGTACCTCGACGGCGAGGCCCTCGAGCGCTTCGATGCCAGCCGCGTTCCCCGGCAAGCGTTCGCCGCGATCCGTCCGCAACGAGAGCTCGGCTTCGCCGAAGGTGTTCGCGATGAACGTGCCGAGCTCGAGGAGGTCGCCGGCGCTGCCCGGATCCTCAACGAAGAACACCACCGCGCGTCCCGGGGCCAGCTGCTCGGCTTCCACCCTCAGGAGAGCACGGCCGGGGCGGCTGCGGATGTCGATGTGTCCGCCGAGGCCCGCTTCGCTGGCATTGAGGCGCGCGCGGCCGCGCAGCCGATCGTTCGTCGTGTCGTCTCTCGGCGTGTCCGGAGCGGGAGGCGCATCGGTCGGTGCCGGGGCGGCCTGCGGCGGGAGCTGCGGGACATCGCCGAGGAGGACGTCGAGGCCCGTGTTGGCGTCGCGGACGACGACGCGGAGTTCTTCGAGGTCAGCCACGGACGAGACGCCAAACGGAAGTACTGCGCCTTCGGAGGTGTCGAGAATCCAGCGGGCAGTTCCGAGAGCTGTCACCGTCCGGGCGCCGAGATCAAGCTCCGCGCCATCCGTGTCGAGAATGAACAGCGTCAACTCGCGGCCGGCCTCTGCGCGCTCGACCTCGACCTTGAAGCGCTGGCGATCGTCGCGGCTCTCGATGGCCAGCGTGCCCTCGAGGTCCAGGTCGGACACCCCCGCCGCGAGGGTGAGGCGGACCTTTGTCTCTCGTTCCGTACGGGTCGAGCGGGCGACATCGAGTTGCACGATGCGCCCATGCTCGAGCCGCACGCGCACTTCGACGGTTTCGCCCGCAGGGATCGCGCGGATGCGTACATCGCCATCGTCAAGCAAGGCGTTGTCGTCATCGTCTGACTCGTCTTCCGATTCGTCTTCTGACTCGTCCTCGCTTCCGTCCCCGTCGTCCCCGGGCCCGGACTTGGCTACGCGGACACCGGCCCCCTGCAACTGCAGCGTGAGGGTGCCTGTCGGTACAGCCTGGAAGGAGAATCGGCCCGCCGCGTCTGTCTGAACGGCTTCACCCGACTCGGCGAGCACAAAGCCGAAACCGGCCAAGTCGCCCGTCGAGCCGTCGGCGTCGACCAGGATGCCTTTAAGGGATGCGTCATCGGAGCCGCGTCCTCGTCGGTTGCTGTCGCCTCGATCCTCGGCGAGGTCGGCAAGGTCGCCAAGGGCGCCGCCGCATCCGGTGAAGAGAAGGACTGCGAAACAAAGGACGAGCAGGGGAACGTGGCGGCAACGCATGGGGGTGACTCCTGATGATGCACGTGCATCTACTGACGAAAGACAGCCCGGGCAGATCCTGATACAAGACATCGACTGTTCATTCGCTCCCCCCGGGAACGACGGAGAAACTCTCAGCCATGGATGTGCCCACGGACGCCGATCTGGTGGACCGCTGTATCGGGCGCCAGGCGGGTGCGTGGGAGGATCTCTGCGGGCGCTACGCGGATTTCGTGCATGCCGTGGCCCGCGGCGCCGGACTCGACAGCGCCGCGGCTGGTGACGTGACGCAGGAAGTGTTTGTGATCTTCTGGCGCAATCTCAATCGCCTTCGTGGGAGTACACGTCTGCGCGGCTGGTTCGCCGTGGTCACCAAACGGCGTGCATGGCGCGTTGCCCGTGGCCAATCCGCGCGCGCTGCTCGTGAACGCGCCGCAGCCCGCGAAGAGGTGGCGGAGGCACCCACGCCCGACGCTGTCGTCCTCGACTTGGAGCGGCGGCATGTCGTCCGCCGTGCCTTGCGGGCGATCAGCGACCGCTGCCGCCAGCTGCTCACAGCCCTCTTTTTTGAGCCGGAGCGCGACTACCAGCAACTCTCCGAGCAGTTGGGCATGGCCGTAGGGTCGATCGGCCCGACGCGGCGGCGGTGCTTGGAGAAGCTCCGCGTCAGGCTCGCCGATGAGGGAATCTCTGCCGAGGACGTATCACCGGGTGGACCCGAGGCCTTCTAGGGGTAGTGGCCACGCAGGTGGGCCAAGGAGACACACATGCCGAGCGAGCCGGTCGATGAGTTGCTGGAAGCCATCCGGCGGACCGCGCTGAAGGCGGGGCAGGGCGCGGCCTCGCATCCTGCGGATGCCTTGGCGCAGCTGCTGCTGCGGGCGGCTGCCGACGAGCGTGACGGGGTCCATTGCCCGGCGGGCGTACGGGCCCGCCTGTCGTCGATTCCGGCCGCAGCGGAACGGACGTGGACTCAGCGGCTGGCTGGCTTGGTGTTCGACTCTTGGACAGCGGCTGCCGCTGCGCCGGCTCGTGGAGCCGCCACCTCCCGCTTGCTCCGATTCGAAGATGACCTTGGCGTGCTGGACGTGCAGATCGAGGCCGATGGGCAGGCGGCGAGTTCCCTCCTTGTCGGCGTTGAGGACGCGCTGGCGGGCGGGCGCGTGTCCGCGTGCTCTACGAACGGGGCGGAGTTGACCACCGCACCCATTGACGAGCATGGAGCCGCCCGGCTCGAAATGCCGGCCAGCGTTGCGCGCCTGACCTTGAAGCTTGTTGACGCCGAGGGCCTTTGGTTCGAGACCCCGGTGATCGACCTTTACCTCGAAGAGTAGCCCCATGCCGGCCAGCCCCGCCCAACGGATACGCAGCGTCCTTCGCGTCCAAGGCGACGATCGTCTGCGCGCCGCGCGGCGCGAGCACAGCGCTGGTATCGACTGGGCATCCTGGACGCCTGCATTCAACCAGTTGCATGGCGAGGATCCGCGCGCCGGTGAACAGGCTGCGCGCGCACTATGCCGAGTCGCGGGCGAGGCCGGTGACGTGGTCGGTGCCGCGCGGTTTCGACTGCTGCACGGCGTCGGTCTCCAGCGCACGGGCTCCATGGAAGAAGCGGCCCAGGTCCTGGCCAAGGCAGCCGGGGAACTCCAGGCGTGCGGCGAGGCGGCTTGGTCGGCAAAGGCCGGCGTCTTGTTGGTCGACGCGCTGGCTCATGCGGGACGCATCGAAGAGGCCATCCTGCGGGCCGGGAGGGTGAGACCCGTCGTTGCCGCGACGCTGCCCCCGGTGTGGGGCGCACACTTGGACGGCAACCTTGGCAATGCGCATCGTCTCGCGGGCGACTTGGAGGAGGCATACCGTCTCTACGCCAAGGTGCGCGGGGTGTACCGGGACCTCGGACGTGAAGTCGAGGCAGCCGTAGCCCAAGTGAACATCGGCGTTGTCATGCTCTACATGGGCGAGGGCGATGCTGCGCGGCGGGAGTTCCACGTGGCGGCGAAGGTGTTTCGTGAGCTTGGGCACGCAGACCGCGCAACCGAAGCCGAATACAACGCCGCGTGTGCAGACGTAGCCCGCGGCAAGTTGGCTACGGGAATTCAGGCTCTCGAAGTTCTGGCGACCTCCCATGCAAGCAACGCCCATGTGCGCGGCGAAGCGCTCTGCCGCATGGATCTCGCGGCGGCCTTGCTGCGCGCAGGCGACTGGGAATCTGCGGCGGAGCAGGCACGCCGCGCCAGTCACGGATTCCGGTTGGCGCAGGCGGCGGCCGAGGGGCTGGAGGCGGATCTCTGGCATGCTGTAGCCCTGGTGCGTCAGGCGCCCGCGGAGGGCCGGGCCGCGCTGGCAGCGGTCGCGGCGCGGGCGGCTGGGGACCTTGATCGTCGCGATATCGCGCTGCGCGCCGAACTGCTGCAACTTCAAGTTCGACGCGAGTTTGGCTCGCCGGTCGAGCCGGCGGGGATCGCAGAGCTGAGACGGCGCGCGGACGACCTGGGACAGGCCGAGGTTGTGGGCGAGTTGGACCTCCTGGCCGCGCACGTGGCGTTCGGGGCCGGGCGCTACGCCGAGGCTCGAAGCCGCTTTGGCCAGGCCTCCCTTCATCGACCCGGCCGCGCGTGGATTCGAGTTGCTGCGGAGACGGGGATGGCGCAGACCCAGGCGGCTCAGGGCGAGTCCGCGGCTGCGTTGGAACGACTCGCGAGCGTGATCGAGCGGACCGATGCCATTCGGGGTGCCCTCCCTGGGGCGTGGTTGCGAACGTCCTTCCTGCTCGAGCGGCTGGATCCGTACATGACGCGGATCGAGATCCTGTTGGCTCGCGGATCGGCGTCCGATCGCCGCGAGGCACAGCAGCGGCTTGATGAGCTGGCGACGCGGCGCTTTCACGAGGGCTGGGAGCGCGTCGCGGGGAGCCCGCGGCTGCGGGCCCTGCGCGCGAGACTTGAGTCGATCTACGACCGGCTGACCGGCGGTGAGGGGCCGCTGCGAGGGTCGAGCTTGCCCCGAGCCGTGTGGGAGCAGGATGCCGAGCGCCTCGAGCGTGAGATCGCCGATGTCTGGCGCGAAGGCGAACGCAGGGCCGAGAGGCCCGACCATGCCGCGGGATCCGACACCCTTCACCCGGCTGCACTTCCCCCGGCCACGATCTGCGTTCACCTGTGGACACACGGCGGCTGCCTTGCGCTCTTGATCGGGACGGCGGCGGACGCACCAGTAATTGTTGACGTCGGCTCGCTCGGTGGATTGGCCGATGAGCTAGGCGAACTTGCGTTTCATGCGCGTCGGGCGGGCCGGCTGGCGTCGCCTGCGGGCGCCAAGGCCGTAGCGGCGATTCTGGAGAGTCTCGGGCAGCGCCTGACGGGCCAACTCCTCGAGCATGCGGACGGATGCACCGCGCTATGGATTGTTGGAGCCGACTCGGCCCCCGACGTGCCGTGGGAACTTCTTACGGTCGATGGCAAGTCGCTCGCCGCGCGCCTTCCGGTCACGCGCGTTCCGGCTCTCGCTGCGCGTGCGAGGGACACGGAGACAGCGACTGGATTGACGGTCATCGCGCTTTCGCCGCCGGATCTGCCTGGCGTTGCAAAGGAGGCTGAGTTCCTCGCAGCGCACGGGACCGTGCACTCGGGTGCCGACGCCAGTCGTCGGGTCGTTGCGCGGGCCCTTTCGAACTCGCAGGTGGTACACCTCGCGGGGCACGGCTTCGACGCAGCAGGGGCACCCGCCCTCGGTGGGGTACGCGTCGCCGATGGATGGTTTACCGTTGCTGATCTTCCCGATCGTGTGCGATCGGAACTCGTCGTGCTTGCAGCCTGCCGAACGGGCGTCGGCGCAGGTCGCGCCGCGGCAGCGTGGGGCGGACTGCCCCAGGCGCTCCTGCGGCGCGGCGCGCGCCATGTTCTCTGGACCGCAGGCGACGTGGACGACGCGACCACCGCGGGCTTCGCACGCGCCTTTCACGCCGCCCGAGCGACCTGCTCGGTGCCACGCGCATTCGCCCAGGCCATCCAGGCAGTGCATGCCGAGCAGCGCCACTGCGGAAATCTCGTACAATTCCGGCTGTCAGGACTCGCATCATGATCCGTCGACTCACCTTCATCGCGCTCTGTCTGATCCTCTCGGCATGTGGGACCGGTGGAACGGCCACCACGGACGCTCCGCCGGGATCGCCTCCGCCCCCGCCGCCTCCCGGGACCAGCGAAACCCAGGTCTTGGTCGAGGTTGCATTGGGGGAGGACCCCGCGACCGTGGTGGGGGATGCAGGCGGCGTGCTGATCGGTCCCGTGGCTGGGACCGCGTTCTATCTGGTCGAGATCCCCGCGGGGGTGACCGTCGCTGAGTTCATCAGCTCGCTTGAGGACGACGGCCGGGTGCTGCAGAGCGAGGAGGATGTCGGCCTCTCGGCGCCCGAGGGTGGGGGGGCAACCCTTCCGTTTGGTGGCGACGATCTCACGGTGGACATCGGCCGTCAGCCTGAGTTGCTACGCATCGGTTTGCTGCAGGCTCATGCTCGCACGACGGGGCTTGGCGTGCGCATCGCCGTCATCGACACGGGCGTCTTGCCGACGCACCCCCTGCTGGTTGGACACATCGGCCTCGGCGGCAGGGACTTCGTGGATGGTGATCTCGACCCGACCGACATGCCCAACGGGGCCGACGACGACGGCGACGGTCTCATTGACGAGGGCTACGGCCACGGGACCTTTGTGGCCAGTCTGATCTTGGCCGTCGCTCCGGACGCGACCATCGTGCCGTTCCGGGTCTTGAACTCTGACTCCGTTGGGAGTGCCAGCACGCTCGCGGAGGCCATCTCCGCAGCGGTTGCCATTGGCGTCGATGTCATCAACATCTCGGCCGGCATGGATCTCAAGGCGGAGGTCGTCAAGCAGGCCGTCGCGAATGCCGAGCGCTTCGAAGTGGCGGTCATTACCTCCACCGGCAACACGGGGATTCAAGACGTCACGTTCCCGGCCACGCTGTCGAAAGCGTTCTCCGTGACGGCGGTCGACTCCGCCGATCGGAAGGCCGACTTCGCGTCCTTCGGCGATGACGTCGACTTTGCCGCGCCCGGCGTGGCCCTGATCGGTGCCTTCCCGAACCCGTCCGGTACGGCGCGTTGGTCTGGGACTTCGTTCTCGGCGGCTATCGTCAGCGGAGCCTTTGCCCTGGTGCGCGCGGCGTTCCCCCTGCTCAAGGCCGACGATGTCGCCAGGCGCCTGCGCGACACGACCGTCGATATCGACCCCCTCAATCCCCTGTACCTCGACTTGATGGGCAGGGGGCGCTTGGATCTCAACGCCGCGACGGCGCCCTAGCTCTTGGTACCGAGCACGTTGTGATCCGTCCGGCGCGAAGCCCTCGGAATCAGACCTCGGCTACCGCGCGGCTTTATCCTCACCCGCAGCGGGCTGGGCGCGTCAGTCCGACTTGCCGCCGTGGGCAGCATCCATGGCGACGCCTGCCATGGCGACGGCCTTGCCCTTCTTGAGGCCGAGGGCCTTGTCGATGTCGGGCAGGCTGTCGCGCTTGTAGAGGTCGCCGATCAACTTGCCGAGCTTCTTGAGGCACTTGCCTTGCTTGGCCTTCATCGCGCCCACGACGAGGGCCGTGGCTTGCGCCGCCACGCGGTCGACGGCCTTCGCCTCGCGCACGCTGCCGCCGAAGCGCACGTTCAGCGTGCCCTCGCGGGCCAGGGCTTCGCCGGACTTCTGGTCAAGCGCCATGAACTCGTCCCAGGGGAGGAGCTTCTTCTGGTCGCGGAGCGCGCGCGCGACCGCAAGGCGCCAGCACGAGGCGGCGTCGATCTCGCCACTGCCGTCCTGATTGACCCGGAAGCCCTCGAAGGCGCCGCGCAGCCCTTCGAGCAGCCAGTAGCCCCGGCCCTGGACTTCACCGCCGGTACCCGGCGCGAAGTGCTGTCGGGCCATGACCTTCGACGCATGCCCGAGCATCAGGTCGTCGTCACCGAGCCAGCCGTTGTGGCGGTGGCGCCAG
>JAJDEM010000133.1 GCA_029259795.1 Planctomycetota bacterium
GGTCCTTGGTGAGGAACAGGACGCGCTTGCCGGGGGTGAGGCGGATCTCGGCGGGCGGCGGTCCAGAGACGATGTCGGGTTGGTTGCTCATACGTGCCCCAGTATCGCAGAACGGCCCGCCTCCCCGGAGCCGAGGGCGGATTGCTCGACGAGGAGGCTGTTCCTTGGGGCTCCGTGTTCGCGCTGACGCCGGCTCGCGGCGGTGGGGTGACCGGAACCAGGGCTGACCCGAGGGTCCAGGGGAGTGCCGTACAATGCGACCCATGCCCGTGATCCGGATCACCGCGGAAGACATCCTGCGCTGCGACAGCCCGTGGCGCGACTACGAGATCTGGGACGGCATCCCGATCCTGCACGAGCCGTGCGGGGGCCGGTCGAGTCACATTGGCGTTGCCGTGAGCAGCCGCCTCTTTTCGTTCGCCACCGAGCGCGAGCTAGGCTGGACCTTCGGGGCCGACCAGGGCTTCCTCCTCGCCCGGAATCCCGACCGGCTCCTCGAGCCGGACGGTGCCTTCGTCTCCAAGCTGCGGCTGCCGATGATTCCGGAACGCGACTTCCTCGAGCTCGCGCCGGACTTCGTCATCGAAGTCCGCTCCCCCACCGATGCCTGGGAAGCCGTCGTCGAGAAGTGCGGCATCTGGCTCGCCCACGGCGTGCAGTGCGCGTGGGCGATCGACCCCCTCGCGCGCAAGGCCGCGGTCTTCAGGCCGGGGACCGCGCCCGAGCTTGTGCCCTCCGATGGCTCGCTGCAGGCCGACCCGGCGCTTGACGGCTTCGAGGTGCCGATGGCCGCGCTCCTTGGCGGCCTGACGTAGCGCCCCCGCCGAGGCGCGCCGCAGGGCGGCCGGAGGGGCGGCCTGGATCCGCCCACCAAACCTCTCCCGCCCCGGAGAGGGCCCGACGCTGCGCCTTCCTTTGGCACGCGGGCCGATCGGCCCGACCATCCGGGACCCGATTCAGGCACTGCGAAGGACATCAGCACCATGCGCTTCGAGAACACCTACCTCCCCGCCGGCGGCTACTGGTCGTCCCCCTTCAGCAAGTGGCAGGGCAGCCTCAGCACCCTGCACCCCGTGAAGTTCGCGGCCGACGTCACCTCGAAGGGCCTCGCCGCGCGCGGGGTCGACCCGACGGAGCTCGACTCGCTCGTCCTCGGCTGGACGATCCCCGGCAAGCGGATCTTCTACGGGGCGCCGTGGATGGCCGGCCTCATCGGTGCGCCCGACATCACCGGCGCCATGATCAGCCAGGCCTGCGCGACGTCGGCGGCCTGCTTGGCCCACGCCGGTGGTCAGGTCGAAGCCGGTGGCACCGAAGCCACCGCCGTCGTCACGTTCGACAAGTGCAGCAACGGCGCACACATCCTCTACCCCAACCCGAAGGGCCCGGGCGGCAAGGGCGATGCGGAAGACTGGGTGTGGGACAACTTCAGCTTCGACCCGTGGGCCAAGGGCTCCATGATCCAGACGGCGGAGAACGTCGCAGCCGAAGCCGGCATCAGCCGCGAGGAGCAGGACGCGCTCGCGCAGGTCCGCTACGAGCAGTACGTCAAGGGCGTCGAGTCGGGCTTCCAGTCGCGCTACATGATCACGCCGTATGAGATCAACCCGAGCGGCCGCAAGGTCATCGGCTCGCTCGAGGGCGATGAGGGCGTGTTCCCGACAACCGCCGAGGGCCTCGCCAAGCTGCGCCCGATGATGCCCGAGGGCACGATCTCGTTCGGCTCGCAGACGCACCCGGCCGATGGCTCGGCCGGCATGATCGTCGGCACGAAGGACCGCATGAAGGCGTGGTCCGGTGACGATGAGCCGGTGCAGCTGCTCAGCTACGGCGTCGCGCGCGTCGAGAAGGGCTACATGGCCAAGGCTGTCGTGCCCGCCGCCCAGAAGGCGCTCGCCACGGCTGGCGTCGACGTCAAGGACTGCGTCATCAAGACGCACAACCCCTTCGCCGACAACGACATCTACATGGCGCGCGAGCTCGGCATCGAGGCCGAGTCGTTCAACAACAACGGCTCCTCGCTCATCTTCGGTCACCCGCAGGGCCCGACGGGCGCCCGCCTGATCGCCGAGGGCATCGAGGAAGCCCGCATGAACGGTGGCGGCCACGTGCTCTTCGCTGGCTGTGCCGCCGGCGACACCGCCGCTGCGGTGGTGTTGAAGGTCTGATCGACCTTACCCACGCGGACGAAACAACTCGTCCGGTACCAACACGAATGCGCGGAGCACGCCGGAGACGGCGCGCTCCGCGTTTTCGTATCGGCGCATTCCGTCCACCGTCGCGACCTCGATGCACCGCGCCATCGGGTCGACCAGCCACACCTCGCGCGCACCCAAGCCCAGCAGGCGCCGCGCCTTGTAGGCCCGGTCGCCGGCGCATCCGGGCCACCGCGGGAGATGCGGGGACGGACGTGGGACCTGTAGGGGAGGACCGGGAGATCGCGAGCGCGATCTCCGTGTGTCCGCCCTCGATCGCGTCCCACCGGACCGCCCGGCACCCGCCCCCATGCACAAACCCAGGCGCACACACGGCCGCGCCTTCGGCACGACTTGGAGCACCCCTACTTCGCAAGCAATGCGTCGACGTCCTTCCAGAGCTTCGTCCACGCCTTGCGTGCGTCGGCGGACAGCTTCGCGAGCGCCTCGGCATCCCGCACGGACTGAAACGCGGGCAGCCAGCGCAGGAGGCGCGCGCGGCCTTGCGCCTCGCGCAAGGCGTAGGGCGCACCGCTCTGCGCGCGGGCCATCGCCAGGTCCACGTCCTTCCGCAGCCACGGCAGCGCCACCCCCGGCTTGCCGGCGAGCACCGCGCTGCGTGCGGCCGTGTAGCGCGCGTCGACCCAATAGGGCGCGCCCGAAATCCCCGACATGCGAAACGCGTCCTGCCACAGCGGTGCGGCCAGGGCGTGGTCGCCCTGCCCGGACGCGGTCACCGCGAGCAACGCGACATCCTGGACCGTCGCTGGGCTCCACGTCTTCTTGCGGAAGCCCTCGAGCTTGCGCCCGTCAGCGATGCGGACCTCGAGCATGGGCACGGCCCGGCGTGCCTCTGCGCGCGTGGCCTCCGGAAGCCCGGCCAGGAAGCGCTTGAAGTCCACCAGAGCGTTCTGGGCCTCCTCGAGTCGCCCGAGCCGCGCGAGGGCCAGAACCTGCGTTGACCGCGACTGCCAGTGATCGCCCCGCAGCTTCGAGGCGCGCTGCGCGACCTCGAGTGCTTCCGCCGTACGGAACACCACCATCAGGGCCGACGCGTGATTGGTCAGCGCATGCGCTTCCTGCGGCGCCCGCCGGGCGCCCTCCTCGGCCGCCGCGAGGGCTCGCACCAGATCCCGCGTCGCCACATAGCTGCCGTAGGCATTGATGTAGGCGCTGGGGACCTTCGGGTCGATCCGGATCGCGCGCTCGAACGACTCGAGCGCCTCGCCGTGACGCCCCGCAGCTTGCAGCGCCACACCGAGCATGGCCTCGGCCCCGGCAACATGCGCGGCACCGAAGTTCTCCATCGCGCCGACCATTGCCCGCGCCACCTCGATGGCCTCCTCGTGTCGGCCTTGGGCCCGGAGGACGTTCGCCAGCTGCAGCTGGCCGAGCGGGTCACCCGGGGTGCCGAGTTCGAGGCCCTTGCGGGTGAAGCGCTCTGCGGCCCCTGGATCGCCGCGTTCCATCCGGCAAGCGCCCTTGATGAGGTGGGCATGCGCCCACTGCGCACGAACGGCCTGCTTGTAGGGCATGCGCTCGATCAGCTTCAGCACGCGGTCCACCTCGACTTCGCATTCGGCCACGCGCCCCACGACGTGCAGGGCCTTGGCCAGATCCAGACGCGTCGAGATGCGCGTGTCCGCGGACGGCCCGGAGAGAGCCTTGCGCCCCAGGCGGATCGCTTCGTCCATGTCATGGCGCTGGGCGGCGACCCGCGCCAGTCCGCCGAGCGCGAGCCAGTGATCGGGCTCGATCTTCAAGGCCCGCTGGAGCGCGGCCTCGGCCTTCGGCAGATCGCCGAGCATCTCGTGCGTCGTCGAGATCATGCACCAGTTGTGGGCCGAGAAGGGATCGAGCTGCGCCGCACGCTCGAGCACCGGGAGCGCATCGGCATGGCGGCCCAGGACCACGAGAACCGATCCGAGCCCGGCGTGGGACGAGGCCCAATCGGGACGGTCCCGAACCAAGGCCCGACCGAGTGCCTCGGCCTCCTCCCCGCGTCCCATGCGGACGTACGTTCCGGCGAGCATCCCGCGGCCTTGATCGCGCAAGTGCCCCGCAGGCGCGTCTCGGACGACCGCTTCCAGCAAGCGCACGGCCTCGTCGGACCGCCCTTGCGCCGGCAACAGCGAAGCCAGGTGTATACGGGCAACGACGGAGTCAGGCCGCAGTGCTACGGCGGCCGCGGCGTAGCGCGTGGCCTTCACGTAGTCGGGGGTCCCGGAGAAGCCGGCGTTCATGGCGGCGGCGAGGTTCAGATTGAAGTCCGCCGGACGCCGGCGCACGGCGGACGCGAGCAGCGCGCGGGCCTCGGCCCCGTCCCCGTTGAGCTCGAGGGAAGCGGACACCGCGACGATGTCGCGTGCATCCCGATCCAGCAGGCCGGGCGCAAGGGCATGCGCCTTCCAACTCGCGTAGTCCTTGGCCTCGTTGCTCGCCCGGCGCCACGGATCCTGCTCGAGCCGCCGCGCCAGCTTCATCAGGGGCACGGGTTCGCGCGCGGCCTGACGCAGCCTCCTCTCACGCACGGTGCCGCCGCTTTGATCCGCCGCCACCGACTCGCACTCCGCCGCACCCGCCAGGGCCCGCCAGAGCGCCTCGCGAACCGGGGAGGCCTCGATGGCGGCACGAATCTGCTCGTCGCTGTCCGAGCGCGGGTCGATCCCGCGCTCAGCGAGGAGCGCGAGGAAGGCGCGCATGACCTCTTCGGCATCGCGCTCCCCCAGCGCCTCGGCACTCAACTCCTCGACCGCCCGGACGAACGCCGCGTCCTTCTGCTGCGCGACCTGACGCGCGGTCACCGCTGCGCGACCGGCCTCCAGCGCCGCGCGTCGATCCGCAACGCGCGTCATGAGCTGCGCGCCCGCATCGCGGGCGGCCAAGACCGACTCAACCCGCGCGAGGGCGTCGAACGCCTTGCCGAACGCAGCGGGATCGCCGCGTCCCTCCGCCTCGCCCTGCAACCGGACGACCGCCTCCAGGTCGGCGCGCACGAGCGCCGCCGTTTCCTGATCGCGCGCAGCGGCTGCGGACTGCATCCAGAACAGGCCGCCGCCGACGACCAGTACCAAGCACACGACCGCGCCCGCGAGCGCACGCGTGACGCGCCGTCGGCGGCCCTCTTCTTCCGCTTGGACCTGTGCGGCCGCGGCTTCGAGCACCGCCGCCTGCGCGCGCTGCTCCACACCGGCCAGGTAGGCACTGACCGCGGAGGCGAGCTGCCCGGCGTCCTGGGGCCTGACACCGGGCGAGGGCGAGAGGCACTGCGTGCAGATCGCGACGAGATCCTCCTCGACGTCGCACGCGTCCAGCCGCGCGAGCGCTCCGGCCAGGT
>JAJDEM010000134.1 GCA_029259795.1 Planctomycetota bacterium
CCGGGCGAAGCCCGGTCGAACCCGTAGGGGGCTTTGCCCCCTGAGAAGAAGACGGCGGGATCCCGCCGAGCACTCGCGAAGCGAGTGTGATGGCGGGAGTGACGGGACTCGAACCCGCGACCTCCGGCTTGACAGGCCGGCACTCCCACGTCGTAAGTGTTGATGGATACGTTGGTTACGGATTCAGTCCAATCCGATGTTGACGTGGATTGCCCTGTTTCTGCGCACGTCGTTGCACGACCTCGCATCACCAGCCAGCGTATGATGTCCGCATGGCTGATCGACACGTCATCCCTCCGGCCGACTGGAAGCAGCGCATCTCCGTCGATCCCAGGGTCTGCCACGGCCAGGCCTGCATCGCGGGCACGCGCATCCTCGTCACGGTCGTACTCGACAACCTCGCCGCAGGCCGCACAACCGAGCAGCTTGTTGAGGACTATCCGGGGCTCACACCCGATGACGTACGGGCCGCGATTGCCTACGCCGCCGAACTGGCACACGACCGCACGATGCCGCTCTCCGGCTCGTAGTCGAGGCCCCGTTCGTGGCGCTGTTCAAGATCGACGAGAACCTGCCTCACGCGGTCAAGGATCTATTGGTCGCTGGTGGGCACGACGCGCTGACCGTTGCTGACCAGAGCCTCGCCGGTGCCGTGGCCGGCGCCATTCGGGTTCGATGGGTCCCTGCGCAGGGCCCGCGAGCGCGGCGCTGACGCGTACCGGATCGTCTGGGTGCGGTAGCGAGGCAAGCGACCTGCACAAGAAATGGGGCTATCGGCGCTGCCTGGGTTCATCCGCCGCTTCATATTAAGATAAACCGCTCATGAGTTAACATGGATCGCGCTATTCAAGTGAGCGCAATCGGAGGCAGCGGTGTGAAGCGCGGCGCAACAGGCACGTTCCAGGTCAGTGCGGGTGGGGGCGAAGAGGTCCGTGCATTCGTCCCGCTGCCCCTGCCGCCGACTCCAACGCTTGATCTTGGCGGCGACCTCCAACTCCTCCTCGAGGCGGCAGTCCTCGCGGTGGGGCGGCTCGATGGCGTCTCCGCGCTCCTGCCGGACAAGGCTCTCTTCCTCTACGCCTACGTGCGTAAGGAGGCCGTGCTCTCCTCGCAGATCGAAGGCACGCAGTCCTCACTCTCCGATCTCCTGCTCTTCGAGTTGGCGGAGGCGCCCGGCACTCCCGTGGATGATGTCGTGGAGGTCTCCAACTATGTAGCGGCTCTGGATCATGGACTCGGGCGTCTGCGAGAGGGCTTCCCCCTATCCAACAGGCTCCTGCGGGAAATCCACGGCGTGCTGCTGGCGAAGGGACGGGGGAGTGATAAGTCGCCGGGCGATTTTCGCCGTTCGCAGAACTGGATCGGCGGCACCCGCCCGGGCAACGCCTCGTTCGTGCCGCCGCCCCCGGACGCATTGCAGGATCTGATGACCGACCTCGAGCGGTTCCTCCACGCCCGTGATGACGGTCTGCCTGTGCTGGTACGCGCGGCCCTGGCTCACGTGCAGTTTGAGACCATCCATCCGTTCCTGGACGGCAACGGCCGCGTGGGCCGCCTGCTGGTGACATTCCTGCTCTGCGAGGCTGGAGTGCTGCGCGAGCCCCTGCTGTATCTGAGTCTCTATCTCAAGCAGCACCGGTCCACCTACTACGAGCTCCTCGATCGCGTTCGGGTGGACGGTGACTGGGAGGCGTGGCTGCGCTTCTTCCTCGAAGGCGTGAAGCAGGTCTCGGAGGGCGCTGTCAAAACGGCTGAGCGACTCAGGGGGATGTTCGCCGCCGACCGCGCCAAGATCGAAGAGTCCGGGCGGCGTGCCGGCTCGGGACTGCGCGTGCATGAGGCGCTGAAAGCCAGGCCGATTCAATCCATCACGAAGGTGGCCGAGGATACAGGGCTCTCGTTCCCGGCTGCCGGTTCAGCCATGGATTTGTTGGTCGCTCTCGGGGTCGCGCGAGAACTGACCGGAAACCGGCGCAACCGACTGTTCGCCTACAGTCGCTATCTTGAACTGCTGATGGAGGAGACGCTGGAGGCGTAGCTCTATGTCAAGGGGCGGTGACGACCCAGCTGGGCTACTCGTCTGGCCCGCGGTGCGCCGTGGCGTCTTCGTCCACCCAGTCTTCTTCCTCGTAGCACATGCCTCGACGCCCAGGGACCTTGCGGGTCGGGCCCGGCCGGTAGAGCGAACAGCTCTTGGGGCCGTAGCAGAACGTCTCCTTGCGCCAACTCGTCGAGGCGTTGCGATTCCAATGGTCCTTGACGATCTCGACGGCCATCTGACAACCCCACAGGCACGAGGTGCACTTGGCTGCATAGGTGCGAGCGGCCAGCCGACGGTGCCCGCGCGCTCTGTAGTCTTCGAGGGCTGGCGGTACACCGCGGAACGGCGGTCTGGGGTGAATCGTGGGCTCGCTTCGTTCGACCGTAAGCTTGCTGACCTTGTAGAGGTCAAGGCATTCGCGGCGTGGGTCGGCCGGTGGCTGACCCAGACCCCTGGCCATGTCGCCGGCGCGGATGGCATTCTTCTGTTGCGCACCGTCTCCGATGCCGACGACGAATGTGCACTGTTGCCCATCCAGATCCCCGTCCACCCGAAGGCTGTACCCCAGATAGGTGTGCGACCGTTGGTCGAAGCTACGCAGCAAGCGGATACGCGGCTGGATGCCAACGACCGTTCCAGACCAAGTCAGCTTCATGCCTGCACCTTAGCAGGTGTGCGTCGCAGCCGCCGACGGCAGCAGTGCGTGCGGTAGCCTCGGCGGATGCACGAAGCTATGATTCAGATCGGTGCTCCGCGTCAGGACATTCCTGCGTATCTGTTCGAGTACTCGACACCCTTGGCGGGGTCTCCGCGACGATGCTCCGATGTCTGCGAAGCGAACTCAGCGAAGCTACGACCACCGACTCTTGCGCCTCGTCCGAGACACGGGCGATCCCACGATCGCGACGCGCATCGGCGTTCCTCGTTCGACGGTTGCGGGCTGGCTGCGACGACCGCTCCCCGCGGTCACGACGGCCCCTCGCCTGGATGAGCCAGTTGCGGCTCTCCACATCCGCGTTGCGAAGCTGGAGGCGCGGGTCGCCAGGTTGACGGGCGCGCTGCGGATCCTGTTCGTACTGTTGCGGATCACAAGTCCGGATCTTGCGAGCGTTCGCATCGCCGGGGATGACAAGCAGCGGCTTCTCCGCGCTGTCAAACGGTCTCGAGGTGTGCGGCGCGTCCACCGGATCCTGGCCGTCGTCGGTTTGACGCCGGCGCGGCTGAGGGCCTGGCGGAGCGCAGCAGGCGAGTGCGAGCTCCAGGATCGATCCTCCTGTCCCCATGACTCACCGCAGGGACTCACGTTAGAGGAGCGTCGCGCGATCCGCGACATGGTCACGTCGCGCGACTACCGCCATGTCCCGACGGGCAGGCTCGCCATGCTTGCCCAGCGCCTCGGTCGAGTGTTCGCCTCGGCCTCAACGTGGCATCGGCTAGTTCGGCTTCATGGCTGGCGTCGCCCTCGAGCACGCATCCATCCCGCGAAGCCGCGTGTGGGTATCCGCGCCACGAAGCCCAACGAGATCTGGCATATCGACGCCACCGTGATCCGCCTTCTCGATGGCAGCCGCGTCTATCTCCACGCCGTGATTGACAACTTCTCCCGGCGGATTCTGTCGTGGTCCTTGAACCGCACATTCGACGCAGGCTGCTCGGCCGACCTGCTCGTGAAGGCTGGGGCTCACCTTGCAGTACGGAACCGTGGAATAGTGCATCACAATTGTGACCGATTCGTGCCAAGCCACGATGACCAGTCCAGAAGGAGTTGCCCTTGGCCAGCACCTCATGGTCCGGTCGGCGCCCCCGGCCCCAGGGCCTCCGCTCCGCTCAG
>JAJDEM010000135.1 GCA_029259795.1 Planctomycetota bacterium
CGCCCGCGAGACGCTCGTGGTTCTCTCTGGGCCAGTATGAATAGCTCACATCCTCGTTGTCGATGTCGCACATGCCGCTCTCCACTGCCGAACTGCCGGCAATACATGCCTTCAGGTACTTCTACTTGGCGCACGCCGACGGATCTTCGTGGGCGGGCAGAGAACCCAGGCAAGCTCGCGCAAACGCGGACACGCGACATGGGAATCTCCAGCATCCACTGCCCGGTGCTTCGCCCCATCCTGGATCTGCACCTTCGCCGACGTCCCTCCGACGGAGGGTCCTACTCGCCGGCGGCGCACCTAACCATCAAGCCACTTCTTCATCTTGCTGGCCTCGCGGGGAAGGTCGCCAATCGCGAGTTCGTACTTGTCTGGAACACGCGAACCGATCATGTACTTCACGTACGTACCCCAGCACAGCACCGCACGCCTGTCTTTGCTGAGCCCGTAGCCGTCGTAGTGAGGGAAGAGGTTTGCCCCCGTCTCCTCCGCGACTTCCAGAACGGTCGGGAAGACCTCGGCGAGCAAGTGCCGGATCCCCTGACGCCAGTGGCCTGGGCAGGTGGAGCCGGCCTGACACCGGGGACACGTGATCTCTCTGGCGCAGAACGTGATCACGATCTGTCGCTCGAGCTCGCGCCTCGATTCCGGATGGCTGGCCTCCAGGTGATCTGCGCAGAAGCGATCCTCTCGACACTCGGGACAGACCGAGGTGGTTTCCCTAATCATGTCGGACGCGTACCGGGTCATGAGGTAGCAGTTCTTCTCCCACTTCGGCCAGAAATCGATCAGGCCCGGCAGCCGGTCCTTGAGAGTGTCGGGTTGCGGTCGGTCCTTGCGGTCGGTAGTCATCGTCATCGTCTCCTTGACCCCTCAGATACGCAGACTGGGGTCCGGCGGATGGCCATTCGCCGACGGCGATCATTTCGGCAGGGAGGCTGGCGGAAGGCGCCCTACTCGGGCGAGAGCGTCCTACTCCAGCCGCCGATCAGCGAGGGTGATCCGCTCGCGCTGGGGGATTCATCCCCATCGCGACTCCGTCCGGAGGACATCCGTCCCGCGAGACGCGAACGTGGTCGCGGCCCTCGCGGGGTCATATCGGAACTGCGAGGATGGTGTCGTCGTCCTCGTGCCCGAACTCCAGTTCGTCGAGGAGTTCTTCGAAACGGGCGTTCACCTCGTCCACATCCCACCAGTCGTTGTAGAGCACGCACTGCTGGTCGCGGTACCAGTCAGGGATACGCAGGTGCTCGAACCACGGCTGCAACCCCGGGTCGGGTCGGCGGACGTAGAGCACTCGACCACCGATGCCCACCACGGGGGTAAGTCCGTCCCTGAACGCGCGCCAAGGTCTCCGGTCCATGCGGCCGATGAGTTCGGTTGCGATTATCGAGCTGTCGGTGCTCTCCCAAGCGCGCTCCTGCCCAGTCTCGTCAAGGTAGACGTACCAGTAGGGGCCGTAGTCGTTCGGGCGGTCCCAGTGCGGACAACCAGTCAGGGTGTCGATGAGCCTCGGCGGTCCCCGGCGCTCGCAGATCAGATCGAGGTTCGGGCGGATCCTGATGGGGACGCCAAGCTCTCGGGCATGGGCAAGAGCCTCGGAGCAGAGTCGGTAGCGCTCGTCCCCCTCGGCCCAGTAGAGCAGCCAGTCCGGCTTGTTGCCCATCAAGTCGAAGTGGCCGGACACGGTGAACCCGCACTGCACAAGCTCGCGCTCGGCCTCGAGCTCGGCCACACGGTGTGGCTTGTACGGAAAGCGCTCGCTCCCCTCCGCCTCGAAGACCACGTACGGCATCTCGGCATAGCACTCACATGCGAGGATCACGGTGCGGTCGTCGAGTTCCCAGGCGGCGATAGTCCTGGGGGTGTTACCGAGGTCTTGCATGGCGGACTCCGCGAGATGGGCACTTGCCACCACCCAGCTCCTGAAATACGGGCGCGACGAAGCCGGCGGCAAACTTTCGTCCATCGGGTCCGTCGCTAACTTGGTTCTGATCGCGACCCAGATGTCCATAAGAGTGGCGTCACGATGACGGTTGCAGGAGTCGCGATAGCAGCAGACTCCTGCGATCTCCTTCTGGTACCAGAACTCGGCGTGGGCCTCGAGATCGTCCTCGTACGCAGCCTCGGCAACCGGTTAAGCCTCATCGTCCAGCCCAAGCCGACAAGACGGCGTCATTGGCGCTCGCGGCCGCATATGCGATCAACGAGTCTCGCAAGTTCCTGCTCCTCTTCGAGCTCCTCTGGAGTCAGCTTCGACCGAAGACACTCCGACCAGCCGTCGAGGCTCGGGTGCGGCGGAGGCACGAAGATCCACCTTCCGCCGATCCCCCGCTCAGGGATCAACCCCGCACAAAGGGCCTCGTGCGCCGTGGGGTCATCCTCCAGAGACTCGAACATCGAAGCTCTCCTCTCGACATCGGTCGCGCCCCGGCAAAAGCCGCCTTCCGGGCTCTCGTAGAGGAAGAACTCGTACTCGGTGCAGCGCCGAACGGACCAGCAGGGTCGCCAGCCATCGTTCTTGTCGAACCAGCAACGCATGCCGCTTTGGCCGGCGACCCGCTCTCGCAACTCCGTGATGGCCTCGATGAGGTGGTCTAGATCGTCGCCATCGTCTAGCTCACGTACGATCACGATCTCGGAGGGGCTGCCGAAGACGACGATGGCCCTACCCTCGCACCAGATGGCGATGCCGTCCTCGCCATCGTGGATGTCGCCGTCCGCTATTGCAGCCGGAATGATGTCGTAGAGTGCCCGCCTCTTGCCGCAGAGTTCCCGACTGTAGGCACCGCGCTGTAGGTGGTGGTCCTCGATCACCTGGGACCGGAGTGCGGCAACGCCGCTGGCCGCGGGCGGAGCGTACGGAACGGGCGAGGGCATCTGGGAGTCTCCTTGGGGTACCCCATCTGAGATACATAGACTGCGCGTGCCGCGATCCAGATTCCGGCCGAGACCCCGCCGGCTATGAAGCGGGAGGTCCCCGAACGGCTGCCCCGGGATTCATGCCGCGGGGAATACTCGCAGCCTGATCCATCGAAGCACTCCGCCGCTTGCACAGGGGGCGGTATCGAGGCCAACGCGGTCGAGAGAAATGCCGGAGGATTCATCCCCCCGCAAATGGTCCTGGGGGGGGGCTCAGTGTGGCCATTCTGAAAATCCCCACAGGCTTGTGGCGGTGATTCCACCAGGGCCGCCACCCATCGGTCTTGTCGAAACGCCCACCGATCCAACCGGCGAAGCTCGCCAGTCCACACGTGTCCTGCACCTCGTCAACGAACAGGATGGAGATTCGGGTTTCTGGGCGCTCGCAGCGGTTTGCCCGCTCGCTCCCCTACCCATGTAGCAACCCGAAAACCCGGACAAACTCGAGCAAACCCGGGCAAACGCTCACAGCCGGACAAACATTCTCTAGGACGCCCCGCAAGCAACAGGGGGCTGCGGCCGGCAAGTCGCTCCTGCCCGCCGGCCTCCCCCATGGAGATCACCCAGCAGATCCGCGACTTCGCCAAGGAGAAGGGTCTCGACACCGACGAGGCCGTGACAGCCGGGCTCACGAGCAAGAGCGAAGAGTTCAGCGAGGCGGGCGGCGAGATCTACTCGTGGCGTCGCGGGCCCGCACGGACCGCAGTCAATAGGGCCGTGCCAGTGTCGGCACCCCTGGATCGCGACGCCCGAAGCCCCGGTCAGGCGCGTGGCACGGGACAGAAATCTGGCTTTCCGCGCACAGCCGGCGCCGGGACGTCGCCTTGTCTATGAGCCGCGACTTTGGCGGCCGGAGGAGACACGCGATGTTGTCCAAGATAGGCCTTTGCTGCTCTGTGCTCTTGACCCTTGCTGCGTGCGGTGGCGGAGGGGGAACGCCGACCAATGCGCCCCCCACCGTCGTGGTCACCGCCCCGAGCAGCGACCTTGAGATCGGTCTGGCAGAGGGCGGCATGGTGCAGATCGACTACGCCGACAACGACAGCGATGGTGCGGCCACGACAGACCTGCTCGCCGACCAGGACGGCGACCTGGCGACCACGGGTGACCAGATCCTGATCGCGGCTTCGCGGCCCGACATGGGTGGTGCGTCCCAGACCGTGAGCTGGAACGTCTCAGGCGTAGTGCCGGGAACGTACAAGATTGTTGCGCGCACGTCCGACGGCTCCGCCGTGGTGACCGGAGAGGCCTCGGGCCAGGTCGTGCTCAACGCCCCTCCCTCCCTGACCATCCAGGAACCCGCACTCGACGTCGTCCTCTCGCGCGGCGGCCAGGTGGGGATCGCCTTCACGGCCAACGACGCAGACGACGGCGCTGCAACGTGGCTGTTTGGCGACGCAGACGGGGATCTCGCAACCACCGGAGACACCACCTTGATTGCATCGCTGGTTCCCGAGTTGAACGGGGCGGCGCACATCGTCTCCTGGACGCCGCGCGTCGCACTCGATGTCCCCCACTCGGTTCTCGGCTCGACGTGGGACGGAACGAACTCTCCCGTGAGTGCAGCAGCGCCGGGCACGGTCACTGTCACCAACGCGGCGTACACGTTGCATCTGCCCGGGACGGGAGCGCTTTCGCGCAATGTCGACACTGTCTCAGCCGTCGGTGACGGGACGTTCATCGCCGGCGGTACCTTCAACAATGCCATCATCGTTGGGCAGGGGGATCCCGCCCAGACGACACACACATCCGTAGGAGGGAACGATGCCTTCGTCGCGCGCTACCGAGCCGACGGCACACTGATGTGGAGCCGCGCCGCGGTCTCCCCGGTAGACGGACGCGGTTGGGGCGCAGCCGCGTTCCCTGACGGCGGGGCCATACTCACGGGCCGCTACGGCGGCGCCATGACCCTCGGCGCGGGTGAGCCGGCCGAGACGACCATCACCAGCTCGGCCGGATTCGACGTCTTCGTCTCACGCTACGCACCGAACGGGGATCTGCTCTGGGCTCGCGGCCTGGCAGGCACAGCGAACGAAGAGGGACTGGCCGCAGAGGGCTTCGCCGACGGGTCCTGCCTCATTTGTGGCTTCTTCGGCGGGTCCATGGTCTTTGGCGCGGGTGAAGCTGGCGAAACCACGCTCACGACGCTGGGTGGCGAAGACGCGTTCCTGGCACGCTTCAACGCGGATGGGACGTTGGCCTGGGCGAAGCAGGCCGGCGGTGCGGGAAGCAACGATCGCGCGACCGGCATCGCGAGTGCGTCCGATGGCACATCCGCGCTTACCGGCTCCTTCACCGGTACCGCGACCTTCGGTGCGGGCGAGGCAGGCGAAGCGATACTCAACCCGACCGGCGGCCAGAGCCCGTTCATCGCTCGCTTCGCGCCGACGGGCCTCCTGATGTGGGCACGTGCACCGGCCGCTGGCGGCATCGGCAATGACATCGCTACGATGCCGAACGGCGATCTCGCGACCTGTGGCTCGTATGTGGGTACCGCGACGTTCGGTCCCGGCCAAGCGAGTGAGACGATCCTGAACCCCTTCGGCAATACGGACATCTACTGCGCGCGTTATGCAAACACCGGCGGTCTGGTCTGGGCGCGGCGTGCAGGCAGCAGCGACATCGACAACGCGTTCGCCATCGCCGCCTCGCTAGCTGGTGAGATCTGCGTCGTAGGCGAGTACTCGAACGGGGCGGACTTCGGCGAGGCTTCCCAGCGATCATCCGTCCAGTTCCGCGACGCCTACGTCTGGCGCCTGCAGGGAAACGGCGCCTTGCGCGACGTCTCCACAGGAAATGGCCCCAACCAGCAGGCCGGCTACGGCGTTCTGTACCTCCCCGATGGCAGCCCCGTGGTGTCAGGCAACTTCGCCGGACCCGTTACGTTCGGGCAAGGCCAGGAGAAGGAGATCACGCTGTCGCCGAGTGCTGCGGGCAACTGGGACGCGTTCATCACCCGGATCAACGCGGACGGCGGCTACTAGCAGTACCGAGCCGAGTACCGAACCGGCTTCCAGTGCTCCGCTACTCCGATGGATCGGGACCAGCGGTTCAGCCATCGTGGTCGTCCACGGCCACCGGGCGGGCCCGCCAGCCGTCTCGCCGCCTCCGGTGCCATGTAGCCCCGCGTAGCCAGCGCCCCCGCAGCAGTCTGCAGATCACCGACCTCTTGAGATTCCTCGACGCGCTCCCGCCAGCGGCCCGCGTCAATCTCCTCCCTCCCATCCAGCTTCGCCAGCGAGCGAGATCTCGGACGACTCCCGCTGCTCCCAGTAGCGCATCGCGGCCGCGGCGATTTCATGTGCCTCCCCGACGTCCATGACCAGCGCCAGGTCGGCGAGCAGGAGCTGGAGGAGCCGGTCGGCGTTCGGCAGCAGAGGCCTAAGCGCCGCCCTCGATGATGCGTTTCCAAGCCGGCTGCACGCGGCTTCCTCCGCAGTCTCTCGCGCTCTGATTGCCGGGGTCCCGTCCCCGCTCCCGCGCAAGTAGGCGCCATCGTAGTGGAAGGCCACGAACGACGGTGGACGTCAGCGAGCAGTGCTGGGAGCTGCGAGGAGGGAGCTGCAACCCCGAGGAAGCCGGGATTTCGGGCCGATCGCAGAAGAGCGAGGCGTTGTCAGACGCCTACCTTCCGTGTTCCCCGCGCAGGTTGCGCCACGCCACGGGATCCAGAGGAATGATCTGACCCTCGGGGCCTATGCGCTGCCCCGCCGCGAGCCCAGCGGCCCGCCGACGAGCGGACCAGCCGGACTCCGTGTCCCGTAGACCCATCCACGCGACATCCCAACTCACCATGTCCCCGCCCGCGCCCACGGTGATCAAAGTCTTCTCGCCAGCGTCGACGATGAATCGAAGGATGCCCGCACCCGTCACGGCGGCTACGTCGAGCGCACGGCCCACAGGCATGCCCGTTCCCGTGTCCCACATCCGCACGCGGCCATCGACGGAACCCGCGAGCAGGACCGAGCCACTCGCAGCGAAGCGCAGCGCGTACACATCAAGCTGGCGGATCGTTGCAAGTACGCGGCCCGTCCGCACATCGTAAGTCAGGATGCTCTGACCGTTGCTCATGGCCAGCGCGGCCCGCTGCCCGTCGTCGCTCACCGCGACACGACTGATCTCGCCCTCGAGCTCGTGGGTTCGAGCCTGGCCACCATCCGCCGCCTGCTGGACTGTGAAGCGACGACCGTCGTCCACGTGTCTGTGGACCAGCCACTGCCCCGACGGTGACAGCGCCCACCCTTCGACGTTCTGGACGAGGCGGCCCGGTCGCAGCGTCACCTCCGGTCTGAGGTGAACAACACGCAGGAGACTCCGGGATCGCACGACCACGACCCCTGCCTCGGGAGCGAACGAGGCCTCTGCGACGTCGTCCTCCAAGCGCACGACAGGACCACGGCGCAGCGTCAGGGCTCGCTCCGCGGCGACCACCTGGACGAGCTGGACGGCGCGCTCGTCTCCTGCTTCGCCTGATGCACGGACAAGCAAGAGCCAGCCGGCGTCGTTCGCCGTGAGTGCCAGCGCGTGATCCCGACGATGGGGATGCGCAAGGGGCACCGAGGCGAGCAACTTCCCGCCCTGCGTGCGCCGCATGGCGAGGACGCCGTCCGAAGTCCCGCCGGACGAGAAGACAAGCATGCGCTGCCCGGCAGTACCTGAGGCTACGACATGGTAGGTACGCGACGGCCCGCTGATCCTGTACCACGGTGCCGGCCCTGCGGGCGACGGCCAGGTGCGCAAGGTCGCCTCGACGCCGACCGTGGCCACGGTGCCGGTCACAGGATTCACGGCGACACCGTACACCGCTCCCGTGTGTGGCCTGGGCCGACCGATCTCGAGTCCCGTCGCCGTGTCGAACGCGCGGACAGACCCGGCTGTTGTCCCCGTGATGAGGCGCTCTCCGTCCGCAGAGAAGGCGAGGGCCCCCACTGGTGCGTCATGTCTCAACTTGTGAAGCAGGCGCAGCGGCTCGATGGACCAGATCGCGGCAGACTCGTCCCCGGCCGTGGCAACCGTGGTGCCGTCCGGATGCCACGCGCAGTCCCACACGGCCGTCCGGTGCCTCTGGAAGCGGCCGACGACGTGGCCGCTTGCCACCTCGATGCACACCGCACCCACGATTGTCTTGCTCGCGACCTCTCCGTGACCCACGAGCAGCCTGGTGCCGTCGGGCGACGCAGCCAGCGACGCGACGCGCACGCCTGCAGTCTCGGCCGCATGCTTGCGCGGCGGGCCGCCGGCGATGTGCCAGACGTACACGGCGCCGTCACTACAACCCGCTGCGACGGTCTGCTCATCAAGCCACACGAGGGCCGGGATCGCCCGGTCCGGGGCACCGACTCCCAGCTCGACGCGAGCCGATTCCGTACGCGTGCTCAGATCCCACACCCGGAGCACGCCATTCTCGGCGCCGGTCGCCAGCCGGCTGCCTGCCGCGTCAAACGCGAGGCCGCGTACGGCATGACCCTCGTGCTCGAGTGTGCCGAGGCGGCGCTCGGCCTCCCAGAGATGCACACGGCCCTTGTCGTCGCCCACGGCCAGCTTGCGCCCTGCCGGGCCGTAGCGCACGCGCCAGAGCGTTGCGCTCCCCAGGACCTCGATACGCAGGGGCACTGGCGTCGCATGCGCGGCGAGACCGCGCCGCGCCACCCAGGACGGGGAAGCCACGTCCGAGGCTGCGAAGAACAACCCAGCTCCTACGAGGTCCCCCTCCTCGGAGCGATGCCGCGCGGTGGCGAGTAAGTCGCCTGCACGCCGCCGTCGTTCCTCGGTGTCGCCGCGCTGCGCAAACCACAGAGCGGCCGCGAGCGCGAGGACGGCAGCAACGGACACGACGCCCAGCGCTGCGATCGTCGGCCGGCGCCGCGTCCATAGCAGCGCGCGCCCTGCCCAGCCGGGCCGCCGGGCACGGATGGGCCGGCCAAGGAGGTGCGAATCCAGGTCATCGGCCAGATCCCGCATGGACGCGTAGCGGTCCGCGGGCCGCTTGTGCATGCAGGTCTCGCAGATCACCGCGAGGGCTCTTGGCACCCCCGGCGCCGTGTCCAAGATCGCGGGTGGGGACGCATTCAGCACGCGGTTGATCGTGTCGCCAGGACCCGATCCGACGAACGGCGGCCTGCCCGAGAGCAGCTGGTAGAGGATGACTCCGAGGCCCCAGATGTCTGTGCGCTCGTCGATGGCCAGCAGGTCCCCGCGGGCCTGCTCCGGCGCCATGTAGGCCGGCGTGCCAAGGACGGTGCCCGTTTGGGTGTGGTGCTCGTCTCCTCGCTCCAAGCGTCGCGCGAGGCCGAAGTCCGTCACGTGCGGCACGCCGCGCGCGTCGAGCAGCACGTTGCTCGGCTTGAGGTCGCGATGCAGGATCCCGCGCGCGTGTCCATGGGCGACGGCGCGAGCAACATCCCGGACGACTTGCGCGGCACGAGTGTGGTCCCCCACGACTTCGGTCAGGTGCTCGGCGAGGCTGCCGCCCGCTGCCAGAGGCATGGTGAACCAGATGCGGCCGTCGACTTCACCGAGCGCGAGGATCTTCACGATGCCCGGGTGATCGAGTTCCGCCGCGGCCTGCGCCTCGCGCCGGAACCGACGCACGTCTTCGTCGGTCGCGAGCACGGCGTCGCGAAGAGTCTTGAGAGCCACGGTCCGCCGCGGCGTGTGCTGCTCCGCCTCGAACACGACGCCCATGCCTCCGCGCGCGATCTCCCTGAGGATCGTGTAGCCCGCGATGACCGGTGGCGCGATGACGCGCGCGGCCCCGCCGCGCGTTCCACCGGGTGTGCGGATCGCCTCAGCCAGCTCGTCGAACCAACCCTCGGACTCGAGATAGGCCCGCATCTCGACGGCGTGCTCGGGGTGACGAGCGATCCATGTGTCCAGCGCGGCGTCCTCGCCTCGGTCACGCGCCTCCAAGAACGACGCGAGCACATCATCGAAGGGTACGGATCCGCTCACGCGTCGCCGTTCCGGCGGCCTTCCTCGCGCAACGTACGCAGTCCGCGATGCAGGAGGGACGCGACCGACGATGTCGAGCGATCCATGAGCCTAGCGATCTCGCGTAGGTCCTGTCCTTGCAGATGCCGTAGTACGACGGCCTCCCGCTGGTCGGGCGGCAAACGCTCGATCCCATCACTCAGAGCGACGACCTGCTCCGCCCGCTGCGCCTTCGCACTTGGCGACGAGCCAGTCTCGTCGGCCCACCAGTGCTCCATGCGTGCCGCGGTGCGGTCGACGCACTCGCGCAGGCTGGCGTCGCGGGCGATGTCGCGCTTGGCTCGGCGCAGGCCCTTGATGGCGTCCGCCAGGTTGCGCGCGAGGATCCGGCGCAGCCAGGCCATCTTCTCTCCGCGGCTGCGACCGCGAAACTCTGCTTCGTCCCGCTGGGCCTCCATGAGCGTCATCTGCACGACATCGGAGTCGTCCAGGTGGCGTCCGAGCCCCGCTGGCAGGCGGGCGCGCGCGAGCACCTTGAGGTAGCTGCGATACGCTGCTGCGGACTCGGGCGCTCCCGCCTGCTGATCCGCCATGCCTACGCCTCCCGTTGCCAAGGTGCCCAAGGTAGGCCGAATCAAGAATCCATGCGGCCCCTCGCCACGCCCAGTGATGCAATCCGAGCAAGCCGAGGCCCCGATCCGCTCCAGCGCGTTGATCAGCGAATCTACGGCCGCCGGAAACGGAGGCGCGAGAGCCCTCCCAGAGCGCCCCCCGCACCTCACGGCCCTTCCGGGTGCCGCGACACGGAAGAGCCGATTGCAGCGGGACTCGCCGCGAAGGGCGACGAGCTCGCCGAGGCGGGCTGCGAGTTCTACTCGTAGCCTCAACGCAGGAGGTCACCTGGGCGCCAACCATGGGGATGGGTACCTGGCGTACCAACCTGGCGTTCCCCTGCGTCCAGGACAGCGACGCCTGGCATCCGGAAAGCAAACAGGGCGCCCGGACGAATCGTCCGGGCGCCCCAAGGCTCGATCGGTTGACGCGGCGCGCTACTTGTTCTTGCCCTTGCCGTTGCCGCCGCCGCCTCCGCCGCCGCCGCCGCCGCCGCCGCCGCCGCCGCCCGCATCGGGCTCGAGGCGATACACGGTCTGGCGGGCCACGCCGTAGCTATTGTTCCCCAGGTAGGTGCGGTCGGTGTGGAGCACGTAGATCGTGCCGTCGGGGGAGGCCGTGATCCGTTCGGCTGCGCGGATCGCCGTGTCCGCAATGCGATCACCCGAGGAGACGGTCGCGTCCGGCTCGACGAGTCCTACGAAGTACTCGCCCTTTCGCGGGTGGCGAAGCGCGATGGCGAAGGTGCCCCCATCATGTCCCCAAGCTTCGAACCCGTTGATGCAGCAGACCTGGTCGAAGTTGGCATAGGGGAGGAAGTCGGTGGCGGGATTACCCCCTGCCGCGAGTTGGAAGATCACCCCGCTGTTCTCCTGATGATCTTGCCCCAGCACGTAGAGATTGCCGTCGTCGTCCACGTCGATGTGAGCTTCGATCTTGAAGGGCGGCTCGAAGTCCGTCTTCAGTCCAATCCCGCCGAGGTCGCTCAGCATCCAGAACCGACGCGTGACGGTCCCGTCGGGATTGCGGTTCTCGTCCGAGATCGATACGAAGAGCTGCCCCAGGGGATCGCACGCGATCTGGCCGCCGAATGACCCAGGAACCGGGAAGGTGTGGAGCACGGCCAGTTCGCTGAGTCCCGTGAATGCGCCAGAGCCGTCGAAGGTCGGGCGGAAGTGCACGACATCGACGGCATCGTCTTCGGGCTCCGCGTTGCCGAGGTCATGATCGACCCAACGAAGCGCGACGAGGTCGCCCTCTTGAAGCGGGCCGCTGGCGCCTCCTAGGAGGGCAGGTACGCGGTCAAAGGCAAGCAGCCACTCGCCCGAGTACTTCTCTTCGGAGTAGGCGGCACCTGACAACCCGTCGTAGGTGTAGCCGGTCGAGTGCACGATCGACGTGCCCGTGCCGTCGTGGCGCACGATTCCCGAGAACTCTTCTCGAGGCAGCGTGGCGTTGTCCGTGTCGATCGTGTCGCTGGTGTCGCGGGCAAAGAAGACCGTGTATAGTGCGCCGTCCGCATCGACCTCCAGGGCGCGGAGTATGGAGAGGCTGTCGACATGGGCGGTCGCTGACTCACCCTGTGCGGCCGCCAGCCCGGCGTCCGAGTCGAAGACAGCGCTCTCTGCATAGCCGCCCGTTCCCGTGAGGACAAGCGGGGCGCTGCCCGGCTTGGCCGCCTCGGCTGGCGCGAGAAGGGCGACGAGAGCCAGCACCGCAGCACCCAGCCAGATACCTCCGATTCGCGATCCGCTCTGCATCCGATTCATCACATCCTCCTGGTCCGGTCTACCAACCATGTTCTGTCGTGCATCGTCCTTGGCGCGGGCGATCCCTGTCTCATCAACCAGTTCACGGCCGCATCCGCGGCGCTTCACAAGAACTCGTAACGTCATCCGTAAGCGGCGCCGCTTGGCGCCCATTTCCGCAACCCCACCGGGACGGCGCCTGGCTCGGAGGCATCCCCTGAGCGTCCATCGTTCTCCGGTCCGCAAACTCCGGTCGCTGGCAGGGAGAGAGGAACGTCAACAAGACGCGCCAGCCCGCTGCCGGACAGCCGTCCCGCCGGACGGCGTGACGCCACTGATGGCCGAACGCAGACTCTCGGACGGCCCTCGTTGGATCCCTCCCGCCCCACCGGGCATACTGTCAAGGCCCGCTCAGGGCGCACGCCGCGTGCTTTCGGGCACGGCCGGCGCACTTTCCCTGAACCGCTTTCCCGGTCGGCTACCACTAGGGTGCGGACGTGAACGATTCCCCCGTACCCCATGCCGATGCACTGCTCGCCCACGCCGGGTTTGTCCGGTGCATGGCGCGCGCTGCGCTGCAAGGGGACCGGGAGGTCGAGGATGTAGTCCAGGACACGTGGCTTGCTGCGCTCCAGTCCGCACCCAGAAAGAAGACAGCTCTCCGAGCATGGCTCGGGGGGATCGCGCGCCGACAGGCCGCCAACCGAGTTCGCCGCGAGGTGGCGGCGCGTCGGCGCGACCGGGCGGCTGGGTCTGTGGGGGAGGTCGACTCGGCGGCGGACATGGCCGCCCGTGTCGAGCTCGGTCGCGCACTGATCGAGGCCGTGCTTGCACTCGAGGAGCCGTACCGCCAAGCGGTGCTGCTCCGCTTCTATGAGGACCTGCCGCCGCGCGTGATCGCGCAGCAGCTAGGCATGCCCGTCGAGACGGTGCGTACGCACGTCAAGCGGGGCCTCAAGCAACTGCGCCTGCGCCTCAAGCAAAGCTACCGAGACGAGCCCGGCGGATCGGCCGCAGCCCTGATGATCATCCTTGAACCACCGTCGCGCGTCCTTCCGCCCCTGCTCGGGGCCCTAGGAGGTGTGCTGATGGCGAAGAAGACCCTGGCGACCGTGGCCGTACTGGCGCTGCTGATTGGATGCGGCGTCTGGAGCGGCGTGATTCCGTGGAACACCGAGG
>JAJDEM010000136.1 GCA_029259795.1 Planctomycetota bacterium
CTGCGGCATGGCGCTCGAACTCATCGGCGGGGCCGACGATGCGGCCGCCGACCACGAGCTCCACGACATGCAGCGCCGCTTCTGGGTGAGCGCGGCTCTTACCCTGCCGGTCTTCATAGTGGCCATGGGCGACCTCATCCCGGGTCGCCCGCTGGACGGGCTTCTCTCCGCGCGGATGGTCTCCTGGATCTCTCTGGTCTTGACGACGCCGGTGATTCTCTGGGGCGCCGCACCCTTCTTTGTCCGGGGCTGGCAGTCCGTACGAACGCGCCACCTGAACATGTTCACCCTCATCGCGCTGGGCGTGGGCGTGGCGTACGTCTACAGCGTCGTCGCGACAGCGCTGCCCGGGATCTTCCCGGAGTCGTTCCGATCCGAGGGCGGCACCGTCGCGGTCTACTTTGAAGCGGCCGCAGTGATCGTCACGCTCGTCCTCCTGGGCCAAGTCCTCGAACTGCGCGCGCGCAGCCAGACCGGAGCGGCCATCAAGGCCCTGCTCGGCCTCGCACCCAAGACAGCGCGGCGCATCGAGCCAAACGGCGGCGAGGCGGATGTTCCTCTCGAGCACGTCCACGTCGGAGACCGGCTCCGCGTCCGACCGGGCGAGAAGGTGCCCGTGGACGGCATCGTCGAAGAAGGCCGGAGCGCCGTGGACGAGTCGATGGTGACCGGCGAGCCCATCGCCGTCAGCAAGGAGCGCGGAGACGCGCTGATCGGCGCGACGGTGAATGGGACCGGGTCCCTGGTGATGCGCGCCGAGCGCGTGGGTGCGGAGACCATGCTCTCGCAGATCGTCCACATGGTCGGGGAGGCTCAGCGAAGCCGCGCCCCAATCCAGAAGCTGGCGGACGTCGTCGCCGGCTACTTCGTGCCGGCCGTTCTCGTCGTTGCCGTGATCACCTTCGTGGTCTGGTCGCTCATTGGACCCGATCCGCGCATGGCGCACGCGATCGTCAACGCCGTGGCCGTCCTGATCATCGCCTGTCCGTGCGCACTGGGGCTTGCGACCCCGATGTCGATCATGGTCGCGACAGGGCGTGGGGCGATGGCAGGTGTCCTGTTCAAGAACGCGGAGGCCGTCGAGACCCTCCGGACCGTTGACACGCTCGTAGTGGACAAGACGGGCACGCTAACGGAGGGGCGGCCTGCACTCGTCTCCGCCGAGCCGATGTCGGACTTGTCCGCCGAGAGGTTTCTCCAGCTCGCCGCGAGCCTGGAGCGCGGCAGCGAGCATCCCCTGGCCGAGGCCATCGTTCGGGGCGCGGAGGACCAGGGGGTCGATCTGCTCGACGTCGAGAGCTTCGAGTCAAGGACGGGGCGCGGCGTCATCGGGGTCGTGGACGGCACCGAGGTCGCGCTCGGCAACCGGAAGCTCATGGACGAGTTGGGCGTGGACTCCACCGGACTGGCGGCACGTGCCGACGAGCTGCGCTCCGGCGGCCAGACGGTGATGCTAGCCGCTGTGGAGCGACGGCCCGCTGGCGTACTCGCCGTTGCCGACCCCATCAAGCAGACAACGCCCGAGGCGATCCATGTTCTTCACGCCGAGGGCATGCGGATCGTGATGCTCACGGGCGACAACCGCAGGACCGCCGAGGCCGTGGCGCAGAAGCTCGGTCTCGACGAAGTCGTTGCCGACGTCCTACCCGAAGACAAGGTGAACGCCGTCCGGCAGCTCCAGAGCAGCGGTGCCACGGTGGCGATGGCTGGCGATGGCATCAACGACGCGCCCGCCCTGGCGGCAGCCGATGTCGGCATCGCGATGGGCACGGGAACGGACGTGGCCATGGAGAGCGCCGGCGTCACGCTCGTCAAGGGCGATCTCCTGGGCATCGTCCGCGCACGGCGGCTGAGCTCGGCCACGATGCGGAACATCAAGCAGAACCTGTTCTTCGCGTTCGCCTACAACGCGCTGGGTGTTCCGATCGCGGCAGGAGTCCTCTACCCCGTGTTCGGGGTGCTCCTAAGCCCGATGATCGCGGCGGCGGCCATGAGCTTCAGCTCAGTATCAGTCATCGGCAACGCACTACGGCTACGAGGCATTTCGACCTAGACGTGGTGTCAGCGGTGTCGGATTAGGATGGCGAAGTGGACAAGCAGCCCCCGCGACCGTACATCGACGACGACGGTGTCCTCCGGGGCTACTACGTCTACCTGCACCGCGTTGAGCTGGGCGGGGAGGTCTTCTATGTAGGCAAGGGCGTAGGCCGTCGGGCATGGACCGCGGGGAGCCGAAACGACGACTGGACTCGGAAGGTCGAGGCGCTGGGTGGCAGGTTCGAAGTTGAAATCGTCGAAGCCGACCTCACTGAACTTGAAGCCTACGAACTCGAGGAGCGACTGGTCGCCGAGTACGTTGCCAAGTCGGACGGGGACGCGCTCACCAACCGCGTGGCTGGCGGGAGTCCGGGGCTCTCGGTAGGGCTCTCCATGAAGCTGCCGCAATCGCTCCAGCAAGCCTGGGCACGCTACGACGAGACGCGCCGGTTCGCCGATCTGGATCGCACCCAGCAACTCGCCTTTGTGGACGCCCTCCAGCCGGCGTTGGACCAGTGGATGTCCACGCTTGAGCAGATGAGCGAGATCGCGGAGAGTAGCGACGACGAACAGCTAGAGGACTCCGTCTACAACCTCGACGTGATCCTGGGCAGCTTCGGTGAGCGGGTGTCGGATCTCAGGAAGCGTCGCATTTCGTGGCATGAGCTGTGCTTGGAGCTCGAAGAGGTCTTGGACGACCTCCGGGACGATGACCTTCAGGCCGAATGCACGGAACACACCGCCCCACTCTTGAACGCTGCCAGCTCGTTGCTCGGCGCACTGTTCGAGAGGGTTGACAGCGGGAACCGCGAGGAGGCAGAAGCGGCGAGCAAGGAGCTGGGGCAGGATGACGCACTCGCCGATTGACCGCGCGATCGACG
>JAJDEM010000137.1 GCA_029259795.1 Planctomycetota bacterium
CTTCGCCGCGATCGTGCGCATCATGATCGACTCGGGGCAGGCGCCCATCCCGTTGCTCGTCGACATCTATGATCTTCCTCGCTGGCTCAAGGACCGCTTCTTGCGCTATCTCGGCCGCCCGCCGACGCCTGCCGAGCTCAAGGCCTATGGGGAGGCGATCCAGGACCCGGACGCCGGACCGGAGCTCATCATCCAAGCCCTGTTGACGGGCGCGGAGTACGCCTGCCGATGAGGTCTTCGCCCCTCATTCGCTGGTCGCTCCCCTTGGCAGGCGTCCTCGGGCTCTGCCTGCTGCTTGTCTTCTCGGCCGCCGCGCCGTCGTCGCTCGCGCGCGGCGGCAAGGGCAAGGTGAAGCCGCCGGCGTTTCCAAGCCACGTCGTCTTGGTGATCCTCGGCGGTGGCGTGCGCCCGGCCGACATGCAAGACAAGACCCTCATGCCGACGCTGGCCGCGATGTTCGACGAGGGCCGCAGTGTGACCAAGGTCGAGTCCGGCGCGACCGACGCCTATGCGGCCGCGACGCGCATCCTCACGGGGCGCGCGGATGCCATCGACGGCGCCGCGAAGCCGCGGCCTGCGTGGCCGACGCTCTGCGAGTACGTGCGCACGCGCGAAGGCGTGGGTGAGAAGCGTTGCTGGTTCGTCTCGTTTGATGGCGGGGATCGGCTGCACCTCGCGCACTCGAGCCATGCTCAGTACGGCGCCGTCCTCGCACCCTCGGTGACGTACGGACAGGGGCCGTTCGCCCAGCCGCTGGAGAGCTTCCTCGACATCCTCGGGCGTCCGCTGCCCATCGAGCCGGCGGCGTGGAAGCAGCTGCGTCGGCTCCGCCTGATCAGTCGGCACGCCGCGTCGGTCTGGCTGCCGCGGGAAGTCGACGCGGGGCTGCCGCGCGCGGAGGGGGTCGAGCGGGCGCTGCTGCGCGAGCTCGATCGCAAGGCCCTGCTCAATCGCGGTCCGAACCCCCGCGATGAAGAGGCCGTCCGCGCGGCGCTCACGGTGCTCGCGGTGCACCGGCCGGTGCTCACCGTGCTGCTGCTCGGCGAGGCCGAGCAGGCTCAGGCGTCCTACGACAGCTATCGCGCGGTGCTCGCCGCCAACGACCGGGGGCTCAAGCGCATCCAGGCGGCCGTGGCGGCGGATCCCGCCATGGGGGGCAAGACGACCTTCGTCGTCGTCGCCGACCGCAGCCGCGCGGAGAAGCCCGATGCCAACGGACGCCTCGCCGAGGCGCCCGCGTCCAAGCAGGGGCGGGTCGTGGGCGTGGTGATCCACGGTCCGGGCCTTGCCCGGCGGCCGCGCTTGCAAGGCCCCCGGAGCCTCGCGGACCTCTGCCCCACGATCGGCCATCTGCTGGGCGTAGAGACGCCCCACGCGACCGGCACGGCGTGGGTCGGGCTGCTCAATAGCCGATAGTAGGAGCCCGGGCTCCGATCGGGCGGGCACTCCGTCCCCTCCGGTAGGATCTGGGTCGGTCCCGTGGGGGGCCGGACCCTTGTCTGCGGAGTTGCGATGAAGATCACACTGCCCGAACGTCTCGCCGGTACGCGAGATGCATTGTTCGTTCTCGAGGTCGAGTTTCCGGTGGCCACCGAAGAGCGCACCGTCGAGGTGAAGACCGAGGGAGCCATTGAAGCGCTCGACCTCCGCGGAACGGGACCTGGGGGCAGCTATCAGGTCCCCGTCGGCCTCGAGCGCCTCCACGTTCCGATGCGCGTCACGGCCGATGGTGATGGCGAAGCCAAGGTGAACGTGGCCTGCACGGCGGGCCCCGGGTCCGGCGCGCACGAGGAGCACACGCTCCTGCTCGAGCCCGGTCCCAGTGCGGCGGCCGCCTCGGGTTCTGGCGGCAAGCTCGCGATCACAGGCATCGTCGTGGCGCTCCTGCTCGGCGGCGCGTTCTGGCTGGGTCCCAAGATGTTCGGCGGTCCCGAGGTCCCCGATGTGGGAGGCCTCAGCGAGAACCAGGCGATCGCCAAGTTGCAGGGGGCTGAGTACCGCTACGTCGTCACCCAGCAGGACGTCGAAGATCGCAGCAAGCACGGCGTGGTGCTGCGCACCATCCCGGCCGCGGGCGAAGCCCTCGCCGCCGGGGACGAGGTCCAGATCGTCGTCGGCAATGTGCAGGAGGGCCTGGTCAAGGTCGAGAACCTCGTCGGTGCGACGGAGGCCGCCGCGGCCGCCGCGCTCAAGGCGGCGGGCCTCCAGCCCGTGACCCAGTTTCGCGATGCGGGACCGGATGATGTCGTAGGCACGGTCTTGCAGCAGTCGCCCGCGGGCGGCAAGCATGTCAAGCGCGGCGACGAAGTCGAACTCTTCGTGGCGCGCAAGCCCGCCGAGCTGCCGACGGAGCAGCCCACCGAGCAGCCGACCGAACAGCCCACCGAGCAGCCCACCGAGCAGCCGACCGAACAGCCCACCGAGCAGCCCACCGAACAGCCGACCGAGCAGCCGATGGATGGCCTCGTCGCCATCCCCAAGCTCGTGGGCATGACCGCCGCCGCGGCCGAGAAGGCGCTCGACGCGCTCAATCTGCTGGCGATCCCGGATTTTGCGGCCGTGAGCGACAAGAGCCAGGACGGGCTGGTCATCGCCCAGCTGCCGAAGTTCTCCGCGGCCAAGCCCGAGCGCGTGAGCCCCGGCACGCAGGTGTACGTGACCATCGGCCGCTACACAGCCCCCGTCGAGCAGCCGACGGAACAGCCGACGGAGCAGCCCACCGAGCAGCCGACGGAGCAGCCCACCGAGCAGCCGACGGAGCAGCCGACCGAGCAGCCGACGGAGCAGCCGACCGAGCAGCCGACGGAGCAGCCGACCGAACAGCCGACCGAACAGCCGACGGAGCAGCCCGACAGCACGACGCCGACGGTCCGTGTGCCGGACCTGATCGCACTCTCCCGCGAGGGCGCGACGGGCTTGGTCCGCCAGGCGGGCCTGCGGTCCACCATCGAGTTCGAGCCGACGGCGGATGTGCCCGACGGGCAGGTCCTCAGCCAGCGGCCCGAGGCCGGGGAGTCGTTGCGGCGCGGCGGCACGGTCATCCTGGTCGTCGCGCGCGCGCCCTCCACGGCGGGCATCGCGGTGCCGAGCGTGCTGGGCATGAGCCGCGAGCAGGCCGAGCGCGCGCTGCGTGCTGAGAGCTTCCTCGTGCGGACGACCTACAGCGGGGGGCCGCTCGATGACGTCGGCAAGGTTCGCGAGCAGAAGCCCGCCGGTGGCTCGACAGCCGATCGGCGCACCTGGGTCGAGATCGTCGTCGTGGGGGGCACCGGTCCTGCGCGCGGCGCATCCGGGGGGGCGCCCGCCGCGCCGCTCCGTCCGTCGCCGGGCGAGCGTCCCGCGGTTCCCGCCGGCTCCGGTGAACTCGACAACGCGCCGACCCGCGGTCGGGGTCCGATCGTGCGTCCGCCGGCAACGGCCCGCGGCGCGAATGCGGCCGCGAAGGTCGAGTTGCCCGCCCGCGGCAGCGCACCCACGCAGACGGTGCCGGACCTGGCGGGCGTCGATGTGAACGCGGCCATCCAGAAGGCACTCGAGGCGGGGCTGATCCCCATCGTCGAGATCGACCGCAGCGCGACCGGCACCGACGGTGCCGTCACGCGGCAGTCGCCCGCCGCCGGGTCCTCCGCGCTCGCCGGCGCCCTGGTCCGCTTGGGCGTGCGCGTCGCACCGCGAACGGACGAACGCTACGTGAGCCTGCTGACGGCCCTCGGTGGGCGCCTTGGCAAGGAGCGCGGTGCGCTCCAAGCGGGCGGCTCCCAGGTGCAGGTCATCGAGTTGGCGGTGCCGGGCCATCCCTACGCAGGGACGGGCCTCGTGGCCGCCCAGTGGCCTGTGTCGTCGGTCCCGCGCAGTCTCGCGCGGCAGGTGACGCTCTGGATCATCAAGTAGCGCGGTTGCTCAGCCAGGGACCCGGTTGCTCAGCCAGCGACCCGGTTGCTCAGCCAGGGACCCGGTTGACCACCCAGTAGCTGCCGGGCGGGCACGGCGTGGCCTAGAAGTCCGGCGGATCGTCCCACGCGGAGGCTTCGGGTGCCGGACGGGCCGGACGCGCCGGGGGCGCGTCTGCGCTCCGCTCCTGACCGCCGCGACGCTTGCTGCCTTGGCCTCCGCGCCCGCGACCGCGGCTGCGACCGCCTCGGCTGCGGGCGCGACCGCCTCGGCGGCCGCCGCCAGCGCGGCCTCGGGGCTGGCGCGCGCGCTGGGGCTTCACCAGCGCGAGATCCACGTTCTCCTCCTCGGCCAGGGCGCGCCAGAACTCCAGCGGCGCGAGGTCCGCGGCGCGGGCGCGCAGGTCGAGCTCGAGGAAGGCCAGCGCCTCCGCGAACGCCGGACGGTGGACCAGACGCTGCGCCTTCTTGCCCGGCGGGGGCGAGCGCAGGTCTTCCAGCAGCCAGAGGACGTCGCGCATCTGCATGCTCGCCCAGCGGGGGATGCTCATGCGGAGCGCGACGGGGCGGAAGATGTCGTCGAAGTGGTCCATGAACGCATGGAAGCCACCACCCGACTTGCGTCGCCAGGTGCGCAGGATCCACGGGCCGAACAGCGCGCTCAACGTCAGGGACTCGGGTGCTTGATGCGCCGCGAGTCCGAAGTGATCGGCCGCACCGAGCAGGTTCCACGTCGCATGCCCGATCGGCACGTCGACGGGCTCGCCGAGGCTCGCCTCTTCGTGGGTGCCTCCACCTTCCGAGGGCCATGTCGCGGGCTCATCGAGCGCTGCGGTCAGCTTGGGCAGCCAGATCCCGAGGACGCCGAGCGCGTGCAGCTCGCGGAACGCGTTGCGCGCGCAGCCCCGCGAGAGCATCTTGATGAGCTCGATGTAGAGGCGGGCTTGGCTGGCATCCGCCAGGGAGCCGGCATGCTCGGCGATCGCCGTCGCGAGGGTCGGCTCCAGCTTGAAGTCCAAGCGCTTGGCGTAGTGCACCGCACGCAGCATGCGCACCGGATCCTCGGCGATTCGCACCGAGGGCTCTCCAATGGAGCGGATGACGCCGGCGTCCATGTCCGCGAGGCCGCCGACCCAGTCGATGACCTCGTTCGCCACGGGATCGTAGAAGAGCGCGTTGACCGTGAAGTCGCGCCGACGTGCATCCTCCTCGGCTGTGCCGAAGATGTTCTCGACGGAGTCCCGCCAATCGCCACGCCGACCGCCGCGGCCGCCCTGGGACGCCTCGGCCTCCTCTTGCTCTTCGGCCTCCCGGGCCAGTCGCTCGGGATCGCCGCGGAACGTGGCCGTCTCGATCAGGAGGTCGCCGGGGAAGCGGATGTGCACGAGCCGGAAGCGCCGGCCGATCACGCGGGCACTGCGAAAGAGGCGCTTGATGCGATTCGGTCGCGCGTCGGCCGCGACATCGAAGTCCTTGGGCTCGAGGCCGGCCAGCAGGTCGCGAACACAGCCTCCGACGAGGTACGCCTCATGGCCCTCGCGCTGGAGCCGCTTGACGACGAAGATGGCGTGATCATCGAGCAACTCGCGCTTGATGATGTCCTTCTTGCGAATCGGGGCGGAGGACGGCTGGGCGTCCGGGTCGGAGTCGGCTTGCATTGGTGCCATGGTAGGCCACGACCCCCAATCCCCGGCGGTTGGCGCGATCCGATCCCGCCGGGACTTCCGAGGCCCCACAACGCGCTGCATCCAGTTCTCCGCTGGGCTGCTATCCTCCCCGCATGACCAGCCACCGCCCCTGGCCTTCTCCCCGTGCCGCGATCTGGGTCGCAGCCCTGGCCGCGCTGCTCGCGGCCGGTCTGGGTGCGTGCTCCGGCGTCGGGAGCCTGAGCGGCGACGCGCCCAAGCTCAGCAGCGCCGAGAAGGACACCGTGCGGCTCCAGGTCGAGAAGGCCCTGACCCAGAAGCGCTTCAATCTCGCCTGGGAGCAGGAGGTGGCCGCAGGCGCCGATCGCGCCCAGCTGGAGCGGATCGCCCTGCTTGCGCTCCGTGGGCGAAGCGGCCACACCAGCTCCATGCTGGCCGCGCTGCGCGAGCGCGACGGCGACCTGACGCCCGAGACCCGGGCGTTGATCACCCAGGAGGCCGACGCCGCCAAGCGCGCAGGTCGCTGGGAGCGAGCCGTCGAGATCGAGCTGCAAGCGGCGGGTGACCCGCCCACCTTTGCCGCGGCGTGGGCGCTCTATCGTGCGGCTCCGGCGGATCGTGCGCCGGGGCTCCTCAAGGCCATTACGGCTGCCAAGGAAGCGCACGCGGAGTCCGACGATTGATCCACGCTGCCGTCGCCGGCGCCGGACAGTGGGGCCGCAATCACGTTCGAACGCTCGCCTCCATGCCCGGGGTGCGCCTTGACTGGGTCGTCGATCCGGACCCGGAGCGCTTGGCAGCTGCCCAGACCGTCGCGCCGAAGGCGCGCTGCGTCGCCACCGTCGCCGAAGCCTTGGCGGACCCGCGTCTCGATGCGCTGATCGTTGCGAGTCCGGGTCCGACGCATCACGAGGTTGCGCGCGCGGGGATCGCGGCGGGCAAGCACGTGCTTGTCGAGAAGCCCCTGACCACCTGTGTGCAGACCTCGCAAGATCTCGTCCGGCGGGCCAAGCGTGCCGGGGTCCTGCTGGGGGTGGGTCACATCCTCATTCACCACCCCGCCGTCAAGGCGCTTGGACGCGCAACCCGCACCGCCTCCTTCGGCGACATCCGCTACATCCACTGCCGGCGCACCAACCTCGGGCGCGTGCGCACCGATGAGGGGGCGCTGGCCAGCCTCGCGCCGCACGACATCAGCATCATGGCGCACTTGCTGGGCGCCTGGCCGGTGGCCGTTCAGGCGCGCGGCGCGCGTCACATCCAGCCCCATGCGGAAGATGTGGTCTTTCTGGGCCTGCGCTTCCCGGGAGGTGTGCTCGGGCAGGTGCATCTCTCCTGGCTCGAGCCGCTCAAGATCCGCCGGATCAGCGTGGTGGGTTCGGGCGCGATGGCCATCTTCGACGACATGCGAGCCGAGCAGAAGGTCGAGGTCATCCGGGCCCAGGTCCCGCCGCCCGCACGTGGGCCCGTGAAGCCCCCGGTCTCGAGTTTCCCCAAGATCGCCGCGCGCGAGCCGCTGCGCGAGGAGCTGCGCGCCTTCTTCAAGGCCATCAAGACCGGCGAGCCGCTGGCCACGCCGGGTCAGGATGGGGTCCGGGTCGCCCGCGTACTCGAGGGGGCCGAGCGCTCCCTGCGCGAGGGCGGCCGTGAGATCCCGCTCCGCCTGCGCTAGGCTTCAGACGCCCGGGGGGGTGCCAGGGATCGGGTTTCTGATGTTGCCGTGACCGAAGTCCGTAGAGAATCCGCCCGTGACCGATCGCCATGACATCGACGCGTCGCCCACGGGTGACCTCCTTCCGCCCTCCTCCGGCCGTGAGGCCCCGAGCGAAGCGGCGCCGCCGGTCGCTTCCGTGCCGCTGATGGACCCTGCGCGCGTCTACCCGCAGTGGGGGCCCCAGGCCGAACAGCTTGCCATCGATGTGCTCCGCAGCCATCACTACGTGAAGGGTCCGCATGTCGCGGCCTTCGAGACCGCGTTTGCGGCCGATGCGGGTACGGCCCACGCGGTTGCGGTGGACTCGGGTACGGATGCGCTCTACCTGGTCTTGCGCGCCGTGCTCGACAAGCGGCCGGCCGATGCCCGGGACGTGATCCTGCCGACCTTCACCTTCGTTGCGACCGCCGGTGCTGTCGTGAATGCCGGCGGCCGCCCCGTGTTTGCGGACGTCGACCCGGAGACGTTCAACCTCGACCCGGCCTCGGTTGCGGCGCGACTCTCGCCGCGCACGGCGGCCGTGATCCCTGTCCACATCTTCGGTGCCCCGGTGGATGTCGCGGCGCTGCGGGATGTCGTGCCGGAGGGGGTCTTCGTCCTTGAGGATGCCGCCCAGGCCGTGCACGCCACGCTCGACGGGCGCAAGGCCGGCGCCCTCGTGGATGCGGGCACGTTCAGCTTCTACCCCTCGAAGAACCTCGCCGCCGTTGGTGATGGGGGGGTGGTGACCACCGATGACGACGAGTTGGCGGCCACCGTGCGCGCGCTCCGCGATCACGGCCAGACGCGCAAGCTCTACGATCACGAGGCGGTCGGCACCAACAGCCGCATGGACGAGCTGCAGGCTGCCTTCCTGGGCGCCAAGCTCGCCTTCATCGGCACCTGGACCGCCCAGCGGCGGGCGATCGCCGCTCGCTACCACGCGGCATTCGCCGACACGACCATTCAGACCCAGCGCCTGCCGGCCGGCGGCGACTCGGCCTGGCACCTCTACTCCGTCCGGGTGCCCGGGCGGGACCGCATGATGGAGGCGTTGCGCGCCGCAGGCATCGGCTGCGGGGTCTACTACCCCATGCCGCTGCACCGCCAGTCGTGCTTCGTTCCCTACGCCCCGGATGCGTGCCCCAACGCCGACGCCCTGGCCGAGGACATCCTCTCGCTGCCCTGCTTCCCGGGCATGACCGAGGCCGAGCAGGCCCGCGTGATCGAGGTGGTGCTTGCGTTGCTGGGCGCTCACGAGGGCCGGGTCGGCCAAGGCCGCGAGGGAGCGGCCGGCGTCTCAGTCTGAGTCACTTCGTCGATCGGATCGGTCACACGTTCACGCTTTTGGACGGCGGCGGCCCTCCCTGCAAGCGAGAGGGCCATTACTTGGGGCCGGCTCGCTGGGCACGATGCGTGCGAATGGCTTGGCATGGTTGACCACCGTCCGCATGCTCAGGAGCGCCGCCGGGATCGAAGGATCCCCGTAGCTGCACGTGTGCGCATTGAGCCGCGGGCCGGCGCGGGCTTCTTCCAGGCGGAGCTGGTCGACGTGAGTGCTGGCGGCCTGCGGGCCCATGGCGCCCTGCCCACATCGCTCACGTTGGGCACAGCCGTGGACGTCGAGATCACGGTGCAGGACGCCAACGACGCCCGCCACCCGCCGCTCGTCAATCTGCGCGGCCAAGGCGAGGTCGTCCGCATCGACACCGATGGCGACGAGTTTGATACCGCGCTGCGCTTTACCGGCGCCTTGGCGCTGCGCGAGCCGTTCAGCCAGATGCTGCTGTTTTAGGGAGTTGCTGGACCACGTTCCGTGCTGAGGGGCGGGTCGGGGGGGTGCAACTGGCCGGAGTTCCGCGCTGACGCGCGGGTCAGAGGGGTCGCGGTGGTGGGAGCTTGAGGTTTGGGAGGGGCCCGCCGCGGGCGGGTGGGTGTTGGCCGGAGTTCCGCGCTGACGCGCGGGTCGGTGGGGTCGCGTTGAGGGCGGCTTGAGGTTTGGGCGGTGCCTGCCGCGGGCGGGTGGGTGCTGGCCGGAGTTCCGCGCTGACGCGCGGGTCGGAGGGGTCGCGTTGAGGGCGGCGTGAGGTTTGGGCGGTGCCTGCCGCGGGCGGGTGGTGCTGGCCGGTGTTCCGCCCTGACGGGCGGGTCGGAGGGTCGCGTTGAAGGCGGCCCGAAGCTCGGACGGTGCCAGCCGCGAGCGGTTACGAGCCGGAGCCTGCGTGCGAACGCGGGTTGGGCATCGAGGTCCCTGTGGTTCGGGCATCACGGCCGGCGGCCGACGCCTGCGAATCGGCGTCGTTTACTGGGGGGCTCACGCGTGCTCAACAGGCCTCGCTGGCTCGGCCCGTTGTCGGCCCCGAGGGGGCCGAACCGCACGCGAAGCCCCGCGGCCAGGCGTTACGTCCGTGCCTCCGGCCCG
>JAJDEM010000138.1 GCA_029259795.1 Planctomycetota bacterium
GTTCGTGTCGCGCGAGAAGGGTCGAGCGGCCTTCGTGGCCCCCCAGGATCTCGAGCAGATCGGCATGCACGAGGGCGTGACAGGCGGTGCAGAGCGTGATGAGGTTCGCGGCCTCCGTCGGCCCGCCGCGAGAGCGGTACCGGATGTGGTGGACCATCAGCCCCCTCCGCGATCTGCAGTTGCGGCACGCACCTCCATCCCTGGCGATGACGCGCTTGCGAAGTCGCGGCGGCGTCGGGATGTCGCGGAAATCGACCCCGCTCCGCGGCCCCGCGGACAATGCATCCGGCCTGACATGCTCGGCATCACAGCGGATGAACTGGGAGCGTTCCCCGGCGCGGCAGCTCGCTGCATCGCGCTCGCCCACGGTGGACCCCACAGGCGCGTCGATGGGGACGAGCCCGAGTTCGCTCTCGACGCAGAGGCCTTCCGAGGCGTCGCCCTGGGCGGTGAGCACCACCCTGTAGAGCGAGTCGTCGACGGGCTCGCGCCCCTTGACCGTGCCATCATCGCGCGTCTGCAGGATCAGCTCCGCAGCCGCTTCGAGGAACGCGGCATCGTCGATCGCCTCGCCGCGCTCGGCGCTGAGCTTCTCTTTGGCGAGCTCCAGTTTCCGATGCGCCAGCGCGGGCACCCGCGCGCGCACATCGAACACGATCTCGGGGAGGCCCTTGCGGTCACCGCTTGCACGCGGTGCGGCGCCCGGGCGTGCCAGCTTGACCTCCAGCTCGAGGGCTTTGCAGCTGAGGGCGCGTGCCCGCTCGAGCCAACGTGCTTCGTGCTCGGGCGTGACGACACGCGCGAGGCGAACGACCTTCGACCACGACAGCTCGCCGAGGCAGAAGGCCTCGTCGATGGCAGGTAGGTCCTCGAGCTTGCGCCCGATCGAGATCAACTCCCGCGCGCGGCGCGGAGATAGGTCAAGGCGCGACTCGGCGAAGAAGACGGCGCTGCTGTACCCGACCGCTTGGTGGAGGCGTCGCGTGTCCATGTCCGCGAGGTAGAACGCCAGGCCGCGCTGCCCGACCTCGGTGTGGCGCAGACAGACCTCGAGGCGCTTCCCGACCTCGTCAGCGGTCAGTCCCGCTTGGAGTTCGACCAGCGACGCCGCGCGCTTGGTTTGGACCGCTTCCATGGGTTGCCTCCAACGGGCTGCGGTCAGCATTGACACTAACAAAAGACAACTATCGATCAAGTGCGGATGTGCTTCTCGCGCGCGTCCGCCGGGGCTTTGGGCCTAAATGCAGCGGCGCACGTGCGCCGTCGTGTCCATTATCAGGGCTTTGCGGCGGATGGCGCGCGGGGACGCGCGTGCCGCGGCTGCCTGCGGCGAGCGGGCACCCCTCCGCGCACGCCCGAGGCGCTCGCGGGGGCACTCAGGCTCAGTCGCGAACGAGAGCTCGCGCGGCGAGGGCGTCCAGATCGGCGGTGTTGCTTCGCGCATGACCGGTCCGTCGCGCGACTCTCCGGGGCGACTCGCCTAACCAAGCACAACGACCGCAGGAAGAGACCTGGTACCAATCTCGGTACCCATCCCCCGCGGCGCACGTGCGCCGTTTTCAGTGTCTCAACTCGGCCGCTACCTGCGCTTGTGCAGCAGCACATCCTCCTCGCCCGCGTCGGCGCTGATGGGCGGACCCAGCTTGGTTTCTCCTGGCGCGAAGTAGCGCAGCATGTACGAGCCGCTTGGCAGACCCACGACGCGGAAGCGGCCGTCCTTTTCCACGCGCGGATGTCGCTGGAATCCGAATGCCGACGAGGTCACGTACACGATGCCGCCTGCGCCGCTAGGGATTCGTCCGCTGATCGAGAGTCCCTCGTGGAGTGTGACGGTGATGTGCTGCGTGCCCGGCCGCAATGCCTCGACGAGCGCGCACCGGTTGCTTTCGCGATGGTAGAAGTACGCGCTTCCTGGAAGTTCCTTCATGGGGCCGATCTCGAACGTCCCATCCTCGGCAACGTGGCCGTGCGCGTGGGTCTGTGTACCGTCGGGCTTGGTGGCAATCCATGCGAACCGGAAGTGCGCAGCGTCAGCGCCGATGAGGGTTCCCGTCCGGGTCAGACTCTGTCCGAACTGCAAGACGATGTCACTGGCCGGTGCCACAACCAGAACCTCGTCGGTGCGTCCGGTGCGCGGGTCGGACGACCAGCCAAACATCCTGTACTCCCCGGGCGGTAGCGGTCCGAGCGTGAAGCGACCCTTGGGATCGGATCGCATGAGCGTCTTGCCTTCAAGCACTGGGTCGTTCTCGATGGGCATTGCGGAGATCGCGATGTTGCCCAGGGGCTTGCCGTCCTTGTCCAAGATGCGGCCGCGAATGTACGCCGGTTGCACGAGTCGGAGCTCGACATCCTCCGCACCGGCGCGCACGACTCGCGAGTAGACACGCAGCCGGTCCCTGCGCCCGCCTACGGGGCTGAACTCGGTCCGCACACGATAGTCACGATCCTTGTCGAGGCGCGGCAGGCGAAACGTGCCATCACCGCGCGTCACACTCTTCCGCCACGTGCCGAGCGGGTGTGCCTCCGGCATGGCGGTGACCTGGACGCCCTCGGCGGGGCGTCCGTCGGCTCCCCATACGCGTCCCGTGATCGTCCGTTCCGGCCGCAGCGGCCACCGCTCCTCTTCGACTTCCTCATCCCCGTCATCGCTCTCGACCACCATCCGTTTGCGCGGCTTGAGGGGCTCGGGCTCGGCCGGCGCGTCCTCGGCCGTCGAATCCAACGGGCCCTCGCGTGCACTCGTAGCCTCGCGGCCGATCAGGTGCGGACCGTGCGTCGTGGCGCCGAGATCCGGGACCTCTGGAGGTGACTCCGCCTCAGGAGGCGAGCGGGTGGCCCACCAAGAGAGAGCGAGCACAACGGCGATGCCAAGGATCATTCCGGTGCGTTGCATGTCACCCCCTCCGCGCCAATCGTAGCTGTGATGGGTGAGCAACGCCCCGCAACGTGATGTGTCGCTGGTCTGGAGATCGATGGAGTTTGCTGGCTCGTTCCCGGGTGCGATGATCCGGTCATGTGGCGGACGCTTCCCCCTCTGACGGCATTGGCGGGCCATCCAGTCGACTGGATCGAGGAGCTCTTGCCGGCGGCGTGCGAGGCGGCCGAGACCGTGCGCGAGACCGCTCGCTCGACGGTCGTGCGGCTTATGACCAAGGCGGGGATCGTCTACTTCAAGGCCGATCACATCCTGCCGGCGTCGGAGGCGACGATTCTGGCCCGCTTGGCTCAGAGCCGCCCCTCGCAGGTCGCCCCGCTCCTCGGCGTGGACGAGGATCGTGGTTGGAGCCTGACGCGCGACGCGGGACCGACCGGCCCCACAAGTCTCGACGAGCAGAGCACCGACGTCTGGCGGGCTGTCGCGGGGGCGTTCGGCGACCTGCAGCGCAACACCGGACTCGGCCCCGACGAATGGGTAGCGCTCGGCTGCCGCGACTTCCGCGGCCCGCGACTGTTCTCCGCCTTGTGCGAGATGATCGAACACGCCGCTCCCGAGCTCGAGGCGGCTGATCGAGAGAGCCTCCAGCGTCGCCTGCCGCGCATCGAGGAGGCCTGCGCCGAGCTCGCGGGCGACGGTGTCCCCGCGACGCTGGTCCATCAGGATCTCGTTCCGGAGAATCTTGTCTGGAACGCCGGTCGGGTCGTGTTCCTCGACTGGAGCGACACCGTGGTTGGGCATCCCTTCTTTGGTCTCGATCGGCTGCTCGACTCCTGCTGGAACGACGCCGAGCGCAAGGCCGCGGTGATCGCGGAGTACCTGGCGGGCTTCGGCCAGGCGGCCTCGAGCGAGACGCTGCGTAACTCGTCAAGGCGCGTGCTGTCGCTTCGCGTGCTCTACGAGGGCCTGCGCTGGCACCACGAGATTCAGGCGCTCGACCCCGCGGGTGAGCACGCCACGCGGCTGCGCGCCGATCAACTTCAGGGACTGACGATGGTCGCGCGCCACAGGCCGTGAGCGAGCAGGACGGCGCTGCTCAGTTCTGGAACAAGAGGCTCGGGTCCAGCTCGAAGCCCTTGAGTGCACGAGACTCGATGGACCGGGTCCCAGCTCCACGGCGCGGCACGTGGCGGTGGCGGTGCTGGTCGTAGACATCCACGCTCTGCGTGTTGGCGTCGACCAGCCAGACCTCCTCGATCCCCGCTTCAAGGTAGCGCAACCGCTTGACGGCCCGATCCCGCTCGGCGGTTGAAGGCGAGAGGACCTCGACCACCAACAGGGGACACGGGAGGTCGCTCGGTGCCGTGTCGTCGTCGATTGGATCACGAAACACGACGACATCGGGCTGGTAGGCGTTGAGGGCGTCGATCAAGATGTCGACCGGCGCCATCGCCGCGCGGCGATGGCCAACCAGCGCACGCGCGACGGCATGGATGTCGCCCGCGATGCGCTGGTGGCCGAATGCCGGCGCGGGCTCGCGCACGAGGTGGCCTTCGACGAGTTGCGCGGGGAAGCCCTCTGGCAACTGAAGAAACTCCGCGCTGGTGTACGTTCCGAGCATGAGCGCCATGGAGTCTACTCGCGCTGCGCTCGGGGGCGGTCACTCCGGGGGGCTACGGAGAGGGATTGAGTAGAGTGCGCACGATGCCGACCATGAGGACCGTGACGGATCGGCTCGTGGGACCTGGTGGCCCCTTGCGCGCTCCGCAGCCACTGCCGGGCGCTCGCGTATCCTCGCAGCGATGATCCACCTCAACCAAGCGGGGACGAGCTGGCCCAAGCCGGCGACCGTGCTCGCGGCTGCGCGTGGTGTGTTGGAGGAGGGGCCCGGCTCGTGGCCCGCACGGTTTCATGCCGCGCATGCCCGCGTGGCGCGTGCCTTTGGGCTTGCCGACCCCGGGCGACTCCTGCTCACCCCAGGCTGCACGTCGGCGCTCTCGGTCGCGATCGCCGACCACCCCTGGGCCGCGGGGGACCGCCTGTTGACGAGCGCGCTCGAGCATCACGCTCTCGCCCGTCCCGCACAGCTTCTGGAGGCGCGGGGTGTGGAGGTCATGCACGTGCCGCGCGCTGCAGACGGCCCGCTCGACCTCGCCTTGCTCGAGACCGAGCTCGCACGCGGCGGCGTACGGCTTGTCGCGATGACCGCTGCGTGCAACGTGACGGGTGAGTTGTTGCCCGTTACCGAGATCGTCCGCCTCGCCCACGAGCATGGCGCACTCTGCCTGCTCGACGGCGCGCAGGTGTGCGGCTGGTTGGACCTGGACCTGCCGCGTCTTGGGGTCGATCTGTTCGCCTTCGCCGGCCACAAGGGCCTGCATGCGCCGTGGGGCATCGGCGGGCTCTATGTCGCACCGCACGTGTCGATGAACACACCGGCGGCGGTGTGCGCGGTGGGGGACGCGGCCGCGAACTGTACGCCCATGCCCGGCTACTGCGATGTCGGCTCGGTGGACCTTGCGGCGCTCGCGGGTCTTGCGGCCGGCCTGGACTGGCTCGCGGCGCCGCAACAGGCTGACCGATTGGAGCGGGCGCGGGCGCTGATCGAGCGCATCGTCGACAAGCTCGAGCGGCGGCCGGAGGTGTGCATCCTCGGCGTACGCGATCCCGCGCGGCGCCTGCCCACCGTCGCCTTCACCGTGGAGGGCCGCTCATCAGGCGCCCTCGCGGACGCCCTTCGTGCAGAGTCCATCGTCGTGGGTAGCGGACTGCACTGCGCGCCGCAGGCCCACGCAGCGCTCGGGAGCGCACCGGAGGGTGCCGTCCGCCTCAGCGCAGGTCCCCTGCTCACCGCGCGCGATGCGCGGCATGCCGCCAACGTCCTGGGCGATGTGCTTGCGGGGCCCTTCGGTGGCTAGCGCCTGCGGCGAGCGCGGCGCTTCCGGATGGCGGGCGGAAACAGCTCGACAAACTCGACGCCCCACATCCACTCGTGGCCATCGGGGGAGAACTCCATGTTCTCGCGCACCTTGCCTTCCTTGATCCACTGTCGAATGTCGTCAACGGTGTGGGGGCCAGAGACATGGTTGTTGTGCTGGCGAATGTAGTAACTCATGCATCTCCCCATCCACCGGGTCGTGGCCTTGGCGCGGTGTTGAATGAGTCGACTCGGCACCCCAAATGCAAACGTGGGGCCAAGGGCCGCCAGCCGCGCCGCGCGGCGCGGGTCGCCCTGGCACCCGGAAGAAACTGGGGCTTGCTCCGCGCCGGGTGTTCGCGCACCCCGGTGGCCGGCCAAGGTGATCGCCGCGTCAAGTGCAGCCGCGCCTTACATCGTGCAAGGCGCGCGTGGGGCGAAAGCGGGCAGCGTGCAGAGGCGGGAGCGTGGCGCTACTAGGCGGCTGCCGGCTCCTTGGCTGCGGCGACGACGTCGATCTGCATCTCGGCGTCGAAGGTCTTCCAGAGAAGCTTGCCCTCCACCCGGACCTGGTCGCCCTTGCGCCAGCTGCGGACCTCGGCCAACGCACTCTCCATCGTGCGCCCTCGGACCCGCACGAGCGGGCAGGTCAGCGTCTCGCCTCCGGTGGCGAGGAAGACAGTGAGTTCATCGGCCGGCCCGGAGACGTCTTCGACCGTGCCGACCGCTTCGACGTTCCGACTGTGGTACTGGGTCGCGAGCGCATCGCGTGTGACCGTGGTCGCACCCGAGTCCGCCTGCATGGCTACTTGCTCGGCGCGGATCTCGGACAGTTGTAGATTGGCCATGGGCGGCTCCTTTCGCGGCGGCCGTAGGCCTCCGACCCCCCAGGATCGCACCGAGCGGAGCGCGCAGGCCCTCGGGGCGTCGAGAAAGCCGATTGGGCACCGGTTGGGCGCACAAGGCGCCAGGCGTGAGGCGAATCGATGGGAGTGCTCCGGGTTTGGGCAACCGCCCGCTGGGCTTGTCGCTCGGAGCCCGTCAGTCCTCGAGGCCAAGCACCCGCCGAAGATCGATCCAGTACGTGGCTGCGGGATCGAAGAGGTCGCTCGCCTTGACCCGCGCGAGGGCTGCGCTGCGGAGGCTCGGGCTACGCACCAGCTCGAGGATGGCGGCGCTCTTGACCGCGTCACTCTCTCGAGACGTCCGTCGGAAGCTCTCAATCTCTTCTTCGTCGAACGGGAGGCCTTGCTCGGAGAAGATCTCGCTCAGTCCCTGGATCATCTCATCCTCCTCCTCGGGAGGAGTCGCTACGCCTGTGATGCAGTGGCAGAGCCCATCCTCCTGCCAGCGCGTGAACTCGAGGTACCACGCAGCCTCGGAGGCAGCGTCGGAGGCGGCGAGCCCTGCGATGAACGCCTCGGCGACCTCAGCGAACGCCTTCTGCTTCACGAGGCCGTGGACCAACTCTGCAACGTCCTCCGAGCAATCGACATGATCGGCGTAGTCCAGGGTCCAGCCCTTGGCGCGGCAGGCGTCCTTGTCATGGTGCGTGACGTGAAACGTCTCGGTCCACGCGTCGAGCGTGCGCCGCAACTCCGCTGTCACCATCGCGGTGGCCCCGACCCGGGCGAGGTCGTCCTGGCTGTCGGAGAGCCAGTAGACGAACCCTGCGAGATTCTCGCCGTAGCCGTCGCGCTTGGCCTGCATGTGGCGGAAGGCGAGGGGGAGGAAGTAGGCGACCTCGTCGAACGTGCCGGCCGGCACGGGGCCGAAGAACTGAGCGAAGTGGTGCCAGGTGAGGTCGGCGTCGTTCATCGCCAGAAACCCGCGGCAGCGCTCCTCGCCGTGCTCGTAGTACGGGTCAGACAGCACGGACGGCCGCGGAGGGCGATCCCAGGCTTCGGAGCTGGCGTCGTGCGGCGGCATGTCCGCCGGATCATCGCCGCAGACGGGCACGCGGACCAGCGCGCGCCTGACTGGGAGGCCCACGAATACCGGCTCGCGTGCACCGACGCTGTGGGGGACGGGGCATGCGGGCACGAGCGGTCGGCGCCAAAGGTCGAAGGCGGCCTTGCTACACTCCGCGCACCGACAGGCGAACCGCGGATCTCGAGAGTACGGGCAGGGACTTCATGGAAGCACGCGAGGGGACGCCCGCTGCAGGCGGCGCGGTCGGTCGGTGGGCGTATGGGAAGCAGGCGCTCCTCGCCCTGACGGTGGTGGGCCTGTGGATCCCGCTGGGTTGCACGCTGCCCCAGATCATCGGACCTCGGCTGTGGCGCGCGTTGGGCGTCGAGTCAGCGCTCCCCCTGACGCATCTCATCACCGTGGCGCTCAACGCCGCGGCCGTCCTGGTTCTTGTGCTCGTCCTCGGCAAGCGCCGGCTGCTCGCCTGGCAAAGGCCCGCCCAGCCGGCGGTCTTTCTCATGTTCTTGCCGTTGATGTTCGTGAACGTGGTGCGCGGGCCCTTCACCTCGGAGGGCGGCGCCTACATCGCGGTCGTTCTCCTGACTGCGATCTGCATCGGCTTCTGGGAAGAGTTCCTCTTTCGTGGCCTCATCCAGGCGCGCCTGGCGGTCCTGGGCCCCCGCGTGGCGGTGGTGATCGCCACCGTCTTCTTCGCGGTCGTGCATCTGAACCTCGGGCTTTGGCAGGCCAGTTTCGTCGTGTTCCCCATCGGGCTTGCCCTGGGCGTCGCCCGGGACCGCATCGGGATGTGGCCGCTCGTCTGCATTCACGCCACGATCGACTTCGTGCACGATCTGTTTGACCGGACGTGGGATGGCTACCTCACCGTGCTGCGGATCCTCATGGCCCTGACGTTCGTGATCGCGGTCGTGGGTCTCATCCGCCTGCGGCCGAAGCCGGATTAAGCGCTGCGGAGGGAGCTGGAGCGTGGTCTTCGCCGTCCTCGGAGACGAAGGCCACCATGTGTCGCGCGGTGTCGTCGCGTTGGTGCTCGAAGAAGGGGGGATGTCGGAGTCGAGTACGGGGCGCAGCATGCCCGTGAAGCTTGCACGGCCGATTGGCCCGGAGCGCGTGCTGAGCCGACTCCCGCACTCGGGCTATGCTCGGGCGGTGCGCTTTGCAACCGCCATGAGCAGGATCCTGCCGAGCGTCGGGCGTGTACTCGCGTCCATCGGCAAGTGGGTACTCATCCTGCTCGTGTTCGGCAGCGTCATCATCCTCTTCGTGCTCCTCGACTTCGCGGGCCACGAGGCCCTGCCGGACTTCTTGGCAGCACTCGTCATTCCGTTCGCCTGGGCGCTTGCCGCGCTGTTCGGGGGGCGCTGGCTGGCCCGCTGCGATCCCGCGCGCATCGCGAGCATCGGGTGGCCGTGGTGGAGCGGCGCCGGACTGCTGCTCGTGGCCGTGGTCGCGATCTGGTTGCTGACCCGCCCGCCGGACTGGGATGGAGGGCAGTGGCATCTCCAAGAGAGTCCCACGGACACCTGGCTCTCGGAGATTGCCGGCACGCCCGACGGCTCGAAGCTGTGGATCGTCGGCGGGAGCGGCACCCTGCTGCACTCCACCGACTTCGGCAAGCGCTGGACCCCGCAGCGCACGGGCGGCGACTACCACTACTCGAGCATTGCCGTCGGACCCGAAGGCAATCGTCTGTGGGTCTACGGCTGGAAGGACCACTGGGAGGCCGGTCGCCACATCACGGGCTCGACCGTCTTCTACTCCGAGGATGGGGGCAGGGCCTGGACGGAGCCGAAGTTCGAGTTCGAGGGAAGGCTAGGCCGGATCCGCGCCACGCCCGATTTTCGCTGGCTGTGGTTTCGCTCGGACGATCGGACCGACGAGCGGCCGGAGAAGTTCGCCTACCAGCGCTCGAGCGACGGTGGCAAGACCTGGTCGCCGCTGCGCCTTGAGGGGCGTGAGTACTTCGGCAGCCTGTACATGGACGATCATGACGAGACCATGCTGTTGCGCGCCGAGAACGACATGCTGATGCGCTCGGAGAACGGCGGAAGGTCCTGGTCCACGTGGACCCATCGCTGGAGTCACTTCAAGTGGGGGCAGAACCGCATGCTGTTTGGTGTGTACGGTGTCTCGGGTGTCGACGACCTGTGGATGACGGGCCATATGGAGATCTTGCACTCCACGGATCGGGGGCGGAGTTGGGAAGTTCAGAAGCGCAGTCAGTGGCCGAGTGACATCGCGGGTTCCGCCGATGGCTCCGTGCTCTGGGCCGTCGGCGATCGTGGGACGATCCTCCATGGCACGCGGGGCAGCGATACCTGGAAGCTGCAGCCGAGCCCGACAGATGTCGAGTTGGACAGTGTGTTCGTGACCGCGGATGGATCGCACGCCTGGGCGGTCGGCAAGCACGGCGTGATCGTTCACGTCGAGCGCTAGTCTTCGCGGCCGCGTGGGCTAGGTGTCGGGCGCGTTCTTGCGCAGCGCGCTCACGAAGAAGAAGAGCGTCATCACGAGAAAGACGATGTTGACCGACCGCGCGAAGGGCGGCGCAGCCTCGGGCCAGAGCTGCCCGGCGAGGACCACGGCATTCAGCGCCAAGAGGACGATGAGAAAGACGCGCATATTCATGCTGGGGTGGCCTACGCCTGCGTCCCGAACCAGATCATCGGCTCGCTGCAGATGCCGGCGCTCTCCATCGCGCCGCGCAGCTCGTCGGATCCGGCGAAGGCCTGCGCCGCGTCGAGCGTCTCGAAGTCGTGCCAGGCCGTGACGTTGTTCGGGTTGTCGGTCGACTGGTAGGCAGCGTGCGACCGCACACCCATCTCTTTGCGGGTGCTGTCGAAGGCGTCGTAGGCCTGCTTCCAGGTTGTGAAGTCGGTTACGTCGTGACGGACGAAGAGGCGGACCATGGCGTGCTCCCTTGGATGAGTGCGCGAGTGTAGCAAGTCGCGGGTCTGCACGCTGTGGAGGGGAGGCTCCGGTGGGGCAGTGCTTCGATGACTCGCGAGGACGTTCGCCCGGAAACCAGCCCCGGCACCTGCGCAGGGCGACTGCGCCCTCCGTGGGCGGGTTCGTTGCATTCTGCCGACGCGGAGCGTTCGTCCTGACGCAGCGCGCGGCGAGCGCGTTCGGTCCGGAGACGCACATGGCGCGTGGCTTGGTAGGCTCGGTCGCGGAGGACCGCATGTTCGTTGCCATGAACCGCTTCCGTGTGAACGAGGGATTCGAAGAGGGCTTCGAGACGATCTGGCGTACGCGCCAGCGGTTGGTGAACGATGAACCCGGGTTCATCACCTTCAGCCTGCTGCGGGGCGAGACGAGCGAGGGCATCACGCCCTACATCTCCCACTCGGTCTGGACTGCGAAGCAGTCGTTCGTCGACTGGACGAACTCCGAGGCGTTCGTGAACGCGCACCGCGATGCCCGCTCGCCGCAGGGCACGCTGGATGGCCACCCGGAGTACGCGGGCTACGAGGTCGTCGACACCGAGGAGCCGATTCCGTAGACCGTGCTCGGCCGGAGCTGGACCGCTAGAGCCCCATCCCCTCGAGCGCCGCAGCCAGTCGGTCGATGCCGTCGGACAGACGATCCCGCCAGGTGGCAGGCGCCGCATCGACGCGCGCCTTCAGTTCGGCGAAGTGCGTGCGCTCCTTCTCGGTCGGCTTGCGACCCTCCTCGATGATGCCCGCGGCAATCGCCAGCAGCTCGGAGAGGTCCTGTTCGAGTTGAGATTCCACGGCGGGTCTCCATGCTTCGTTGGGGGGTGGGGCGGCTAGTCCGCTTCGGCGACTAGTCCTCGTCGGTGGCCAGGTGCACGAGGATGGTGAGGAGCCCGTGCTTCTTGACGACGTCCGTCGCGACCGAGCCCATGAGAACACGCCCGAGGCCGGTCCGGCCGTGGCTGCCCATCACGACCGCGTCGGCGCCGAGGCGCTGCGCCTGCTCCTCGATGGTGTTGGAGACATTGACCCCGGCAACGAGGTGGTACTCGCTGCGGACGCCCGCCTCGCTCGCCTCCTTGGGTGTGAGCGCATGCATGCGCGCGAGGAGCGAGGCCCGGCCCTCCTCCGTCTCCTCGGGCGTGGGCACGTAGCCCTGGAGGTAGGGGCCGTAGAGCGGATTGCCGAGAAACGGCGGCTCGCACACGTGGAGCAGGTGGACCGTCGCGCCCGGCCTCGCGAGTTGGTAGGCGACCGGGACGGCCAGGGCGGCGGTCTCGGAGGCGTCGAGCGGACACAGGATGCTCTGGAAGGACTCGCGCATGGTTGGTCTCCGTGTGGGGATCCATTCTAGCACTCGGGTGCTGCCGTCCACGCAGGCCCGGGCTGCCCGCGCGCCAAATGCAAATCGGGTTTCGTGCAACACTGGCGCGGCCCAAGACAAGTACTGCTGTGAACCCGACTCTTGAAGACCAGTTTCAGCGCTACCGCCAGCGAGGCGACGTCGCTGCGCTCGCGGATGTGTTCGATCGAACGGCGCCCGAGGTTCTGCGCGTCGCCCACCACATGGTGCGGGATTCTGCGCAGGCGGAAGAACTCCTGCAGGAGACGTTCGTGGCTGCGATTCGTAGCGCGGAGGCCTATGACGCGTCGCAGCGTCTCGTGCCCTGGCTGCTCGGGATCCTGAGCAACCTCGCACGCAGTGCCTGGCGGAAGAATGCACGGGTGCCGGACCCGGCCCGCCTGCGCACGCGCGCTGAGGCAGCGCCGGCGAGTCCGGAGGATGTGCGCGACGCGGTGAACGGGGTCTTGGATGAGATCCCGGAACCCTACCGCGCGACGCTGGTCTTGCACCTGCAGCACGAGCTCTCGCCGGTACAGATCGCGCATGCATTGAACCTGCCACCGGCCACCGTGCGCTCGCACATCCATCGTGGCTTGAAGATCGTGCGTCGCAAGCTGCCGCCCTCGACGGCCCCCGGGGTCTTGGCGGCGATGCCGCTCACGCTCACGACCGGCCTGGGTGCCGTGCGGGAAGCCGTGCTCGTGAAGGCGGCTGCGCTGGCGGCGCCGACTGGTATTGCCCTTGTGCTTGGAGGCTTGATCGTGACGAAGAACGCTGCGTTGGCTGGATGCGCCCTGATCTGTTGTCTTCTGTTCGCGGGCGGCGCCTACTGGATGTTGAACGACGTCGACGAGGACGAAGCCTCGCGTGCCGGCGCGCAGCTCAGGCGTGCAAGCGGTGTCGAGGAAGGTGAGGAGCCGAGCGACGCCGCGCCGACGCTCGTTTCGGTCGGCAGCGCGCCGCGGCCTGCGCTGGCGCCGGCCAAGCCCATGGCGCCCGAGACCCTCAACGCTGCGGCTCCGCAGCGCGTGCCGCTGGATACGCCGATCCCCGAGGGCAAGGGCAGTGTTGCCGGCACGCTCCACTTCGAGGACGGAACACCGGTGGTCGGGGTGACGGTCGCGCTGTGGGGGGAGTCGCCCGTCGACGACGTGACCGACGCCGAGGGGGCGTTCCACCTGCACGGTGACTGGGTCGGGAAGCGCAAGCTCTACGTGAAGGGCAAGCGCCGCTTCGACGCGGTAATCCTGAAGGCGGTGCCGATGAAGGCTGACGCCCTGGTCCAGGTCGCGCTCACCATCGCTCGCGGCCATGAGTGGCGCGGGACCGTGCACGCGGCCAAGGACGGCGCGCCCATCGCCGGAACCCTGGTCACCCTGCGCCGCCCCGGCTCGAACTCGTCCAACGATCTGCAAGCGGGCTACGCGTCGCATCGGACCGACGAGCAAGGCGCGTTTCACTTCCGGTTCCTTCCGGCCGCGTCCTACACGGTCGAGTTGACGGAGCCGGGATATACGTCCGTACTCGGCCGTGTCGCGATCGGGCCGGACACCCCGGAGGCTGCGTACCGCCTGAAGCGCTCGCGGCCGTTTCTGGTGACCTTCGAAGGGCTTGGCGCGGAGGCTGTCGGGTCCAAGGTCTCGTGGTCCTTCCACCCGGTCGATCCGCTGGGTACGCACTACTCGCCGAGTGGCAAGGGCACGCTCGAGGTGGGCGGGCAGCTGCGGCTGGACGCGCCGCCGCCTGGGACCTACAGGCTGTTGCTCTTTCGAAGCGCCCACACCGACCGCATCGAGCGCGAGATCATTGTCGGTGAGACGCAGGACGAGCCCCTCCTGATCAAGCGTGTCGAGACCGCGCGGATCGAGGCCACCCTGCGTAGTGCCGGCGGCGCGCCGTTGAGCAAGACGCGGCTTCAAGTCGGCAGCGTCGGGACCCCAGTGACAGACGAGGAAGGCCGATTCGTGCTCGCACGGGTGCCCCCGGGATCCCACATGCTCTGGGCGCTGTTCGACACGGGTTGGGTGGCGCTGCCGAATCTGGAGGTTGAATCCACCGGGTCCCAGGTTGTCGAGGTCGTCATGCCCGGCAGCGCGGTGGTCAAGGGGCGCGTCGTGGGAGCCGGAGCCCGCGCCGGAAATGGCAATCTCTTGACTGTCGAGGGAGCCCGCCGCCAAGTCGCCATGGCGCGGCCCGATGGCGCGGGCCGGTTCGTCATGCCGCACCTCCCCGCAGGGCGCTACGAGTTCCAGTGGACGCAGCCCGGTACGAGCGGCGCTCGCCGAGTCGTTGATCTCGTCGCGGGCGCGACGATCGACCTCGGTGATCTTGAACCCGCGGCGAATCCGAGCGTACCCCTCGAGGTGACGGTATCGCGAGGTGAAGTACGCCCCCGGGTCCTTCAGATGAAGCTCGCCTACGGCTCCGGCGCGAATCGCGGCGTTGCCTTCATGGGGACATTGAATGTGGACAAGAACGGCCGCGCCTACCTCACGACGCTTGGCCCCGGCACCTACACGCTGGTCTTCGAGGCTGCCCCGTTCGCCGCTGTCGAGGTGTCTGTGACGGTGGTTGACGGTGCGAACGAGACGGTCTCGATCTCGCTCGAACGGAAGTAGGGCGCCGCGCGTCATTCGGGCGGGGTGTGTTGGCTGCGCGTATGCTGTCCGCATGAGTGACTCCGCGCGCGTGCCGACGATCGTTGCCATGGGTGGCGGTGGCTTCATGATGGAGCCCGACAACCCGCTGCTGGACGATCATGCGTTGTCGCTTACGGGTGTCGAGCGACCGAAGCTCTGCTTGTTGGCCACGGCGACGGGGGACTCGGAGTCGGTCATCGCGCGCTTTCATGGCGTGTTCCAGGAACGCTCTGTGTTCGCGAGCCACTGCAAGCTCTTCGGTGCGCCGCGCACGGACCTGCGCTCGTTCTTGCTGGGGCAGGACCTCATCTACGTCGGTGGGGGGAACACGGCGAACATGCTCGCGGTGTGGCGGGTGCACGGCGTCGACAAGATCTTGCGCGAGGCCTGGGAGGCTGGGGTCGTGATGGCCGGCGTGAGCGCCGGGATGATCTGCTGGTTCGAAGCCGGGGCGACCGACTCCTTCGGCCCCGTGGCGCCACTCCGCGATGGATTGGGGTTCCTCGCGGGCAGCGCCTGCCCGCACTACGACGGCGAGGTCGACCGGCGTCCTGCGTATGAGGGCTTCGTGCGCGAGGGATTTCCTGGGGGCTACGCGGCCGACGACGGCGCGGCGCTGGTGTTCCGCGGGACCGAGCCTCCGGTGTGCGTCGCCTCGCGTCCGAAGGTCGGCTGCTACCGCGTCAGCCTCGAGGGCGGCGCGGTCGTCGAGGCCGCGCTGCCGACCCGCTACCTCGGTGCCTGAGCGATGTGCTACTCGGTCACCAACTGACGTAGCGCCCGGGCAGGGGTGACGCGCGTCGCACCACGCAGCGCCGGAATCCCGCCGAGGGGGATGACCGCCAAGACGCCACCGCAGACGAGCAGGAACACCCAGGCGGGCGTCGCCAGCGTCATGTCGGGGAACTGCGCCGCGGCCAGCCGGCCCAGCAGTAGCGTTGCGAGCAGTGGGGCGAGCGGCACTGCGAGCGCAAGTGCGAGGACGCCGCGCGCGAGCACCTCCGTCATGCACACGCCGACGATGCTGCGGCCCCGCCAGCCCAACGCGCGCAGGATCGCGAAGTCGTGCGCGCGGTCGGAAGCATCCACGCCCGCGAGCACGCCAAGGAAGAGCGCTGCGATGGCGAGTGCCATGGCAAGCACCCAGCGAAGCAGGTTCTCGGTTGCGTCGAATGCGGCGCGAACCTCGCCCGTCGCCCGCTCGAGAACGAACACGGCCTGGGCAGCGGGCGCCGCCCAGAGTCGGCGCTCGAGTGCCTCCGCCGGCAGGGTGGACGCCACATGCGCGCCTTGGGCGAGGCCTTCCATGCCGTACAGGACCTGTCCGGCCGCGAGAGGCAGCACCGCAAAGCCTTGGGTCACGCCCTGCAGGATGCCGAGGACACGGAGCTCCGTGCCCTCCGGCGAGTCGGGGTAGGGGAAGACCGTGACGCGGTCGCCGAGGTCGAGCGCGAAGTGCCGGGCAAGCCAGCGGTCGATCAGGATGCCGTTGCCCTCCTCGGCATGAAACGCACGGCCCTTCACCAAGCGCTGCTGCTCGACCCACTGGCCGGGCGCAATCATGAGGACGCGGCGGACCACGGTCTTGGGGCCTACCCCGAGCATCGCCCGTTGGGAGAGCAGGGGCTCGACCTGCCCGTCGACGCGAACGGCCAAGGCGTCGAGCGTCTTCGTGTCGACCGCGGTCTCAAAGTGCACGGTGGCGTCGAGCCCCATGCGTTTCACGGCGCCCTCGACTTCGGCCCGCCGCGTGTGCTGGACGAGGAGGAAGGCCATCACGAGGGCGAAGCTCGTACCGAGTCCGAGGCCGGCGAGGAGCGTGACGCCGCGTCGACGGAGGATGTGCGTGAGGCCGAGCGCTATGGCGAGTGGGAGGTGCAGCGCACCCGCCGCGCGGGCAGCCGCCCGAGCCAGCGGGCCGCCCGCGGTGCTGCCGCTCGACCAGTTCCGTGCCGCGAGGAGCTGGGCGGGGTGCTGGCGCGCCAGCAAGAAGGCCGGTACCCATGCAGCGAGGGAGGCCGTCAGCAAGCAGGCGGCCACGGTCGCCGCGAGCATCCAGCCCGCGCCCGGGTCGACCGGAGGCGGCAGACCCACGGTCGCGGCGTAACCCGAGAACAGGGCGCGCGCGAAC
>JAJDEM010000139.1 GCA_029259795.1 Planctomycetota bacterium
AACAGGGAGCGCGCCCGCTGCGCCTCGATCAGCTCGAACAGGGCGGATGCATCGCCCAACTTCAAGGCCGCGAGCACACCCAACTCCTGCAGGCCGGACCAGATCTCGTAGGCATCCGGGCCGAGGGTCTCGTGCAGTCTCGCCAAGGGAGGCAGGATGTCGACCTGGGCGGAACGCACGAGGGTGAGCGCCGCCGCGGTCCGACCGAGGTCGAGCAGCGTTCGCGCAAGTCCCCATCGGCACAGCGCGACGGTTCGGACTCGACCGGCACGCAGGGCCAACGCGAGGGCCTCGCGCTGATGGTGTTCGGCCTTCTCGAGATTCCCGGCCGTACGCCACAGCTCTCCGAGGTTGCCCAGGGTCACGGCCTCCTGGGTGTGATCCCCGTGTGCGCGTGCCGAGACGAGCGAGCGCTCGTAGTGCTGCCGCGCGCGCGGCACGTCCCCGTGGCGCAGATAGAGGCTGCCCAACTCGCCGTGGACGAGCGTCAACTCCAGCGGATTGCCGAGTCGGCGCGCGCGCCGAAGGCACGCGTCCAGCAGCGCCCGGGCTTCCTTGAACCGTCCGGCCCGCGACGCGAGCGCGCCGCCTTGCCGTAGCGTGGCGCACTCGGCGGCGTGATCGCCGAGCGCCGCGATCAAGGTGCGAGCGCCGTCGAGACGACGCGCAGCGTCCTCGAGACGTCCGAGATCTGCGAGCAGGCCAGCCGTGTGGCGCAGCACGCTCGCCTGACGACGCCGGTCGCCAGACCGCTGGGTCAGCAGGAGCGCGTCATCCAGGCGCCTCAAGGCGAGTGCGTGATCCCCCCGGCGCCACGCCGCTGCCGCCTGCGCCTCGAGGATCACGGATTCATCAGCCCTGCGCCCGAGAAGCCGGGCGAGCGCCAGCGCGCGCTCGAGACTCGCCGCCGCCGTGTCGTGCGCCCCGAGGCGAACCTGCGCATCCGCGAGCTTGGCGAGGGTGCGGCACTGCTGCGCGCCGTCCTTGTGCTTCACCTGGATCTCGAGCGCCGACTCCAACACAGCGAGTGCGCGGGCCGGCTCCCCGAGCGCAAGGTGCATCATGCCGGTGTCGGCCAGGCACGCGGCCGCGCCCCGCGGATCCGGCTGGTCCAGACGCAGCTGACTCGCACGCTCCAAGAACGTAATGGCCCGCCGTGAATCGCCCAGACCGTGATGGACGTGCCCGAGCAAGGCGAGGGTGGCCGAGCGGCACGCCGTGGCGCTCGAGGGCGGTGTCGCTTCGAGCGCGGGACGCAGGACGCGCAGGGCCTCCGCGAACCCGCCCCGGGCCATGTGAATGCGCGCCAAGGCCCGCCGGGCCGTCGCAGCGGCGGCTCGATCGTCGCCCTCCTCGGCGGCCCCGAGACGGGCCCGCCAAGCCGTTGCCGTGGGCTGGGGTGCTACGACGCCATCCTCCGCCCGCGCCGGGCGGACGGCGAGCAGCAGCACGACCGGGACGAGGAAGCCCCAGGCTCGAGTGGCGTTCCGGGGCCGAGGGTCAGGAATTTGATTCATCGACGAGGATGGCTCCTGTGCGCTGTTTGCGCGTCGATGCGGGCTCCGGCTGCAGGGTCTTCCCGCGCGCCTCGCTGGCGAGCGGCTCCAGAACGACACGCGGCACAGTAGGGGCGAGCATCTGTCGCAACAACGCTCGCAGCTCGGAAGCCGTCCAAGGCTTCGGTAGGAACCCGCGAACACCGGCCTCATTCACGGCCCGGGTCGCAAGGTCCACGGACGCCTCGCCCGTGAGGACCATCGTCGGGAGGTCGGGCCTGCGCAGGCGCAATGCGATGAGCAGGTCGAGCCCACTCGTACCCGGCATGTTCTGGTCGCAGAGCACACCTCGAATCAAGGGGTCCTGCTCGATCATGAGCAGGGCCTCCTCGGCGTCGTAGGCATTCAACAGCGTGTACGGTTCACGCCGCAGGGTCAGGCGGAGGGCCGCATGAATGCCCGGATCGTCATCAACGATCAAGAGTGTCTGCAGGGCTTGGCTCATCAGTCCGGGGTTCCTTCGGTGGTGGTGGCGGCCGGCAGGCGCACACAGAAGCGCGCTCCAGTCGAGACACTGGGTTCGTAGGTGATCGATCCCTGGTGAGACGCGACGATCTCGGACACCAGATGGAGCCCAAGACCGGTCCCGGCACCCGGCTGCTTGGTGGTCACGAAGGCGTCGAACATCGTTGAGCGCAGTGCCTCGGGAATGCCGGGGCCATCGTCAGAGACCGTGAGTGCGATCTCATCGGTCCCCACATCGTGGTGGGAGAGAACGATGCGCCCACCTCCCTGGGTGCTGAGTGCGTCGATCGCGTTCTTGGCGAGGTTCAGCACCACTTGGAGGATGCGACCGGGGTCTGCGTGCGCCAGACGCTCCGAGGAGCCCTCGACCTGGATGAAAATGTCGGAACCTGCGCTGCGCCGCAGCATGCGGGACGCCATGTCGAGGGTTTCCCCGATGTCTACCGAGTCCGTCTGCACGGTTCCCACGCGCGAGAGGTCACCCAGCCCAAGCGCATGCCGTGCAAGCAGCGAGCAGGCCGCTTCGCACTCCGCTTGCGCGTCGGCGAGGTCCTGCAGCGTCCGCGGATCCACGGCTGCGGAGCTCTCACGGAGTTCCGTGACGACCTCGCCCACGACCTCGACGCCTGCCGCAACGGACGCCAGCGGGTTCTTGATTTCGTGAGCGAGACCGGCCGCGAGCATCCCCAGGGTGCAGAGCCGCTCGTTCGCTCGGAGGCTCTCCTTGGCCTGGCGAAGCCTCGCTTCGCTCTGCTCGAGATTGGAGGACACCCCGTGCAGCGCGACCTGGGCGCGCGCGCGCCGGCGCTCGGAGCTCCGGCATGAGTCGGTCTTGGCTCGCGCGTGCGAGGCGGCGTGGCCGAAGAGCATGGCGATGACGAAGAACAGCGCGACCTGCGAGGTCATCGCGAGAGAGGAGAGCGCCGGTGTAGAGCCGCCCCAGCGGGTCAGCGCGACGAACGCGATACTCACGATGATGGCGTTGACGAAGATCGTCCCGATGCCCTCGAGCACGGACGCAAGCAACATCAGCGTGAACACGGCGACGAGCAGACCTTGCGCCTGCTGGCCCCGCAGGACGATCAGGGTCCCCACGGCCGCAACATCCACGAGCATGCTCACGGCGACGGGAATCAAGATCCTGCGCCAACCCAGCAGGAGGGGCACGAGCATGTAGCAGCCGTAGGCGCACGTGATGCCCCAATACGCGATGGGCTCCTCGATACGCGCGCTCATCCCAAGCAGGGCCATCGCCGCGAGGACGAGGAGGCGAATGCAGCGACCCGCGTTGAGGGATTCACTGCGCTTCTGCTGGCCTGAAAGCACCGCAACCGACATCGTCCTGAGTCTCCACAATCCGCGTTTCGGGACGCATCCTGCGCTTGGTGCGCAGCCAGCGGTCCGCGCTAGTTCTTGGCGGCGACGGAGGAGTCTGGTTCGCGCTCCAGCGTGAGGATGACCTCGTTGCCCTGCGGGTTGAAGGTCACGTTGTCCATGAACATGCTCATCAACATGACGCCGCGCCCGCTGGCCCGGACGAGGTTCTCCGGATCGCGCGGATCGGGCAGGCTCGAGGGGTCGAAGCCACTGCCCTGATCCTTCACGGCGTAGATTGCGCGCTCGGGCGTCAGCGTCGCCTCCACGCGGACGCGCCGGTGGCAGTAGGGATCCTGCAAGGCGCGCTCGGACCCGAGGCGCCGGTACTCGGCGTCGGACGTCTCGCGGAGCTCTGAGTCGAGCTCGAGGTTGCCATGATCGACGGCATTGCGCAGCGCCTCGGTCAAGGCCATGCCGGCTTGCATGCGGCGCGACTCGTCACAGAACGCGAACGACTGAAGCTGAGAGGAGAAGTGGGCCACCATGGCGTCCACCGCCCCCTCCTCATAGCCCAGTTCGAAGCGGGTCTGACTACGGTGCAGCGATTGCAAGACGAGGCGATTGAGCTTCGCCGCCTCACGCACGCCGAATGCCGCACGAAGCGCTTCTCCAAGATCGGCAGGCAGGCGCTGCTTGGTCACATAGTTGGCCGCGCCGGCGCGCAGTGCGGCGATCGCAAGCTCCTCGCTGCCGTGGGCCGTCATCAGGATCACGGGCAGGCTGGCGTACTCCTCCCGAATCGTTTCCACGAGCTCCAGGCCACCAATGCCCGGCATCTGCAGGTCCGTCAGGACGACATCCGGCCGCTCCGTTTCGATCCGGGCGAGCGCCTCCTTCCCGTCGGAGGCGTAGACCGCGACGGCGCCGAGCTTCTCGACCTGAACGCCTGCAATGCGGCGATCGACGTCCGAGTCGTCGACAACGAGTACGTGCATCATGGTGGGTGCTCCTGCAACGCCGCTCCGGCGGATGCTGACCCACTTCTCGACAGAGGCGGTGCACGGCTACCAGCCGGCGGCTGAAAGCCTTCACACACGCGTCACAATTGCCGACCCTGGGTCAATGTAAGCCGAATCCTCACGCCGGCGGCCAGGACTCCTGTCATCCGCCGTAGCTGGCCGAAGGTACTCGCAGCGAGGGACTCCCCTGCCAAGGTGATCACCGCGACGTTTGAATCCATGCTGCCGGGAGGAGCACCGCTTTCTCCTCTCCCACACCCCTCAACCCCTCGGTTGCACCTCCCGGCACTTGGACTTTTCTCGGCGGTAGACCCCGCCCGGCACGCGAGGCGCATTCCGCAGGGCTCACCCACCAGGCGCGTCGAACGACAAGCGCTCGGCGCGCCCCACGGCTTACGGTCGCCGCAAGCCGTGCTTTCGCATGCGGGACTCCAGCGTCGAGGGCTTCAGCGCAAGCCGCTCCGCCGCACCACCCGCACCGCGGATGCGCCAGCCGACACTCTCGAGCACCTGCAGCATGTGCCCGCGCTCTACGTCGGCCATGGCCTGGCTCCCCGTAGCGCGCGGCGTTGTTGTAGCTCCCAGGCCTGCAGGCAGTTGGATGTCGAGGATGGACCCGGAGGTGCGGATGAGCGCGCGCTCGACCACGTTGCGCAACTCACGGACGTTTCCGGGCCAGTCGTAGGCGGCGAGTTGGTGCATGCTCTCGTTGGTGATCTCATCGATCCGCTTGCCCATCTTCTCGGCCAACGCCAGCGCGAACGCCTCGACGAGTCGGGGGATGTCGCCGTCACGATCGCGCAGCGGGGGCAGCGTGATCGGAAACACATCCAAGCGGTAGAGCAGATCGGCCCGGAAGCCCCCGTCCTGGACGCGCTGGTCGAGGTCGGCATTCGTGGCGGCGATGACCCGCACATCGGCTTGGACCGTTTCGGTGCCGCCGAGCCGCTCGAAGTCGCCATTCTCGAGGACGCGGAGGAGCTTGGCCTGCAGCTGCGGGGCGAGCTCGCCGACCTCATCGAGCAACAGGGTTCCACCGTCCGCGGCCTCGAACCGTCCGATCGTCCGCTCGAGCGCCCCGGTGAACGCCCCCGCCTCGCTGCCGAACAGCTCGCGCTCCATCAGCGCCTCGGGAAGCGCGGCGCAGTTCACCGAGATCAGGGGGCCCGCACTGCGCGAACTCATGCGATGGATCGCGCGCGCAAAGAGCTCCTTGCCCGTGCCCGTCTCGCCCAAGAGGAGCACGGCCACGTCGGTGGCGGCCACCTCCTCAGCCGATCGCAGGGCCTCCCGCAAGGCGGGGCTGTCTCCGACAATCTCCGAGTGCAGGTTCTCGACCTGCACCTCCCGTCGCAGCAGGATGTTCTCGGCTTGCAGCCGGTCCTTGAGGGCGCGGACTTCGGCGTACGCCTCCTGCACGGCCCTCTGCGCGCGCTCGCGCTCCTCCTGCGCCTCCTCGCGCGCGGTAATGTCCAGCACGGTGCCCAGCATGCGCATCGGCGCGCCGTCGGCGTCGCGCTCGAGGTCGCCCTTGGCGTGCACGGCGCGCTGGGAACCGTCGGGCCGCAGGATGCGGAACGACAGGTCGTAGGGGTGGTCCTCCTCGAGCGTCGCTCGGACGGCTTCGGTGACCCGTTCCCGATCCGTGGGATGGACGGCCTCGATGAAGCGCTCATACGTCGGCTCGATCGCGTCGGGCTCATGCCCGAAGATGCGAAACTGCTCGGCGGACCATGACTCGGTCCCCGCCTTGATGTCCCAGGCCCAACTGCCAAGGTGGGCAATCTTCTGCGCGGCGGCGAGCGCCGCACTGCTCAGACTCGACGCGAGCTCTGCCTCCTTGCGCTGCGTAATGTCCAAGTGCGTGCCACAGGCACGCAGCGGCCGACCCTCCGGGTCCCGCTCGATCACGCGCCCGCGGTCGAGCACCCAGACCCAACCGCCGGACTTGTGCTGCAGCCGGTGCTCTGACTCGTACGCGTCGGTCAAACCCGCGAGATGGGCATCGAGCATGGGTTGAATACGCGCCAGATCCTCGGGGTGCACGAGCCGCTGCCACGTGTCGAGGCCCGACCCGAGCTCGGCGTGCGTGTAGCCGAGCATCCCGACCCAGCGCTCGTTGTAGGCGACCTCACCCGTCAGGAGGTTCCAGTCCCACGTCCCAAGGTCCGCACCATGCAGCGCCCACTCCATGCGCTTCTCGCTCGCGACCAGCGCCCGCTCGACCATCTCCCGCTCGGTGAGATCCACGATGATGGCCGCGAACATGTCGCCGGCGACGCCCTTGTTCAACTGGAGGTGGACCTCCACGGGATACAGCGACCCATCCTTGCGACGGTGCTCGGTAGCGATCAGCAGGCGTCGCTCCACGCCCGTTCGCAGAGGCTCCAAACGCTGGGTGAACTCTGCCGCGCTGAAGCCCGGCTTGATGTCCAGCGGCGTCATGGCGCGCAACTCGTCCATGGAGTACCCGAGGTTCTCGCAGGCCCCGCGGCTCACCTCCGCGAACCGATAGGTTTCGGCATCGAAGAAGTAGATCTCATTGAGGGAGTCCCGCAGCAGGTTGCTGAAGCCCGCGGCGCGCTCCTCGACCTGCATGCGATCGGTGACGTCCTGGATGGTGCCGAGCAGGCGCTTCGGCTGGCCGCCGGCGTCGAGTTCCCACTCGCCCCGGCCATGCACGCTGCGGATGACGCCATCGGTGCGACGGAGGATCCTGTACGTCCGATCGAACGCGCGGTGCTGGGCCAGGACCTCTTCCGCCCAGTGCGCAGCCAGTTCCTGCCTCTCGTCCGGATGGACGAGCTCGATCCAGCTCTGCAGCGTCCGCTCGCTCCCGACAGCCACGCCGAGGATCTCATCCAGCGTGGTGGTGCTGGTCCACGTGCCGAGCCCTGCATCGAAGACATAGCTGCCGACCCGGGCGATGCGCTGGGATTCCAGCAGGAGGCGCTCGCTCTCGCGCAGGGCCTCCCGGATCCGCGTGCGTGCCTCACGTTCGCTCTGCAGGGCGTCGCTGCTGGCCCGGAGCATCTCGATGAGCGGCGCCAGGCAGGCGGAGCTGTTCGCAACGAGGTCGAGCTCGGGCCGCTCCGCAGCCATGCGCTTCATGGCGGCCGCGTGGAGGTCGGCAAGCTCATCGATCGGGACGGGGCCTCCGCCGTCCCTGCGGTCCAGCCACGCCGGCTGCTGGCTCTCGGCAGCCCCATCCAGGTGGCTCTCCAGCAGGCGCAGGTAGGCCTCTTCAGGGCACGGCACGCTCATGCGCGGCCCTTCGACCGCAAGCGGCCACTGCTGCGCTGGCTCCCGACGCCCGGTCCCTCTCGACGATTCCCCTCGAGGCGCCTCACGCGGCCCCCCCCTTCTCCCGGTAGCGCCACCTGGGTCCAGCAGGTGGCGAGCATGACCAAACGAGCCCATTCCCGAGGCTCGCCCGCCATCCTAGGGCGGATCGGCGCATTCGCGCAGCGCGAGGTTTCGCCCGCTTCCCGGCGCTTACGAATTGCAAGCGCGTGCCAACACCGCCCGGCCGCACCTCCGCGTAGCGCCCCGCGCCGTCGATAGAACCCCTCAGCGAGTCGCGGAGCGCAGCGGACATGAAAATCAACCAAATCGACTGCAAGGGTCTCCTGTGCCTCGCCCCCATCGTGAGGATCAGCCAGGCCATGCGCGCCCTGCAGCCCGGCGAGGTCCTGCGCGTGCAGGCCGACGATCTCGCCTTCCCCGCAGACATCCGCGCGTGGGCGCACCTGACAGGCAACGAGCTGGTCTCCCTCGAGGAGGGCCGGGTCATCACGGCGGAGCTGAGGCGGCATGCCTGAGCCGGCAACCTCGCGTCGAACATCCCGCCCCGAGGCCTTGGTCACGGAGCGCTCCGTGACGATCGTCGTGCACAGCGGTGACCTCGACAAGCTGACGGCCGCGTTCGTGATTGCCACTGGTGCCGCGGCCATGGGTATGCGGGTAACGCTCTTCTTCACCTTCTGGGGTCTCAATGCCTTGAAGGATGGAAGCCGGGCCCCGGGCAAGGGACTGCTCCAGCGGCTCGTCGGCTGGATGATGCCTTCGGGACCGCAGCGCGTTCCCTCCTCGCGCATGAACTTCCTGGGCTTGGGACCGCGCATCTTCCGGGCACTGATGCGCCGGGGCGGCGTGGGCTCGCTGCCTGAGTTGATCGCTGGCGCCCGCGCGCAAGATGTGACGTTCACGGCCTGCTCGCTATCCATGGACCTCATGGGCATCGACAGGAGCGAGTTGATCGACGACATCGGCTACGGCGGCGTCGCCAGCTACTTGGCCGCCGCCCAGGACGCCAACACGAATCTCTTCATCTGAGGCCATGCATGTCGAGCGACCCCACGACCCCGCAGCCCAGCCCGAGCGCGGCCCCGACCCGGACCCGCGCCGGGACACGCACCGCGACGTCCTGAACGGAGGCGGCATGGCAGACGACAAGTCACAGGCCGACACAGAGCTGGTAGCGCAGCTCCGCGCAGAGAACGACCGCCTGCGCGCCGAGGCAGCCGAAGTCGCCCGCGCCAACGCGCACGCAGCGGAGCTGATGGCGCAGCTCGACGGAGCCCGCGCCGATCTCGCGGAGAAGAACGACCAGTTGGGCGCTGCGCTGTCGCAGGCGGAGGCGGCGACCGCCGCCAAGAGCTCGTTCCTCGCGAACATGAGCCACGAGATCCGCACACCCATGGCCGGAGTCATCGGCATGCTCGAGCTCCTGATGGACGGTGCGCTGGAAGAAGAGCAACGCGAGATCAGCGGTCTGGCGCTGTCCTCGGCCGAGGCCCTGCTGACCCTGATCAACGACATCTTGGACTTTTCGAGGATCGAGGCCGGGAAGCTCTCCTTGGAGGAGATTCCCTTCCGACTCGACCAGGTCTGCGACACGGTGATCGAGTTGTTTGCCCAACAGGCGGATGCGGCGGGCGTGGCTGTCGCCTGGCACCGGGGCTCGAACGTCCCACAGACCGTCGTGGGGGATCCGATGCGCCTTCGGCAGATCCTCGTGAACCTCGTGAGCAACGCGCTGAAGTTCACCAAGGCCGGCCGCGTGTCACTGCAGGTCTCCGTGGACGAAACGAGTCGCGAGGCATTGCTCTTGCGCTTCGAGGTCCACGACACGGGCATCGGCATCAGCAAGGCAGCGCAGGGGCGCCTCTTCGACGCCTTCACCCAGGCAGACGAGAACACCACGCGCTGCTTCGGCGGCTCGGGGCTTGGACTCTCCATCTGTCGCGAGCTGGCCGGGCTCATGGGCGGCCAGCTGGGCGTCGTGAGCACACCGGGCATCGGAAGCAACTTCCACTTCACCGTACGCGTGGGCCACGCGGCGCCTGCGGACGCCGCGGAGCTCGAGCGGGTGGAGGAGCGCCCCGCGGGTGGACTCCCGATGCTGCGTACGCAGGTCGACAGCAGGGCCAGCGGGAGCGGGGCGCCGGTCATTCTCGTGGTCGAGGACAATCCGGTGAACCAACGCATCGCGACCGCGGTACTCAAGGGACTCGGCTACGACTACGTGCTCGCAGAGAACGGCGTCGAGGCGCTGGAGCAGCTCGCAGACGAGCCCATCGATCTCGTCCTCATGGACTGCCAGATGCCCGAGATGGACGGCTACACAGCCGCCCGGTGCTGGCGCACCATCGAGAGGGACCGCGGGCTCGCGCGGCTTCCGATCATCGCCATGACGGCGCATGCCATGCAGGGCGAGCGCGAGAAGGTCCTCGAAGCAGGCATGGACGGCTACCTGACGAAACCCGTCAGCCGCACCCTGTTCGAACGCACGCTCGCCGACTGGCTGGCCCCCGATCGCGCGGAGCCGGACCCCCTAGGGCCTGCCTGAATCTAGGCCCCGGAGGGCTCGGCCGGGCTGGTCGACTCTGCCGAGCTCGGCAGGCCCTTGTGCTCGAGGGCTGCGGCGATGAGCTCACGAAACAGCGGGTGAGGCCGCGTGGGCTTGCTCTTGAACTCGGGGTGGAACTGCACGGCCACGAAGTAGGGGTGATCGTGCAGTTCCACGATCTCCACCAGATCGCGCTCCGGGTTCGTCCCCCCCACGACCAAGCCTGCTGCCACAAGCTCCGTGCGGAACTTGTTGTTGAACTCATAGCGGTGGCGATGGCGCTCGGAGACCCTCTCGACTCCGTCGGCCTTGCGGGAGATCGTGTCGGCGCGCAGCGCACAGCGATAGCCGCCGAGACGCATGGTGCCGCCCTTCTCAAGGCCCTCCTGGTCGGGCATGAGATCGATCACCGGGTAGTCCGTGTCCTGATCGAACTCCGTGGAGTTTGCCTGCTCCCACCCCAGCACGTTGCGGGCGTACTCGATGACGGCGCACTGCATGCCAAGGCAAAGCCCGAGGAACGGTACGCGCTGCTCGCGTGCCCACCGCACGGCCTCGATCTTGCCCTCGATGCCCCGCTTCCCGAACCCGCCGGGCACGATGATGGCGTGAACGCCACCCAGGAGCTCGCCGACCGTCTCGGGGTTGAGCTTCTCGGCGCTCACGCGCCGGATGCGCACCTTGGCCTCCGCGTGGAACCCGCCGTGAACGAGGGCCTCATTGACGCTCTTGTAGGCATCGCCAAGCTCGACGTACTTGCCGACGAGGGCAACCTCGACGTGGGCCTTGGGGTTGCGAATGCGCTCCAAGAGCGCGTAGTACTTCTCGAGGGCAAGCCCCCGAACGGGCTTGTCCAGACGCTCCAAGATGGCGCGATCCACGCCCTGCTCGATCAGCATCTGGGGCAGCTCGTAGATGCTCACGGGAACATCCTGCTCCTCGATCACATGCTCGGGCGCCACGTTGCAGAACAGCGAGAGCTTGCTCTTCACCTCGTCGGGCAGCGGGCGCTCCGTGCGGCAGATGAGCAGGTCCGGGAGGATGCCGATCTCGCGCAGCTTCATGACCGAGTGCTGGCTGGGCTTCGTCTTGAGCTCTTCGCTGGTGTGGAGATACGGGATGTAGGTGAGGTGGGCCACCATCGCGTTCACGCGGCCCTCCTCGAGGAGGAACTGTCGGATGGCCTCGAGGAAGGGCAAGCCCTCGATGTCGCCGACCGTGCCACCCAGCTCGCAGATGAGGAAGTCCGCCCCACCAGCGCCGGCGCGCACGGCCTCCTTGATGGCATCCGTGACATGCGGGATGACCTGGACGGTGCGACCGAGGTAATCCCCCCGACGCTCCTTCGCAATGATGTGCGCGTAGATCTTGCCGCTTGTGTAGTTGCTGTCCTTGGTCAGGACGGCGTTCTCGGTGAACCGCTCGTAGTGACCCAGATCGAGGTCCGTCTCGGCACCGTCTTCGGTCACGTAGACCTCGCCGTGCTGGAACGGCGACATGGTCCCGGGGTCGACATTCAGGTACGGGTCAAGCTTCTGATGCTGGACCGTGTAGCCGTGCCCCTCGAGCAACAGGCCGATCGAGGCACTCGTCAGCCCCTTGCCGAGGCTCGAAAGGACGCCTCCGGTCACGAAGATGTACTTCGTCACGTCGATCTCTCCCTGGAAACGCAGATGCTACCGGAGGGGGGGACACAGGCCGCGCCGAAGCGGGGGTGCCGCCCTTAGCCGCTCTGGAGGCGGGCCAGGAAGCGGTCGTAGTCCGCGCGCACATCGATTCCAAAGGCTGGTTGGGCGGCGTCGAGCACCCGGATCCGCCAGCCGTGCTCGAGAGCGCGCAACTGCTCGAGCCGCTCCCGCAGCTCCCCCGCCGTCGGCTCGAGGCCCGGAAAGTCGAGCAGCCGGTCGCGGCGGAATGCGTACAGGCCCACGTGATGGAGGATTTCCGCCCCGTCGCCGGCGTCCGCAGCCAGCGCGCGGGCGGTCTCGGCGCCACGAGAGAACCCGACGGCCCAGCCGTCCGCCCCGCGCACCGCCTTGACGGCGTTGGGATCATCGAGGGCGGCCGGATCCTCGAAGGGCCATCCCAGCGTCGCGATGTCGGCACCGTCCTCGACGACGGCCCGCGCGAGTGCGCCGAGGTCGCCGGGATCGAGCAGCGGCTCGTCGCCCTGCACGTTCACGATCACGGGCTCGACGAGCTCGGCGGCCGCTTCCGCACAGCGATCCGTGCCCGAGCGGTGATCCGGACGCGTGCGCCGGACCAGGCCCCCGAACGCGCGAACAGCAGACTCGACTCGATCGTCATCGGTCAGGACGACGACACGCGGGTCCCCGGGCGCCTGGGCGGCGCGGTCGTGCACATGCTGGATGAGGGTCTGGCCCGACTCGGCCAGCAGGACCTTGCCGGGAAGCCGCTCGCTCCCGTAGCGCGCCGGAATCAGGATCGCGTAGGTGTGATCCGGGTCGGCCAAGCTACCGAGCGCTGCCGCTGACGCCGTAGTGGGTCACATTCAGCGTCGGAGTCATGTTGCGCAGCACCATGACGGCCTGCTTCGTCTCGCTGTAGAGCTTGGGGATCTGGCTGGTCGCCTTGTTCTGCCCCTGCCCGCGCATGGAGAGCAGCGTGTAGCTGCGCCCATCCTGATCGACGATGATGCGGCCGCGCGCGTTGTCCGAGCCCGCGAGCGCATCCGAGTAGCCGGTGGGCTTGGCGTGGTTGTAGAACCCGCTCTTCTGCAGGCCGCGCAGGAAGTTGAGCATGTCCGCATCGGAGAGGACGGCGCTGCCGGCAAAGCGCTCGCGGTCTTCCTTCGAGCGCGCGCGCTTGACGTCGCGTGCCGTCGGATGGCTCGCGCTGAAGAGCGTGATGCGCTGCGGCGGCTGGGGCTGACCGCGGCGCCGGAAGCGCGAGTTCTCGAGGAGGTACTTCTCGCGGGCAAGCGCTTCCCAGGTCACCTGGATCGCTGGGCCGGCCGCCTTGGTCGACTGGGCGGCGGGAGACCCGTCGGTGACATCGGCCAGCGGCCCAAAATCAGCCAGCCCGCGGTCCGCGGTGGTCGCCTTGGCGGTGTCGCTGGCGCCCCCGGACGCGCAGGCCGTCAGCCCCAAGAGCGCAATGCTCGCGCCTAGCGCGAGGAGCAGCGTCGTGATTCGTTGGCCCATGGCTGCCTCCCGGATCGTCGATGCAGACACGGTGCCCCCTGCGGCGTCCAACGTCAAGCCCATGCGTGCGTCTTGACCCCTCAGAACGACCACCCTAGGCTCTTATGTGACAAGGACTTGTGACGATCCCATGACGAATCGAACGCCCCTGCCCCTGGCCGCCGGCCTCCCGCTGACCGCCCTCCTCCTCTTGTGCTTTGGCCCGAGCGCCCCGGCGTGCGCGGCCGAGATGCCCGCGGACGTCGTAGCCATCGTGCGCTCCGGGCCCGAGGACACCAAGGGCCGCCATCTCACCTTCGACCGCTTCTGCGGCACGTGTGCCGAGCAGTCGCTGAGCGATGTGAAGCGCCAGCGCTCGGGCGCGCGCGCCGTCCTCGAGCAGTTGATCGAAGAGCTGATGGTCAAGCTCGAGTGCAAGCGCCTCGGCATCCGGGTCACCAAGCAGGACATGCAGGCGCTCTGGGACAAGCTCGACGGCAAGGTCCGCCGGCGCTCGGGCGGCTCGCGCACCCTGCGCGAGACGATCGTGACGGAGGGCTCCACCGAGGCGGAGTTCCGCGACCAGCTCTACCACCTCATCCGCAAGGAGCGCATCGCCAAGCACCCGGAGTACCTCGGCGCCAAGGTCCCCGCCAACGAGCAGGCGCGCTTGCAGCAGATCGGCATCGTAATCGCGACCGTCCGCAAGAAGGCGAAGGTCGAGTACGGCGTAACGACGGTCGATCATGTCCAGCAGAAGCAGCGGCCCACGAATCTCGGCAAAGACGTCTACGCCCGGGTCAACGGCGCGCCGATCACCAAGTACGAGTACGGCAAGGCGCTTGTCCTGCGCCTGCCCGGCCCGAAGGTACGCGACTTCCTCGACCGCGAGTGCAAGACCGCTCTCATGACCATGCAGGGGGTCGGCCTCACCGACGAACAGCTCAAGGCCGAGGTGAAGCACCTCGAGGC
>JAJDEM010000140.1 GCA_029259795.1 Planctomycetota bacterium
AGGATCGCTAGCCTCCTGGCCTGCATCTGTCTCCCTGCGATGCTCATTGGCTCACTGGCTGCGAAAGGCTGCGAGGCGATCTCCGACGAGCGACCGGTGGGCACTCAGGATGTGAGTGCCTTCAGCGCGCTCCCCCTCTACCACCTCCCCTGCAAGCAGGGCGTCACCGCCGACTGGGTGTTCCCAGGTCTCCCTGAGACGATCCACATGGTGGCCCGTGTTCGCGTCGCTGGCTGCGCCTGCCTGGAGGCTGAACTTGCCACGGCGATGAGCGCTGGGGCGGAGACCCGGGCCCTGCGCTTGTCGTTCACCGGGCACGCCGCGCTCGGTGTCAAGCAACTGCGAGTAGTTGGGTTCTCTGAGGCCAAGCCTCCAACCATCATCGCCTTGGTGCGGCTTCATGTCAGCGCCGGCCCGCTGCCGCCGCGCAAGGGTCGTCGCCGAGCCCTGGTCGCGTCCGGCTTTCGCGCGCCGTTGACCTTCCAACTCCCGCAGTCGGTCGTCGAGGAAGTTGTACGGGTCAGGATCTCAGACCACTTGACTCCGCCCCTCTGGTCGGCCTCAGGCGAGGCTAGTCTGCAGCGGGTGACAGTTGTTCCGACCGCTCGATGGCGAGAAGCGCAGACAGTCGGGTTGAGTCTAGAGTCAGGCCGCCTCGCGGGAAGACTCGACTTTCCCGTGATGGGGCAGGAGCCGCTTGTGGCAGGGGTGGTACGCCGGTCGTCGGCTGGCATTCTGGCTTTCTGGCTGCGCTCGTTTGTCCCTGTCCCATTGAGTGTGCGAGTCATGAGTAGCGACGGCCAGCCTCTTGGTGGCCAGATTCAGTTGGAGGCGAAGGCGCACGTCCAGGTGCTCTTGATTGACCGTGTGCCCGGCGGTTCTGTGACGGGGAGTCTCTCTCTGCGCGTCGATCACCTGCAGGAGGAGATCGCGCTCTCCGGCCCCGTCGAGTCCGATCGTTGAGCAGCGTGGTCCACGTGTGTGCGCTGCGTCAGGATGTTCGCAAGCTCGTGTTCTGGCGAGCGCGCTCGTCGGCGCTCCGGAGGTGTAGGCCACACCAGGGGTGGGATCGGAGGACACCTTCTGTGAGAACGGGACGTCCTCCGTGGACATCTCAGGCGGCGTAACTCCTGCTCCTTGGGATGGGCGCGGGTCGATGCGGCCTCGCCTACTGGCGAGGGTCCTTCTTGGCGCTGTCCCCTGAGAGCAGTACAAACGTTGCCGTCGTAACCGCAAGCATGGCTCCGAGGACCGTTGAGAACGCAAGGGTGGTTGCTGAGGCAAGACCTCCCAGGAATGCAACTTTCTGTGTGCGTGGTGACATGGGTAGCTCCTATCGGTACTTCTCGTGAGGGGCGCTTGCGCCCATCCCCCCACTCGGATGTGCTGACGAACACCTTGAATGTCCGTCAGTCCGAAGACCCGATAGGCCGCGAGGAACGCCCCTTAGGAGTTCGACTCCTGTGACTCCGATCAGTGGGGATTGTCCTGCGCTGTGTGCGGCGCTTCTTCAGCGGGTCGACTCGCGTCGATCCCGATCAGCGATGCGTCTCTTCGCCTTGCGTATCGGCTCTCTAAGCCACCACGCAGCTCCGAAGAGGGCTGCTGCGGCCACGAACATGACAGCGCTCCAGACGTCCTTGCCCGAACTCCGAGCGATGAAACCGAGGACCACAAGCGCGCCCGTCCAACCGAGCAAGCCCACTGAGAGTCCGGCGTCCTTCCTCTCGGCCAACCTGAGGGCCGCCTGTGCGAGTTGGAGCCTATGTGTGCCCAAGTCCCGCCCTAGCTCGTCAGCTTCGCGTGCCTCCCCTTCGTCACCCATGTCGTCATTGTCCGTGAACATGGGACACATGTAGGTGGCAGCAGAAGAGCGGGACTTCCCGCGCCTGGTTCCCGCCTCTGTCGCTTGCACTGCGCCGATGTGGGACCCCCACAACCCCGGATGAGTGAGGATCGCCCCGTCATCATGTGACCGCCGGATCTCTTGGCGTGAGTAGACCGCATGGACAACCAGCTCCGCGCCCGCCTGCGCCGCTTGGATCTGTTCCTTGAACTCTGGCCTGAGTTGTCAGAGGAGTGGCGGGCGCGGCTCATGGAAGAAGCTAGCAGCGTCGTCTTGGATCTGCTCAGGAGAGGCTGAGGCTGGGGCGACTGTTGGCCTCGCGCCCCGCGCTTTCACACGAGGCCCCACTATTGGCCCAACATCTTCGCTCGTGTGGGGTCGCGCTCCGTCGCGCTGAGGATCGCGTCGCTCGAAGGCGAGCGCTCTCAAAGGCGGGCCCTGAGGGCGCAGAGCCCCACCGGGGGGCCATCGCGATGGTACGGGCGAAAGGATTCGAACCTCCGACCTTCGGTTCCGTAGACCGACGCTCTATCCAGCTGAGCTACGCCCGCACGTGAATCGCGATTGCTGCGGGAAGGTAGCGCCCCGCGCCCGGTCCCACAAGGCCGGGTTGGGGCGCTCCGCTCCCGCTTTTGGATGCGTCCGCGGGCCGAGACGCCTACCATTCGCGGTTCGGCGTCCCATTGGGCGCCCAAGGCTGGATCCCGCATGCCCAAGATCGTTCTCGCATTCTCCGGAGGCCTCGACACCTCGTTCCTGGCCATCTACCTGCGTGAGCAGACCGGCGCGGAAATCGTCACCGTCTGCGTCGACACCGGCGGCTTCAGCGACGAGGAGCTGGCGGCCATCGCCGCCCGCGCCGCCGAGCTTGGCATCACCGACCACCGTGTCGTCGATGCGCGCACCGAGGTCTACGAGCGCTTCGTCAGCTACCTCATCAAGGGCAACTGCCTGCGGGGCGGGACCTACCCCGTCTCCGTCGGCGCCGAGCGCACCGCCCAGGCCGAGGCCGTCGTCGGCGTGGCGCGCGAAATCGGCGCCGAGGCGATTGCCCACGGCTCCACGCGCGCCGGCAACGACCAGATCCGCTTCGACGTCGCCATCCGCGCCCTCGCGCCCGACCTCGAGATCCACGCCCCCATCCGCGACCTCGGCTGGTCGCGCGAGCAGGAGTCCGCCTGGCTCGCCGAGCGCGGCATCGCGATCGACGCGAAGACGGTCGACTACTCGGTGAACGAGGGGCTCTTCGGCACCACGATCGGCGGCAAGGAGACCCACGACAGCTGGCAGGTACCGCCGGAGTCGGTCTACACCCAGACCGCCTCGCGCGAAGACTGCCCCGCCGAAGCCCAGGAGGTGGTCATCGGCTTCAAGGCGGGCCTGCCCGTCTCCCTCGACGGCGAAGCGCTGGATGGGGTCGCCATCGTGCGCGCGCTGAATGCGATTGCCGGTCGCCACGGCGTCGGCCGCGGGATGCACCTCGGCGACACGATCCTCGGCGTCAAGGGCCGCTTGGCCTTCGAGGCCCCGGCCCCGCTCGTGCTCATCCAAGCGCATCGCGAGCTCGAGAAGCTCGTGCAGACCCGCTGGCAGGGCTTCTGGCGCGAGACGCTCGGCACCTTCTACGGCAACCTCCTGCATGAGGGCCTTTACTTCGATCCGGTGATGCGCGACTTCGAGGCCTTCCTCGACAGCGTGAACGAGCGCGTGACCGGCGACGTCCGCGTACGCCTCCACCAGGGCGTCTCGACCGTCACCGGCACCCGCTCCCCCCACTCCCTCATGGACTCGGATGTCGCCGTCTACGGCGAAGGCGCGTCCGGCTGGACCGGCGAGCAGGCCGAGGGCTTCGCTCGGCTCTACGGCCTGGGTGCAGCCCTTGGTCACCGAGCCGCCGAGCAGGCGAAGGGTGGTGCCCAGTGAAGGTTCGCCCCCACAAGATGACGAGCGTCGTCGGACGCCTCGCGCTCGGCCCTGAGGTCACCTACACGCGGCGCATCGAGGCCAAGAGCGGCCAAGTGCTCGTCGTACGCGCCCTCGAGGAGAAGCGCGTCTACGACCAGGTGGAGCTCACCACCGGCCGCATGGCGCATGTCGGCAAGGGCGATGTCCTCGTCGGCGCGCTCGGTCGCCGGGATGCGCTGCGCGGCTTCGTCGGCCGCGTGCCCGAGCGCATCCAGGCCGGCGACACGATCCACCTGCTCAACCTCGGCGGTGTGCTCGGCGAGGCCGTCAGCGAGAACCGCGATGTCGGCCACCCGCTACGCGTCGAGGTGCTCGGCATGGTCACGCGCGACGGCTCGGGCGTGAACCTCATGGACGCTGCGCTGGACGAAGCACCCGCCGGTGCACGCGTACCGCCACTGATCGTCGTCTCGGGCACGTGCATGAACTCTGGCAAGACGGTCGCCGCCTGCGAGCTCATCGCCGGCCTCAGCCAGCGGGGCTACGCCGTCGGTGGCGCCAAGCTCACCGGCGTGGCTGCCGCCCGCGATCCGCTCAACATGGGTGATCACGGCGCGCGCGCGGTGCTCTCGTTCCAAGACTGCGGCCTGCCGAGCACGGCGGCCCAGGAAGACATGGCGCCCATCGCCAAGCAGGTGCTGCGCTCGCTCGAAGCCGAAGCGGGCGAGGATCTCGATGTGATCGTGGCCGAGATGGGCGACGGCATCATCGGCAAGTACGGCGTCGACACGATCCTGCGCGACCAGGAGTTCCAGGGCTGGATCCAGGCGCATGTCCTGGCGGCCAACGACCTCGTGGCCGCCTGGGGCGGCGTGCGCTGGCTCGAGGAGAACGGCCTCGGCGTGGATGTGATCGTGGGCCCGGCGACCGACAACCAGGTCGGCATGCGCTACGTGCGCGACGAGCTCGGCGTGGGTGCCTCGAACGCCCGCACGGACGCCGCTGCGTTCGTCTCCCTCGTGGAAGAAGCCGCGTTCGCCCGGAGTGGCGCGCGGCGGAGTTGACGTGGCGGGCATCCACTACGACTGGGGCAGCCGCCCGTACGCCGAGATCCATGCGCTGCAGGAGCGCCTCGTCGCCGCGCGCGCCGAGGGCGCGCTCCCCAACGTCCTCCTCACGGGGGAGCACCCCGCGGTCATCACCCTCGGGCGCAAGACCCCCAAGGAAGACGCCTACGACGAGCGTTTCGAGGTCGTCGCGGTCGAGCGAGGTGGCGAAGCGACCTATCACGGCCCCGGGCAGCTCGTGGCCTACCCGATCGTCCATCTGACCCAGAGCCGCAAGAACCTCCACCAGTTCCAGCGCGACCTCGAGGAGATCGGGATCCGCACCCTGGCGGACTTCGGCCTCGAGGGCAGCCGCCGCGAGGGCCTCACCGGCGTCTGGATCGGGCTCCGGAAGATCCAGAGCCTGGGCATCGCCGTGCGCCGCTGGGTGACCTGGCATGGCCTGGCGATCAACGTCTCGACCGATTTGAGCGCATTTCGCAGCTTCAACCCCTGTGGGCTCGACGGCGACGTGATGATCTCCATGGCCGAGGCGCTGGGCGCGGCGCCGGACTTCGCCGCCGTGAAGGACCGCTTGATCGCGCACGCTTCCCAGATCCTCCCCGGGGGTCCCTACGTCGCGGGCTCGCTGCCCGCTACCTTGGTGGCCCCCACCTCTTCCGACGCATCGACGGAGCCCCTGGACCCATGACCACTTCCGTTCCGAAGATGCCGCTTCCGATCCACATCCCCGACCGGGAGATCATCGATCCGAGCATCGATCTCGAGGCGGAGATCGCGCGCCTGAAAAAGGAGCGCAACGCCATCATCCTGGCGCACTACTACCAGGACGGTGAGATCCAGGACATTGCGGACTTCGTCGGTGACAGCCTCGCGCTCTCCCAGCGTGCCAAGGGAACCGACGCCGACGTCATCGCGTTCTGCGGCGTGCACTTCATGGCCGAGACCGCCAAGATCCTCAACATGGGCAAGACCGTGATCATGCCCGACAGCGACGCCGGCTGCAGCTTGGCCGACCGCTGCCCGCCTGATGTGTTCTCGGAATGGATGGAGCAGTACCCCGACCACGTGGTCGTGAGCTACATCAACACCTCCGCGTCGATCAAGGCGCTCAGCGACATCATCTGCACGTCCACGAACGCCGTGCGGGTCGTCGAGTCGATTCCCGCCGACAAGAAGATCGTCTTCTGCCCGGACCGCCACCTGGGTCGCTGGGTCATGAAGCAGACGGGACGCGAGATGGTGCTCTGGCCCGGCTTCTGTGTCGTGCACGAGCAGTTCACCGCGCGCAAGCTCGTGAAGCTCAAGCGCCTGCACCCGACCGCGCAGCTCATCGCGCACCCTGAGTGCGAGCAGAGCGTGCTCGACATGGCGGACTACATCGGCTCGACCAACCAGCTGATCAACTACGTCGTGGACACCACCGACGTCGACTCCTTCATCGTCGCCACCGAGATGGGCGTGATGCACCAGATGCGCAAGCGACGCCCCGGCGTGGAGGTCATCGGCGCCGAGCCCGCCTCGGGCTGCGAGTGCGCCGTGTGCCCGTACATGCGCCTGAACACGATGGAGAAGCTCTACCTCGCGCTCCGTGACCTCAAGCCCGAGGTCCACGTTCCCGAGGATATCGCCAAGCGGGCCCTTGCCCCTGTTGAGAAGATGCTCGCGCTGGGTTGATCGACGGCGACGCCCGGCGACTGGAGAATTTCGATGCGGAAGTCCCACTGGATCGGCGGCGCGTTGATCGTGTTCGCCGCGTTGGTGATCTCGCTCACGATCGACCCGCTCGGGTTCATGGATGACGACGTACCGGCGCCGAGCGACGAGCTGACGGGGGCAGGGCTCGAGCGGACCGAAGGCGGTCTGATCGGGCGCGGGACGATCGCGCTTCCCGATGCCGACCCCGCCGAGTGGCAGGGCGATCCCGTAGGTCGCCTGACGCTCTCGCTCGGGACCGCCGCTCTCAAGGGCAGCGTCGTCAACGCGGAGGGCCCGCTGCGCTTCGCGCGGGTGCGTGTGGTGCTTCCCCCGCCGTACGGCCAGGTTGGCGTCCGCTCCCGCAAGGATGGCACGTGGGAGATCGCCGGCCTGCCCGCAGGCTCGCACGAGCTGCGCGCCTCGGCCGACGAGCACCTGGGCCGGACCGTCACGGCACCGCCCGTCGCGGCCAAGGAGACGGTGGCCGTCGAAGCGATCGAGCTCCTTCCGCGCACGGCGAACACCAACGCGATCCAGGTGAAGGTCACCGATGTGTTCGGCAACCCCATCAGCGCCGCGCGCGTGCTGGCCACGACCATGCCCTGGGACCTGCACTTGGCCATGGGTCCGGAGCTTGCCGGCGTCAGCGACGTGTTCAGCAAGTCGGGCACGACGGACGAGAACGGCAAGGTCGTCCTCGGCCCGCTGCCGCCTGAGAACTACGCCGTCGTGGCGATGGCGCCGGGCTACGTCAACGCTGGCGTCGACCGCGTGGTGGTCTCCGACGGACGCCAGCGCAGCGTCGGCCTGCGTCTCATCGAGGGCGTGTCCGTCCGCGGCCGCGTGACCGACAATGACGGCAACGGCATCGCCGACGCCATGGTCATGGGCTTCGCCCAGCCGAGCTTCTTCTCGAGCCTCTCGACGCGCACGGAAGCTGACGGCTCGTTCGTGCTCGACGGCCTGCGCAAGAGCGCATACATGTTCGTCGCCTTCGAAGACAAGCACGGCACGGCGATGGTCCCCGGCACGTCGCCCGGCACGATCCAGATCAAGCTCGGTGGCGCGGGCCACGTCAAGGGCAAGGTGGTCTGGGACGACGGCACCCCCGTGACCGACGGGCAGGTCCGTCCGTTCAAGATCGGCCCGTTCCAGTACGTCTACAGCATGGTGCACAAGCTGGGCGCAGACGGGACCTTCGAGTTCGACGTGCCCGCAGGTGACTGGAACTGCCGTGTGCAGTCGACCGACGGCACGATGACGGACGGCACGATGGTCAACGTCGAGGTCGACGCCACCAGCGAAGTCGTGATCAAGCTGACCAAGAGCGGCGTTGTACGCGGCGTTGTTGTCGACGAGAGCGGCAATCACATCGCGGGCGCCGAGGTCTTCGTCATGCAGGGTGGCTTCCCGGAGTCCCCCTCCCGCGAGCAGTACGCCCGGACGAACGGCGACGGCACGTTCGAGGTCCGCGGCCTGCCGCTGGAGGCCGTCAGCCTCCACGTGCGGCACGCGAGTTACGCCGACACCAAGATCCAAGCCGAGCCGGCCAGCACCGACAAGGCCGAGGAGATGACCGTTCGGCTCACCGCGGGCGCAAGCGTCAGCGGCAAGGTCCTGGACAGCGACGGAACCGGCGTCGCCGACGAGCAGGTCAACCTCACCGCCGAGGGTGCCTGGTTCGAGGCGCGCAGCACCTACACACTCGAGGATGGCAGCTTCCGCTTCGACGCCGTCAAGCCCGGCACGTACATGTCCACCACAGGCCCCTTCGAGCAGGGCGGCCGCGGCCTCTCCAAGAGCGGCATCCAGGTGGGCGAGAGCGGCGTCGTCACGGTCGAGTTCCGCACCCCGGCCGCGGCCGGGACGGTCACGGGCCTCGTCAGCCTCGCGGGCAAGCCCGTGGCCGGTGCGCGCGTCACCCTGGTCGATGCCCGCGGCGCCGAGAAGGCCGTGGCCGTCAGCACCGACGAGACGGGTCGCTTCGTCGCGCCGGGCCTTCAGTATGGCAGCGTCCGGATCACGGCGAAGACGACGGGCGGCCTCATCGGATCGCTGACCGCCTCGGTGGCCGAGGGCGCGGCGCCGACGGATGTCACCGTCGAGATCGGCTCCGCCACGATCGCCGTGCGGACCCTCGACGATCAAGGGGAAGTCGCCTCCGGCTGCTGGATCAGCATCGAGTTGGTGGGCGCCGAGGACGAGGGCTGGGGCCGCGTCAAGGACAACGGCAACTCCGACGTGGATGGCCGCTATCTCTCCAAGGGGCTCCAGCCGGGCACCTACACCCTGCGGGTGAACCGCGTGGACTACGCCCAGTACGTGAGCCCGGCCTTTACGCTGGCCGAGGGCGAAGCGAAGGACCTCGGCGACGTGCGCATCGCACGTGGTGTGGTCTTGCAGGGGGTCGTGAAGAACGACGCGGGCTCCCCCGTCGAGAAGGCCACGGTCTCACTGAAGGACATGGCGGGCCGCGAGATCCAGCTGTTCTCCATGGCCACCAGCGGCAGTGATGGCCGCTACGCGATGCATGGGGTCGAGGCCGGGCGCTACATCGTCCATGTGCAGGCCAAGGGCCACGCCCACGTGAACCAGGAGGTTGAGATCTCCGAGGCCGGCGCATCGATGAATGCCGTGCTCGCACGCGGCTGTGGCGTGCAGGTCCTGATCGTCGACCCGAGCGGCGCCCCGGTGACGGGAGCCCGCGTACGGCTGTTCGACGACAAGGGCGCCCAGGTCACACGTACGATCTCACTCGCAAACTTCGACACCGGCCGGCGCTACACCGACGGCGAAGGCAAGACGCGCCTCGACGACCTCGCGGCCGGCTCCTATGTCGTCCGCGCCGAGCTGGAAGGCTGGGCGCTCGTCGGCAGCCCCGGCCGCGCCCGCGTCGAGTCCGGTGGCGTCGCCGAGGTGCGCATGACCATGGAGAAACTCCCCTAGCATGGGCGTCCTGAAGAACGAGTTCACGTGGTCTGCCTCCCGGGGGCGGACCTTCGAGTACTGCAAGCGGCAGTACTGGTGGAACTACTACGGCTCGTGGGGCGGCTGGGATCGCGATGCGTCGCGTGAGGCGCGCGAGGCCTACATGCTCAAGAACCTCGCCAACCGCTGGACATGGCCGGGCACGATGGTCCACGACACGATCGAGGCCATCCTGCGCGGCATGCAGGCCGACGCCGGCCAAGGGGCGCTCGGCTTCGCCTCCCCCACCGATCCCGAGGTGATCATCGAGGCGGCGACCCAGCGGATGCGCGATCAGTGGGTCGAGAGCCGCCAGGAGAACTACCGCCGGCGGCCGAAGAAGAACTTCGGACTCGTCGAGCACGAGTACGACGTCTTCCTCCCGAAGGAAGAGTGGGCCAAGGCCAACGCCAAGGTCCGGGACGGGCTGGCGGCCTTCCTCGCCTCGGATCTGTTTGCGCGGATCAAGGACTCCGATCCCTCCACCTGGCTGCCCATCGAGACCCTCGACAAGTTCGAGTTCGAGGGCACCGGGGTCTGGGCGGTGCTCGACTTCGCCTGGCGGCTGCCCGATGGGCGCATCGAGATCTTCGACTGGAAGACCGGCGAGGTGAAGCCCGAGGCCAACATGCTGCAGCTCGGCTGCTACGCACTCTACGTCGGCCAAAAGTACGGGGTGACGGCCGAGCAGGTCACGACCCACCTCGTCTACCTGGGCGAGACCATGCAGGACATGGCCTTCCAGGTGACCGAGAAGAACCTCGTCGAGACCCGCGGAACCATGCGGGCCTCGATCGCCGGGATGCGCACCCGCCTGCGCGACAAGCAGGACAACGTGGCCGTGCGGGACGACTTCCCACTCACGGACGACCTCGGGAAGTGCAAGATCTGCGCCTTCCGCCGCTTGTGCGGCCGGGAGTAGGCGCTCGCCAGGCCCCCGGCCTCGCAGGACTCTCGTTCACCGCTTGGAAACGGATGCCTGGATCTGCGGGCCCGCCGGTCGACAAGATTCCTCTGAGACCAACGGGGGACCGGTTTAGCCTTCCATCATGCGTGTGCTTGCTTCCGGACTTGGGTTGTGCCTGCTCGCTCTCTTGGCGCTGACGACGGGTCCCGCTGCCTGGGCCGAGGACGAAGCCCCGGCGCGACGCGTCCTCGTGGTCATCGATCGCGGCAGCAGTGCCAAGGGGAGCGCCCGCACCGACTCGAACAACGCGCTGCGCATCTGGTCTTCGCTCGCCCAGCACGGCCTCGACTGTCGCCTGGTGGCCGCCGGCGTCAACGGCGACGGAACGACCCTGATCGACGCCGTCTCGCCGACGAAGGCAGGGCTCGCCGGGCTCGGCCGGCGCGCGGTGTTTGACTTCGCCGGGCCGACCGACCCGCGAGCCGTCCTCGCCTACGCCCTGGGCTCCGAGGAAGGGAACGAGACCGCCGAGGGCGCCGTCGACATCGTCCTCCTCGGGAACTTCGGCCCCACCAGCAAGGAGTCCGCGGAGTCCCTGGGCGAGGTCGTCAGCCGCTGGAACAAGGCCGCGCCGGAAGGCAGTCGCGTGCTCGCGGTCCGTACGCAGGCCGGGGCGCTGAAGCTCCTCGAGGACGCGCGCGGTCTCGTCGCGGGCGGCCGCTTGGTGGTCGGCTTCGGAGAGCCGCTCGTGGAGACGCAGCCGTTCTCCCCGTTCGCCTTGACGCCCGAAGGGATCGAAGCGCGCGTCCGGGTGCTCGCCGACGTCCTCACCCTCACGCGCAAGGCACCGCACGGCCCGATCCTGAGCGTGACGAGCGATGTCCGCGGCGACACGCTCCTGCTCGACGCGACGGCCGGCCTGCACACGCTCGTCGTCCGTCGCCGTCCCCAGGACGGGCGGACGGCCACCCTGACCTTCGCGCGCGATGAGAGCGCGGAGAACGTCCACTGGCTCATCGACCCGCCCGGTCCGCTCACGTTCCGCTGGGACGCACTCGCGCAGGAAGCGCGCCTTGTCACGACCGACGGCTCGCCCGCTCCCGCCTTCACGGCGATCGATGTCGATGCGGGCACACTCAAGCGCGTCACCCTACGGCTGCTGCGCACACGCACCGGCCCCGCCCCAGCCTGGCAGCTCTCCGGCAAGGACGGGCCGTTGCCGACGGGCCTCACGGTTGACGTCGGTCCCGAGGTCCGGACCTCGCACGAGGTCGGCGAGTCCGAAGTGCGTCTCGCCTTCGCGGCGCTCGCGGGCAAGCCGCTCGAAGCACGCGGCACGCTCGTGCTGACGGCCGAGGGCCTCAAGGCGCCGATCGAGCTCGCCTATGAGATCCGCGTGCGCGCGGGTCACGCAGTCCTGGAGGCCGAGCCCGTCGTCGCGGCCCTCCCCCACGCCGCGTCCGACAAGCGCTCGCTCCTGCGGCTCGTCGCCAAGAACGCCAACGTGCCCGCCGCGCTGCAGCTCGTGGCCACCTGCGACGGCGGGCAGGAGCGCTGGCTACGCGCGATCCTCACGACGCCGTCGGGCGGTGCCGTCACCCGCTGGAAGCTCACCGAGCCGCTGGTCCTCGAGCTGGGTGATGAGCGCGCCGTCTCGTTCGAGCTGGACGCCGAGGCCCCCGCGGAGCTTCTCTGGCCGTGCGTCGTGGCCATCAAGGTCGTGCCCCTCGCGGGGATCAAGGTCGAAGGCGGGGCCCTCCTGACGGTCCGCAAGCGCCGACCGCGCATCAAGCTCGGCGGCCCGCCGCCGACGTTCCTGCTCAAGGACGGCACACTGCGCAGCCACGCACCCCTGGTCCTGCAGCTCGACGCCGATGGCGGTGAGGGGGATTGGTTGCTCGGCCTGACCCAGACCGCGCCGACGCTGCGCTCGCGCACCGGCAAGATCGGCTGGCAGGCCGTCACGCGGGGCGCTGGCGTGTGGCACATCGTGCCGACGGGCGAGTGGGAGGGTCCCCAGCCGGGGATCTTCCGCGACCAAGAAGATCATGTCGCGCTCGAGATCGCGTGGGAGCCCGGCCGCGATCCCGGTGTGATCAACGTACCCGTCGAGATTCCCGCCCGCTGGGGGGAGCGCGGTTTCATCATCCTCACGCTGGCCTTGATGGCCCTGTTGCTCGTGCTGCTGGTGAGCGTCTACATGCGCACGCCACCCGTGAAGGGGACACTGCTCTACACCGTCGATGGCCTCGACGGCACCGTGGGGCGCTTGGACCTGGCCGCCGTCGGACGCAAGACGCGCGTCATCGCCAGCGATGCGAATGGCAAGCTCAGCGTTGCCAATCGCGGCGAGTCCATCGCCAAGGTCCGCCCGACCCGCGTCGGCGGCATGCTCGAGTACGTCGACGTCAGTGGGAGCAAGGAGCGCCGGCTGCTCGTGGACGGGGTCTCGCTGCGGCTTGGACGTCACATCATCCGCTACGTCTACGGCCGCCCGACGCAGGATGAGCTCCCGCCGACGCCGCCGCCCGGGGAAGATCTCCTGGGCGAGGAGTTCGACATCGCCTCGGGCCGCATCCAGGCCCTCGAGGATGAGTCGCCTTCGTAGCCCCCGCTGGACGGACGGACTAGTCGCCGGACGAGGGCGTGGCCGGCGGCGCATCCAGCCCGCCCGAGGCACGGTCGGCAGCCCGCTTGTCCGCGAGCTCGATGGCCATGCTGACCGCCTCCTCCGGCGTCTTGGCCGCGGGCAGGTAGCGATCAAAGAGCGCGTTGCGATCGAGCTTCCATGTCCCGAGGCCGACCACCGGGATGCCGTGCTTGAGCGCGATGGCGATCTCGCTCAAGGTGCCGAGGCGTCCGGCGATCGCGATCGCCGCCTCCCCCGCCGTCGCCACCAGCACGTTGCGGGCGTCGCCCATGCCCGTGGGGATGGCGTGGTCGACGTAGGGGTTGGCGTCGTTGCGGTTGTAGGTCCGGAGGATGCCGACGGTCTCGCCGCCAGCCTCCTTCGCGCCCATGCACACGGCCTCCATCACACCGAACAGGCCGCCGCAGACCACGGCAAAGCCGCGCTCGGCCAGCAGGCGCCCGATCTCCGCCGCGTGGTTGTATTCCTGCCGCGACGGGTGCCCCGGACCGAAGATCGCGATCATCCGCTTCATGCAGGCATCTTGGCGGGCGGCGGCGCGGAAGGCAACCGCGCGCCCGCACGGAACGCGCCGCAGAGTGCGGCACAAAACAGCAGGAGCACCACATCAGCCGCCGCGTAGGCGTAGACGGTGTAGGCGTGGGTCATCCACCACGAGTTGCGCCACCAGGCCCAGAGGGCCACCGCCACCGCCGCCCCGCGGGCCGCATAACCCACGGCCAGGTCGCCCAGCGCACAGCGGACCAGGCCCATGCGATCGGCGCCCGAGCCCTCCGCGGCGCGCGCGAGCGCAGCAAAGATCAGGAACCAGGGCAGCGCCATGCGCAGCGAGAGCTGGAGGCCCGCCACGACGACCTGGCCGGTGATGACGGCTCCGCCGGCCGCGTCGAGCACGGGCTGTTCGGTCGTCCCCATGCCGGCGAAGGCCTGGCCGACGTCGAGGGTGGAGAAGCTCTCCTCGAACCCCATGGCGTGGAAGAGCGCGGTGCGCAGCGCCAGGATGCCGACCGCGAGCCAGGCCACACCCACGCGCGTCGTGGGCAGCTGCAGCCGCGCAGCCAGCGCGGCGCCGCTCGCGGCCACGGCGAACACGGCGAACTCCGCATCCGTCACGGAGAGCTGCCGGGACAGGGCCACGCCTGCCGCGATGCGGACGAACAGCCGCCCGTCGGGGGTGCCCCGCACCAACGCCCAGCCGAGCGCGCCGAACGCGAGCGCGTTGCGCATGAACCCCGCCAGGTACGCAGCGTCCAAGCCGGGTCGCGCCTCGCTGATGGCCACGGCGAGCGACCAGAGCGCCTGCCGGTCCGAGCGCACGAGGCCGGCCATCGCAAGCGCCAGCCCCGCCAGCACGATCCCCACCGCGTTGGCCCGCCACGCACGCTGCGGAGCAGCCAGCCCCAGGGCGACGGCCGCCAGCGCGATGCCCGCCAGAAGCCAGGCCGGGTCGCGCATCGGGGTGGCGTTGACCCACACCTCACCCGCGAAGCCCTCGGCGATGCGTGTCGCGACGAACAAGACCAGCCCG
>JAJDEM010000015.1 GCA_029259795.1 Planctomycetota bacterium
ATGGCCAAGCCAGAGGAGACGCCCTACCGGCAGCGTGCTCTCGAGCTGGCGGCAGCGACGGACGAAGTTCGCGAGCATTTGCCCGAGCTTCGCAGCTGGATCGACCTCGACCCCGAGACGTTCGCCCGCCTCGCGCCGTCTCTCGGTGAGACGACGCGCAAGCGGGTGCAGTACGTCGTCGAGGAGACGGCCCGGGTGGCCGAGGCCGTCGCCGCCTTGCAGTCCGATGATCTCGAGGCGGCCACGAAGCGCCTGGGCCGGCTGATGCTCGACGCACACCGCGGTCTGTCCGAGGAGCTCGAGGTCTCCACGCCGGAGATCGACAGCCTGGTGGATCTCGCCATCAGCAAGCCTTCGATCCTCGGTGCGTGCCTCCAGGGCGCCGGGTGGGGCGGGCGGGTTGCGGTATTGCAGAAGGACGCCACCGGGTAGGATCCGCCCTTCACCGGGCCCTGTGGTGGAACTGGAAGACACGCGAGATTTAGGATCTCGTGGCCGAAAGGCCGTGCAGGTTCAAGTCCTGTCGGGGCCACCAACCGAAGCCGCCTCGAGCGGTGTCGGCCGAAAGCGGCCCAAGCGCTTCCGGGCGCGAGGAATGGGCCCCCGATTCGGGTAGTCTTCCCCGATCCAAAGGGACCCGACAGCAGCCGTGACGACCAGTGGCGCGATCAACCGACAGAAGGAAGACCTCGCCGCCGGTACGCACATCGGACGCTACCGCATCGAGGAGCCGGTCGGTCGCGGGGGCATGGGCACCGTCTACAGCACCTTCGACGAGACGACGAATCGCAACGTCGCCCTGAAGCTGCTCGCCTCGGGCATCCCGCCCAGCCTCCGGCATCGCTTCCTCGCCGAGTGTGAGGCCGAGGCCAACATCCGCCACGAGCACGTGATGCCGGTCTACGACCGGGGCTGGCTGACCGACGAGCGGCCCTACTTCGTGATGGAGCTCCTCTACGAGCCGATCACGCTCAACGAGATCGTCGAGCATGTCCAGAAGGGCACGCTCAGTCAGACACATCCCCGCCTGCGGCACTGGAACGACCTCAAGCGACTCATCGCCGATGTCATCGTGCCGATCTGCGAGGGGGTGGCGGTCGCCAACCTCGAATATGGCGTCCAGCACCGCGACCTCAAGCCCGAGAACGTGCTCATCGACATCCGGACGAAGCGCGCCTACCTCATCGACTTCGGCATCTGCCGCGACATGGACGACCGCTCGGACGAAGGCAAGATCGTCGGCACCCCGCGCTTCCTGTCGCCCGAGCAGGCGCGCGCGCGGACCGATCCCCGCACGGATGTCTGGGGACTTGGGGGCATCCTGCGCTATGTGGTCACGGGCGAGCCCCCGCTCGCGGGCACATCGCCGTTCAGCCGCGCCCAGGTCAACGAACGCATCGCCGCCCTGAAGAAGGCCGAGGCCCAAGCGCGAGCCGGTGGCGAAGACGCGAAGATGCGCGGCTACGCCAACCGCCGCGAGCAGCTGGAAGATCCGACGCTGCGTGTTCATGAAGACCTCATGCGTGATGCGCGCGACGGCGTGTATCTGGCCTTGCCTGATTCGCTGAGCGCGAACCTCAGCGCCATCATCAACAAGGCCATGGCCCCTGCGTCCGAGGACCGCTACGACGACGCCAGTGCCCTGGTAGCGGACCTGCGCTCTTGGCTCGGTGGTGGCGGGGTGCGCGCGCTCAGCGAGCAAGGCAAGCGCGGCGCAGCCGTCGACTGGGCGCGTCGCCTGCTCAACCAAAACGTCGTCCGGGCCGTGGGCACCGTGCTCGCACTGGTCCTCGGCTGGACCATCGGAACGGGGCTGTTCCAGACCACCCCGCCGCCGCCTGACTTCCGCGCGGAGGATGCCACAGCGCAGCTCGCCCTGATCGAACGCGACTGGCGCAATGCCCTCGCTGAGGGTTCGGGCAAGGCCCGCCCGCCGCTCGGCATGCAGCTGACCCAGTGGACGCTGCGTCGCCAGTGGGCCGCAGCCACCGCGCGCCTGGCTGCCGCCGGCCCGGCGCCCGCAGGAACGCAGGGCCCGTCGGCGGACGCGGCCCACGACCTCGAGGCCAAGGCGCGCTTCGCGCTCGAGGGCTGGCACGCCAAGGACTACAACGTCGACGACCTCGCGCCTCCGCACCTGGCCACCTCCGGCGAGAGCATGCAGGGCGCCGAAGGCCGGTTCTTCGGCGGGGCCTACCAGCTCTCCTCGAAGAACAAAGGTGGCCTGTTCCTGCGCTTCATCGTTCCCGCCTTCCCGCGGCCCGCGCCCCCCCAGGGACCCGGCCACGGCTTCCACATGACCGAGGCCGGCGCCCTCGAGCGCGTTCTCCAGTTGGGGCCCGAACCCGAGCAGGTGCCAAACGGCATGACCTGGGTTCCCGCCGGACCCGTAGCACCGGGCGATGACCAGATCCTGCGGGCGTTCGTCGCCGGCAGTCGCCTGGTGACCAACGAGCAGTACTCCGAGTGGCTCGACGATCTCGGGGCCGCCAAGCGCCAGGGGCGCGTGCCCCCTACCGGCTTCCGACGCGACCAGCGCGACCCGCGCCGTTGGCTTGCCGTACCCCAGACCGCAAGCCAGCCGGTTCGCGGCGTCCGCCCGGCCGATGCGAGCGCCTACGCCAAGTGGCGCACGGAGGCCTGGGGCGTGCCGCTGCGCCTGCCCACCACCTACGAGTGGCAGCGCATGACCGGCATCGATCAGATGGAGACCCCGGGGGCCGAGGTGCTGTTTCCGTGGCGGCGCTCGACGCGGGCGCGCGCCATGCATCGCATGGGTGTGTTCACGACGAAGGCCGACGCGGATGTGTCCCCGTACGGCGTCCGTGGCCTGTTCACCGGGCCGGGCGAAGTGGTCACGGGCTCCGACCCCGACACGTACGCAGTCAAGGGCGGCGGGATCCTGCCGCTCGTGAGTGCCGTGGTGCGCAGTCAGCCCATCGCGGCCGACGCGACGGCGCACACGCACGGGTTCCGACTCGTCTACGGCCGCTAGCCGCCCGGACTATTTGTTCGGGAAGAAGCGCTCGCGCCGTGCGGCGGCGAGTTCCTTCAGGAGCGCCGCCCCGGCGCCTTCGCACCAGGCCAGGTAGGCATCCGGCCCGGCGGCCGCGGCCTTCAAGAACGCGGCGTGGATCTTCACATCCACCGGATCGCTCTTCGCTCGCTCCGCCCGGGCCGTCTCGCTCTCCGCGAACCAACCACCGACCTGCGCGGCGATGGCCGCAATCTGCACGTGCACCTGGGCACCGGCGCGCTCGGTTGCGGTGCCATCCGCCGGCCAGAGAACCTCGGCGACGTCGCGAACGTCCCCGTCGTAGGCAGGGTCCGCCATGCCGCGGCCTTCCTGAACGCGCGCATGCAGCGCCTTCAGCAGGCCCTCGCGCGTGCGATCGCGGGCGGGCGTCACGCCGTCTGGTGAGCCGCTGCCCGTCGTCTCCGAGCCATCCGCATGCTCGCTCCACTCACCCCCCGGCAGCGTAGACGTCCCGTCTTCGACCTCCGGTGTCGGCGAAGCCGTGTCCTCCTCGCCACAGGCCGCGAGGCCGAGGGCACAAATGATGGCCAGCAGCACCCGCCGGGGCGCGAACGTGGCACGGGATCGAACGTCAGGACGGCTCATGGGGGGTCTCCGGCGCAACATCCTAGGTGCGGGATCGCGGGCGGGCGCGCGGCAACTACCTGCACTCTGCAACCACATCGGCGCGGCACGCCGACCCGCGCTTGGCCGCCGGCGCGCGGGGCCGTACCCTTCGCCTGCCGGCCGGAGCGCTAGCGGTTCTCACGCTGAAACCGCGCACTCGGGCCATCCCCACGGCGCACCCGCGAGGAGATTCGATGAGCAAGACGGACATGCTGCAGGTCATGGATGCCCCCGGCAAGGCGAAGGGCAAGGCTCCCGCCGGACTGAAGGGCGAGGACTTCAAGGCGATGTTCCGCGCCATGTTCTTCACGCGCCTGTTCGATCAGCGCGGGATGAACCTCCAGCGCCAGGGCCGGATCGGCTTCTACGTGCCGTCCTTCGGCCAGGAGGCCAGCCAGATCGGCGCCGGCTATGCCATGCAGGAGCAGGACATCCTGTTTCCCTCCTACCGCTTGATCTCGATCGCGCTGCTCAAGGGCGTGGACCTGCAGATCCTCTTCAACCAGGCCTGGGGCAACGCCGCAGACATCTGCAAGGGCCGCCAGATGCCCAACCACTACGCCATCCCCGACATCGGCTGGCAGAGCATCAGCTCCCCCATCGGCACCCAGATCAGCCACGCGGCCGGCGCGGCACGCGCCGCCCAGATCCGGGGCGAGAACAAGACCTCCTGGGCGTGGTTTGGCGACGGCGGCACCTCGAGCAACGACTTCCACGCGGGCATGAACTTCGCCGCGGTCTGGAAGGCCCCGTGCATCTTCATGTGCGAGAACAACCACTGGGCCATCTCGGTGCCCCAGGAGATGCAGTCGGCCTCGGCCACGTTCGCGGACAAGGCGATCGCCTACGGCATGCCGGGCATTCGGGTGGACGGCAACGACGTCCTTGCGGTCTACGCGGCCTGCAAGGAAGCGCGCGACCGTGCCGAGAGCGGTGGCGGCCCCACCTTGATCGAGACGGTCACGTTCCGCATGGGACCGCACTCCTCGTCCGACGACCCGAGCAAGTACCAGAGCAGCGAGCTCTACGAGTCGTGGAAGAAGAAGGATCCGATCGATCGCTTCCGCGCGTGGCTCAAGGGCAAGCGTCTCTGGACCCAGAAGTGGGAAGACGAGCTCAAGGAAGAGGCCCTCGCCGAGATTGCCACGGCGGTCGAGGCAGCCGAGTCCACCCCGGCACCCGACGTCGAGACGCTCTTCGACGATGTCTGGGCCGAGGTACCGCCGATGCTGCTCGAGCAGAAGGCCGCCTTGTTGGATCAGATCCGTCGCAGCGGCGACATCGAAGACTCCGGCGGCGCGTTCCCGCTC
>JAJDEM010000141.1 GCA_029259795.1 Planctomycetota bacterium
TAGCGGAGGCGCTCGACCCGGGCGAGCACGAAGACCTCCCGATGCTCGTCGCCAAGCGCCGTGACCGCACGCTCGAGGGCGGCTGCGAGCTCCCGATGACCGGCGTTGGAGTCTGGCTGCGGCGAGGGGCCCTCGAACTCCCGCGGGCGGCCGTCTGCGTCGCCCTTGAGGACCTCGGCGGACACCATGGTCGGCCCGACCTTGCGGTGCCGGTAGACGTCGATCCAGTGGTTGCGGGCTACATGGAAGAGGTAGGTCGTGAAGCGGGCACGGGCCGTGTAGTTCGCACGAGCCCGGTACACCTTCAGGAACACATCCTGGGCGCAGTCCTCAGCCGTAGCCCCATCGGCCCCCAATCGACGGAAGTAGCCAACGAGGCGCGGAAGCATGCGCAGGACGAGCGGCTCGAAGGCGGCTTCGTCGCCGGCGGCCACCCGCAGCATGAGGTCGGTGTCTTCGTCTGCCACGATGGGCCTTGTACGCGGGGATTGGCGCGGGGGGCCAGCGGGAAACCGGGGGACGGGTGCTTCTGGCCCCCTCCACCCTACGCCAAGCCGCGGCGGGTCCTCGCTGCGGTCCCCCGGAGGCGCCGTTCCCGGGGCCCGCGCCCCCGTGGGGGGCAGCTGGGCAGCGAGGCTGGTGCCGGGCGAGGCCGAGCCTCAGCGGGCCAGGAGCTTGACGTGCACCTCGGCGGCGAGCCCGGTCTTGACCTCGACGAGCACCTCGGCCACCGCGTACTGGCGCCCCGCGCTGATGCGCACGAGGTAGCGCCCCGCCGCAAGATCGTCAAACCGCGCCACGCCCGTGCGCGGCACGTAGCCCCACGGAGCCCCCAACCGGATCGGGCTCAGGGGCCGTCGGCTCGCGAGCACCTCGCGGGTGCCGGCCCGCAGGATGTCGATGCGCGCCCGCGGACGCGGATCCTCGCCGTCCCCGGACACCTGCAAGTGAATCGAGCCGGGGGGGCCCAGCGCGATGCGCAGCGTCTGCACCCGGCCTTCCTCGATCGTCAACGTCCGCAGGGCGGGACGCCCGTACCCGCGCGCATGCACGCGCACGCGCACGGTACCGCTGGGTACGCCGTCCATGCGCAGCCGCCCCCCCGCGCCGGTGCGGTAGGCATGCCGATGGAGCGAGACGCCGTCTTCATCTTCGAGCCACACCGAGGCGCCCGTGATGCCCCGCTCCCGCTCGTCCTCCACCGTGAGTTCGAGGTCCCCGCCGCGGCCCAACACGATCTGGATCGGGAAGTCGGCCCCGGGGAGGTCCGCATCGGCCTGCTCATGCACACCCGGCGGATGGCCCGGCGCCGACACGCTCACGTGGTAGCTGCCCGGCGGCAGCCCGCGCAACACGAACGCACCCAGCGGGTCGGTGCGGCCCTCGCCCACGAACCCGCTGCCGGCCATCACCCGACCCGCCTCGTCCAGCGGCTTGGCAATGATCGAAGCGCCAGCCACCGGGCGGCCGTCGCGACCTACGACCGTCCCCCGCAAGCGCCCCTCAAAGGCCTCCAGGTCGAGTTCGAGTTCGTCCCCGGCTTCAAGATCGACGCCCTCGGTCACGCGCCACGCCCCGCTCTGCACCTGGAGCGTGTAGTGGCCAGCCTGGAGTTGATCCACGCGGAAGCGGCCATCCACCCCGGTGCTTGTGCGATAGCGCCGCAGCGGATCCGCGCCCCGCGCCGGATCGTGAACAACGTCCACCACGGCTCCGGCGACCGGCAGACCTCGGCGCCGCAGCGTGCCGCCCAGCGAGCCTTCGTCGCCCGCCGTGAACTGGACGGTCGCGGTCTCACCCGCAACCACCTCGACCACAGCCTCGATCCACGGCCCGCCGGCCACCGTGGCGGCCGCCACGCGCAGCAGCCATGCTCCGGGTCGCAGGTGCGGCGCACGGAAGTACCCCTCCCCGTCCGTACGCAGGATCCGCACGGGCCCATCGCCGTCGAACCGCCGGGCGTGGACAACGACGCTGTCGAGGCTCCTGCCCTCCGCGTCCTCGACCCGGCCCTCAAGCGCACCCCCGGCATCGAGGAGCAAGTCATCGATGACGAGGACCTCCCCATCGAGGAGCCGCACGACGCGCTGGGCCGGTGCCCGCTCGGGGAAAGTCGCATCGACCCGCCAGAGGCCGGGGGCCAGGCGGTCGACCATGAAGTCACCGCGTTCGTCGCTGCGCCGCTCCAGGGCACCCGCGGCCGGCGGAGGGGCCGCGTCGTCGCCATGCAGGCGCGTGATGCGAACGTGGGCACCCAGCAAGGGGGCACCATCCTCGTCGAGCACCGCCCCGGCGATCCGCCCCCCCGCAGGCAAGCGCAGCTCGAGGCCATCGATGTCCTCGGCGTCCAGGCGAACGGCGAGCGTGCCCGTGTCGAGTGCGCCCTGCGTGACGCGCACGGTGTAGAGGCCCGGTGGCAGCGCGGCGACCTCGAACTCCGCCCGACGACCGGACGGGGTGAGCTGCGCCCGGTGGGCAACCCCCCACACGTGGCGTTCTTGCTCGGGGTCGTAGCGCTGGGTCTCGACGAGGACGTACACCGCCGGACCTTCAAAGCGTAGCTCATCGACCGCACCGCGGAGCGCGCGCAGTGCGGGCAGGCGCACCTCCACATGCTCCTCGACGCCGGGCAGGACGTTCTCGACCGTGACGAGATGTTCGCTCCGGCCTGCCCGCCGGCGGCCCACATGCAGATCGTAGGCCGTGTCGGAGAGGTTCGGGAACGCGAAGCGCCCATCCGCCTCGGCCTCGACACCGATCTCGCCGCCCCCGTCTCTCCGGCGCGCGGAGACATGGAATGGACCTTCCACGCCTTCGGGCGGCACGCTGATCTGGCCCGCGAGCGACGTCCCCGGATGCAGCATGACATCGGCCTTGCGCAGGTCCGAGACGCGCGGGTACGGCACGACGAGGGACGCGGGTTCCTGGCCGTCCGCTTCGACGTGCAGCAGGACGTCGTCTTCGGGAAGATCTGTCAGCAGGAGCGTGCCATCGACCGCTGTGACGCCCTGCTGGGTCGTTGCCTTCCACAGTGGATCATCCAGGGCGGTCGGTCGACATGCCGCGGTCGCCGTGACGCGCGCCTTGCCCACCGGGACCCCGTCGAGCGTGCGGACGCGCAACGCGACCCGCCAGCCCCGCCGCAACCGAAAAGGCTTGAGTTCGGTGGGCGCGCCCCGATCGACCGCGAACGCGTTGGAGGTCCACGCCGAGCGACCGGTCGCGGAGGCGATGAGCCGGTAGCCCTCGCCCGGGGCGACGTCGAGCAACACAAAGCGACCCTTGGGATCGCTGAAGACGGCTGCGGTGCCCTCCGCCTCACCGCCGGGCGGCAACGGACGGGTGGGATCGGGGATCAGCCGCAGCGACGCGCCGCGTACGGGATCGCCTGCCTCATCCAGCACGGTGCCGTTGACCCGTTGCCGTCGGACGGCGAACCAGGTGGGCAAGTCCCGCTCGCGGCCCGCCTGGACCTCGACCTGGGGCGGCCGCGGCTCGAATGCCCAGCCCGGGCCATCCATCTGGACTTCGTAGATCCCCGCCGCCAGACCCCGGAGCTGGTACGCACCGTCCGCGTCGGTCCTGAAGCGCGCCACGGGCTCCTCGTCCGCGCCCCCGCCCCGCAGCGCAACCAGCTTGAGGCCAACGTCGCCGGCCGGATCCCGATGGGTGCCGTCGGCATCGAGCAGGCGACCCCGGATCGAGGTGGTGTCCCCAAGGCGCAGCTCGGCAAGCGCGCCGTCTGCCGTGCTGAGGCCGATGCGCTGAAGCCGCGCGGCTCCGCGGCGCAAGAAGATCTCCCAAGTGCCGGCATGCAGCGCCGCGAAGCGGTAGGCACCCTTGGCGTCGGTCCGGCTCGCGTGCACGAGGTCGGCGTGCGGCGCACGCGGGATGGCGATGACATCCAGACCGGCCGCCGGCCGGTCGCGGGCAAGCCGGATGCGTCCGTGTGCTTGCCGTGCCGGTAGCAGACGCACGTGCACGACCCCGGCACGCTTCGGCACCAGGGCGGGCGCGAGGCCCGGTGCCCAGACGGCGTAGCGCCGCTCGGGGTCGAGCCGCAGCGCGCCCAGGACGATCTGGCCACGCTCATCACTCGTTGCCCACACCTTGGCGCGAACATCGAAGACCTCACGTCCGGCGAGTCGGCCCGCGGTCGAGGACAGCCGGGCTCCAGCCAGCGGCCCCCCATCCGGACCGACGACCGAGATGCGACCCGGCCCCTCTTCGGCCCACGCAGGGTTCGCGGGCCCCGGCCACACCGCAAGCGCCACGGCAGCCAGCAGCAGGAACCGTCTCATTGCGCCACGCCCTCGGCCGCCACATCACGCGCAAGGGCCGCGAGCACGCGGGCTGCCACGGTGCCCGTGGCGCGCAAGGACAAGATGCGCGCGACCTCGGGGGCTGCGCCATCGGGAACCGCCGCCCGGGATTCGGATGCGAGGGTGATCTCGAGCTCCAAGCGGTCCTCCGGCAGCGCGTCCACGACGTTCTCGCTCCATTCGACGCATGTCAGCCGCCCGGACCCGCACATCTCCTCGAAGCCAGCTGCTTCCAGATCATCGGGCCCACCCAAACGATAGGCATCGAGATGGTGCAGCTCCACAAGGTGCGGCCCGGGAAGGCGGTAGTCACGGGCGATCGTGAAGGTCGGGCTCACGATCGGCTCCGCGGGATCCACCCCCAGGGCGCGTCCGAGGCCGCGAACGAACACGGTCTTCCCGGCGCCAAGATCCCCCTCGAGGGCGAGGAGCAGGCCTGCGGTCTCCGTCGTGCGCAAGGCAGCGGCGACACGCGCACCCCAGCGGAGGGTCGCTTCCGTCGTTTCGGCCCTGAATTCCATCCGATCCATGCCCTGAGGCTACCCGCCCAGGTGGTCGTATCCGCGCACCGGCAGCGGTTCTTCGACGCCGCCGCGGGCGAGACTCACCCCCGGCGAGCGCGCACAGCGCCCAATCGGCCACAGCCGCACGCCCGCTGCCGCCAAGGCGGCTTTCTCGGATGCGCCCAGGGGGCCATGGGCGATGAGCAGCTCGAAGTCCTCCCCCTCGTGCAGCGCGCGCTCGAGATCGCCCCCCGCGTCCGGGTGCAGCGGCACCGCCTCCGCGTCCACGACGG
>JAJDEM010000142.1 GCA_029259795.1 Planctomycetota bacterium
GACGTCGTCGAGGTACTGCGCCTCGACGACCACAGAACATACGACCCCGTCGATGGTCACCACGCGCGCCAACGTCGCGACGACCAGCACCTCGCGGGGACCCGCGCCGTGAACGAGGTACGTGCGCGTCGTGCCCAGCGAGAGCGGGAAGTGCGGATGCCCGACGCCGAGAACAAACTGCTGCCCGCTGAACTCCGGCTGGGTCTGGGTTCCGACCACAGCCGGGCGCGACGCCGCGCCACACCCGGTGAGCTGGGCCGTCAGCAACACCAGCAGCAGGTCTCGGGCCATGCGAGCCCAGCGGGACACGGCGCTTCGGGTGGGGGATGCGGAGTGGTCCACGGGGGCTCCTTGGCTTGAGGAGGCCGTAGTCTTCGGCGAGGGCCTTAGGATCCGCTGCGGTGACGCGCAGCGGTCTTGAAGGCCGCTCGCCGTGCGCCTGGGCTGTCCGTTCCGGCTAGGATCCGGCGGTGACGAACCTGCGCACCCCTTGGCTGGTAACGCTGTTCGCCCTCCTCGTACTCGCTGCGGGGCTGCTCGTTGTACTCCAAGCGAACGAGGGCCAAGGACCGGACGGAACCAGTGAAGCCGGCTCGCCGGCGCTCCCCCGCGAGGGCGATGACGTCATGGGGGCTGGTCCTGTCCTGGCGGCGCGTACAGAGCCCGGGAAGACGGCCGGCGGTCCGACGGAAGGTCCCGCGAGCGAACCCGACGACTGGGTCATCGAGCTTGCGGAGGTCTTGGATCAAGACGGCAAGCCCGTGCCGGAGGCGGACGTGTTCCTTGATCGCGGCGAGGGCTACTTTGATCGGACCTATTCCTGGGCGGGCAAGCCGCTTCGCATCGTCTTGCGCCGGCTTGTGGAGGGACGAGTCGTTTCGCCTGCGCGCGAGGATCTGCCCGTCTATGAGGACGACGCGCCCGTCTACGTGTCGGTCTTCTCCGAGCACCACGCGCGCTGGAACGCAGCCGCATTGCGCTGCCCCGACACGTTTCGCTCGACGCTGAAGGCGCGGCTTGACCCGCCGCGAAGGCTCTCGGGGGTCGTACGCAATCGGCAAGGAAGCGGCACCGTCGTGGCCGGGGCCGCGGTGCGTCTGACGGCGCAGGGCGTGCCTGCGAAGATCTACGTCGAGGAAGTCGAGACCGACGCGGATGGACGCTTCGTGTTCGACGCGGAGCTGGGGATTCCCTGCGGCGCGCTGCGCGTCGAAGTGCGGCCCGACAACCTCGTGGAGGATGGACTCGGTCTCACCGTGGATGTCGGACCCGGCAAGCGCGAGTTGGAGATCACGCTGCCGCGCACGCATAGCTTTCAGTTCCTCGTGGGCTTCGCGGAGCCAGACGATCTCGCTGCCTTTGGCGTGCGCAAGGCCGCCTTTCATCCGGAACGGGTACCTCATCCAGACGCAGCAGCCATCGCGAGGTACTACGAGGTCCGGGCCAAGCCCCAGCCTTCGCGGGGGGGCATCTACGAGGCCTTGCTCCCGGAGGGGCCGGCGGTGCGCTGGGCAGCGCATGTCTCCGGGTACAGGCCCGCACACTTGGTTCTCGAGCCGAGTGGCCGCAACACCAAGCATGAGGTGGTCGTGCGCTTCGAGCCGGATCCCAACAGTGCGCTCCTGCGTCTCGACGTGCACCTTCCGAAGCACCGCAATACCGCAACGCTCAGCCTTTCGGCGGGACCCCCCGAGGTCCTCGGCGCGGACGCTGACGCCGAAGCGGCGTGGAGGGTGCCTCGCGAAGTGCGCTTGGCCGCGAGTGTGCGACTCCCGTCCGGTCCCCGTCTACGGGTTCGGGTGGAGCCCGGCCTTGGATCCCTAGGCCATGGCCCTTGGATCATCCCGCCCTTTGACGTGACGCTCCGCGCGGGGCAGACCGAGTCGCGCACGCTGCGCGCCTTGCGCGGCGGCATACTCTGGGTGACGCGTCCGTTGTCAGGGGGCGGTTTGTCGGGACTGCGGGTGCGCCTCAGCCAGGGAGGACTGGTGATCGAGCGGGACGGCTGGGCGATGGTGCGCAATCCGAAGCGCAGCCAGGTGTTCGGCCTGCACGCCGAGCTGGAGCCCGGCCGCTGGACGATCGAACTCGTGCGCGCCGGACACCTGCTGGCGTGGTCTCAATCGGTAGACGTCAAGCCCGGCGCCTGGCAGTGGCTCGCGCTGCCCGACCTCGAGAGGCTCAAGTAGGGGGCGAGCCCGGGCTTGATGCCTCGAGGGAGCGCAGGAACCCCGCCACAGCCGTCTCGAGCTTCGGAAGGAGCGTGCGGAGGCCAGCCAGGTCTTCGACCTGGGCCAGAGCCTCCGCTTCGCCCGCAACACCGACGACGTCCTGCGCGCCGAAGTACTGCGCGGAGCCGCGCAGGGTGTGCGCCGCGAGGCCGACGCGCGTGGCGTCGGCCGCCTCCACGGCGGCACGCACCTCGGTGAGCAGGCGCGGCGCCTCCTCCTCCATCAAGGTGGCCAGCTTCCGCACGCCGACGTCGCCGCCTGGGATGCGCTCCGCAGCGACCGCCCAGTCCACGGTCGTGACCGCGGCATCGGGCGACGCCTCGGCGGCTGCGGGGCGCGGGCGCCTTCGTCCGACGACCCCGCGCAGGGTCTCGCGGAGCTCGGCGCGATCGATCGGCTTGGAGAGGTAGGCGTCCATGCCGGCCCGCAGGCAGCGCTCCCGGTCGCCCTTCATGGCGATGGCGGTGAGGGCGACGATGGGGGTGTACGTGTCGGTCTCGGGCTCGCGCGCCCGAATCGCACGCGTCGCACCGATCCCGTCCATGACCGGCATCTGCAGGTCCATGAGGACGACGTCGTAGACGCCGCCCCCGACGGCCTCCAGGGCGAGTGCGCCGTTCTCGACCACATCCACCCGGTGGCCGTCGAGCTCGAGCAGCCCGACAGCGACCTCCTGGTTCACCTTGCCGTCTTCGGCGAGCAGGATGCGCAGCGGCCGCAGCGGTGCAGGCGCTTCGCCGCCTGCAGGGACGTCACCCAGCGCCGCGGCCGCCTGGGGGTCGAGGTCCGCCGCGTCGGCGTGCTCGAAGTGCGCCGTGAAGCTGAACGTCGCACCGCGCCCCGGGTCGCTCTTGACTGCGATGCGCCCGCCCATCCGTGTCACGAGATGCCGGCAGATCGAGAGCCCCAAGCCCGTGCCGCCGTAGCGACGTGTCGTCGAGGCGTCCTCCTGATTGAACGCGTCGAAGATCGACTCCTGCTTCTCGGTCGAGATCCCGATGCCCGAGTCCGATACCGAGAAATGCAGCTGGACGCCGTCCGCCGGTTCCGACTCCACCTCGATCGCAACCCGGATCCCACCTTCGCTGGTGAATTTCAACGCGTTGCTGAGGAGGTTGGCGAGCACCTGACCGAGGCGACCGGGATCGCCCCGGATCACAGCGGGTACCGCATCGTCCACGCGCACATCGAGGCTGAGTCCCTTGCGCTCGGCGAGTGGGCGGACGGACTGCGTCACCGCAGTCACGGCAGCGCGCAGGTCGAACGGCCGGACCTCCAAGTCGATCTTGCCTGCCTCGATCTTCGACATGTCGAGTACATCGTTGAGTAGATGCAGCAGGTTGTCGGACGAGCGCCGGACCTGGGCGAGGTAGCCCCGCTGTTTCTCGTTGAGCGGGGTCGTTCCGAGCAGCTCGCTCATGCCGAGGATGCCGTTGAGGGGTGTGCGGATCTCGTGGCTGACCGAGGCGATGAACTCGGTCTTGGCCCGGGTCGCCGCCTCGGCGTCGTCCTTGGCGGCGAGCAGCTGCGCTTCGCGCTCCACGCGCTCGCTGATGTCGTGCAGAAACGCATGGAACCGGTGCGTGCCGCCCTCCTTGATGGCGGCGATGGTCATCTCCAGTTGGATCTCACGCCCATCCTTGTGGTGGCCTGTCACATCGATGCGCTGGCCGACGACATGGCTCACACCCGTCTTGATGTAGCGATCCACGGCGCCGCGGTGGAGGCCTCGGTAGCGCTCCGGCATCAGCAGCTCCGGCAGGTCCTTGCCGAGCGCCTCCTCGCGCGTCCATCCGAACACATCGGTCGACTGCGGGTTCCAGTCGGTGATGACGCTCCGCTCGTCCATGGCGACGAAGGCGTCGTGGGCTTGGTCGATGACCTTCCGCGTGCGGCTGGCCGCACGGTTGCGCTCGAGGAGGTTTGCGCGCAAGACGGCGATGACCGTGACCAAGCTGAGTACGCTGAGCAGGAAGACCGCCAGCGCGCCGAGAGCCAGCCAGCGCGCGCGGCGCATGGCAGCGGTCCACTCGGCAGCGTCGTAGTCGACGCCGAGGACCGCGTCGACGGCTCCGGTCTCATCGCGTAGCGGCACGTACGCGCTGACCCAGCTGCCCCAGAAGTCGGTGTAGGGGGTGCCGTCGAACGCGGCCTCGCCACCGAACGCCTGCTCGAGCAAGGGGCCACTCTCCTCCCAGAGCGTGCCGATCGCCGAGCGCACCTCGCGACTGCCCTCGCGGTCGTCGATCGCGCCGTCACCGTCGTAGTCGGTTTCGGAGTCGACGATCAGCTGATTGCCTTCCGGGTGCTTGCGGAAGGTGTAGATGTCTGCGACATGGGGGTTGAGCTTCAGCCAGCGGATCTGCTTCTGGATCATCGCCACGTACAGCGGGTCGTTGGCCGGCGTGTCGACCGTGATCTGTTCATGGCCCATGGCTTCGAGCTCGGCCGCGTACGTAGGGGCAAAGCCCTTGATCGCCCGACTCAAGCGAACGGTCTCGCCCGCCTCGGATGCCTGGGTGAGAAACCACCCGGGAACGAGGCTGACCAGGAGGAACGCCCACGCGAGGCCAACGAGGCGACCGCCGTGGCCGGTTCGTCGCAGCCACCAGGAGATCGCAGCCAGTCCCACGATGAAGAACAGCGCGAAGGCTGCGTACTCGAGGACGGGTTCCGGAAGGATGTTCACGTGGTGCCGGGGGCCATCATAGGCGTTGGGGCAATCCGTTGCGCTCCAGCGTGATCGGCCCTACGCCGCAACGCGATCCATGGCAGGCTGGGGGCATGCTTCGTACGTTCCTTGGCGCCGCAGCGGCCCTGGCCGTTTCACTGACTCTCCTCTCTGCGCAGGCCGCAGAGCCCGAGGCCATCCGCAACCCCAAGGCCGCCCTGCGTCACATCCTGCCCGACAAGCGAGACCTCGTCTGGACCCAGGTGCCGTGGCGCGCCACGCTCTGGGATGCGGTCATCGACGCAAATCGCGAGAAGAAGCCCATTCTGCTCTGGGCGATGAACGGCCACGCCCTCGCCTGCACCTGAAACAACGGTGTGCGCGGCCGGCAGGTCTGCTGGTCCGATCCGAAGCTCAGAGCGCTCGCCAAGCAGTTCATACCCGCCGCCGACGAAGTGTGGCGGCTGCAGCATCGCAAGGATCTCGACTGCCTCTTCTTCCAGGGGTTCAGCGAGGAAGGCCACTACGGCGGGCGGTCGCAGCCCAGCTCCACTCGCCAAGGCATCTACTGCTGCAGTCCCTCGGGACGGTTCCTCGGTTCGGTGAATACGACCGACCCGCGCCGGATGGAGCGCATGCTGCGGGACGCGCTGGCGAAGTGGAAGGCGCTGCCGGCCAAGGATCGACTGCTCGACTACGATCCGGCGGCGCGGCGAGACCGGATCCAGCGCCGCGCCGCGCTGTATCCGAAGGACGGGTTGGCGCTGCGGGTGTACTCGCGGGACATGCCGCGCCCCAAGGTGCCCGCTGACTGGCGCGCAACCGCGTGGAATGTGGACTCCTTCTGGGTCCGCAAGTCCGAGGCCCGGACGCTCCTGCCGGCGCGGCTCGGCAAGGGGCAGGCGACGGCGTGGCCCGCCGCCCTCGCGCAGCGGCTTGTCCGACACGGATTCGTGGACAACGTCCGCGGACAGACCAACGGCTATCGCGCGGCCGAGGTGCAGATCGCGCGCATCGAGACGACAGTGCTCTCCATTCGCGGCGACCTCGTTGCCGTCCGGTTCGACGGAACGAGTCGTGCGACGACCACGGGGACGTGGCCCAAGAAGGGCCGCTACGCGGGCATGGCAGAGCACGGCCCCAACAGCCGCGGCGTCCAGACGCGCATGGTCGGCACGGCGACCTTCGATCGGGCGAGTGGTCGCTTCACCGCGTTCGAGTTGGTCGCGGTCGGGACCCGCTGGGGGCAGACGCGCTACAACTTCCGCCAAGGGGACCTCGATGAGAGCCCCATCGGCTTCGCGCTCATCCTGGATCCCGAGGACCCCGGCAATCGTGTTGCGCCTGCCGAGATCGGTGCCTACGGCTGGTAGCGCCTGCTGGTTCGTACCCGCCAGGCGCCCGGGTTCGTTTGACCGCTGGGATGCCATCGCCTACCGTGCCTGCATGACGCTCGACGAACTGCTGAACCAAGGCTGGTCGGATCACGCGGACAAGACCGAAGCCGTCGCCGGACGCCTTGAAGAAGGCGCCGATCTCGTCGTCGACGACGGGGGCGCCGCACGCTTCCTCGGGCTGGCCAATCATGCGATCGGCGATCACTTGCACGCGCGCGCCCGGGCCGCCGCGCTCTGCGAGCGCGTCGTCAAGCAGCTCGGCGCTGCCGCGGGGTCCGGGACCTACGTCCAGCTTGCGGTCGCGCGGCGACTCGCGGGGGATGACGCCGGTGCGGACGCTGCCCAGGCGGCCACGGGGGACGGCGACCCGGCGATCGGTGTGCGGGTCGGCCTGCTCGTGGCGCAAGGGAGGCTGCACGCGGGGGAGTGGACCGAGGCCGAGGGTCTCTACCGCGCCGGCATCCTCGCAGCCGATGGCTTGGACGAGGGTCATGGGGCGGAGCGCGCAGCGGCCGTGGTCTCGAACACCGTGGCGTCGGAACTCCTTGAGCTTTCGAGGCGGACCCCCGCGCAGGACGCCCTCATGGTTGATGCGGCCGAGGTCTCGGCTCGCTATTGGGGACGGATCGGTACATGGGTCAACGAGGAGCGGGGCGACTATCTCAAGTCGAGCGTCGCGCATGCGGTCGGTGACCATCCCGCGGCCCGCGCGCATGCCGAGCGCGGCCTCGCGACGATCGCGGCGGCGGACGGGGAGGAGCCGGTGGACGAGGCCTTCCTGCATCTTGCCCGCGCGACCGCGTGCCGCGATGCCGGCGACGCCGAGGCGCAGGCGGCCTCCCTTGCCACGGCGCGCGGGCTGGCTGACGCGTTCGAGGACGATGGGCTGAAGGCGTGGTTCGCCGAGGAACTCGCGAAGGCGCTCTGACCCGTTGGTTCAGGACCGGGCCGCGTCCGCAAGGTGGGCCAGCACGGCGCCGCGTTGGGCGTGCAGCAGCAGGAGCAGCAGGTCGCCCGGCTCAGACCACGCGAGGGCGCGCTTGGCCGCGGCGAGTTCCGAGGATGCGTGTTCGATGCGTGCGGGGTCGACGCCAGCCCGCTCGAGCTCGGCCTGGATGAGCGCGGTCATCTCGCCGGGTGCACGGCCGCGCAAGTGCTCGTCCATCGCCTTCACCAGGATCAGGTCCGGCTTGGCCGCGGCGGTGCAGGCCACGAGGGCGCGTACGTCCTCGTCGGTGCGGTCCCCGGCCTGACCGAGCAGGACGGCCATGCGGGGGGCCGCGTAGGCGCTGGCCAACTCGAACAGCGCCCGCATGCCGTGCGGATTGTGCGCGAAGTCGGCCAGCACGGTCGCGCCGTCGATCTCGAAGAGGTTGCCGCGGCCGGGGTTCGCCTCGGGGGTGCTCTCGAAGGTCGCCAAGCCCGCGACGATTGCCTCAACGGGTAGGCCGATGCATCCGGCCAAGGCGCAGGCCGCCAGGGCGTTGGAGGTGTTGAAGCGCGCGCGCCCGCCGAGCGTGAGCGGAGCGCGGGCTTCCTCGAGCAGCGGCACGCGCGCGGGGCCGTGGCGCCGGGTCAGCTGCCCGGCCTCCACGGACAGGCTGTCCTCGCCCGCTGCCTCGGCGGCCCGCAGCTGGGGGTGCGTGGGGTCGAGGCCGAACCACTGCTTGGTTCCGGCGAAGCGTTGGCCGCGTGCGAGCACGGGCGGCTCGTCGGCGTTGAGCACCAACGTACCTCCGTCGCCAAGCGCCTTGGCGACGAGGAACTTCACCTCGGTGAGTCCAGCAAGATCGCCGATGCCCCATTCGCCGAGGTGGTCTTCGGCCACGTTCAAGACGACCGCGGCGTCCGCCCGCTCGACGCCCAGTCCGCGGCGCAACATGCCACCCCGCGCCGTCTCCAGGATCCCCACTTCGGTGCGGCGATCCCGCAGCACGGCGCGTGCGCCGCCCGGCCCGGAGTAGTCCCCGGTGTCGAGGGCTTCGTCGCCGACGCGGATCCAGTCCGTGGTGGAGAGGCCGGGCACGCGGCCTGCGGAGGCGACCATCTGGGCCAGCAGGCGGACGGCGGTCGACTTGCCGTTGGTACCGGTGACCAGGACGACCGGTATGTCGTGCACGGTGTCCCAGTCGATGGCCGTGGGTTCGGGGATCGCGTCGACGGGCCAGGTCTGCGAGCCCACGCCCAGACCGACGGTCGCGAAGTCGTCGCACCAGAGGAAGGTGGCGTCGCGCTCGCGTGCGGCCTGCTGGAGGGCCAGCAGGCTGGGGTTGCGCTCTGCGGCCAGCACGGCTGCCAGCCGTGTGGCTGCGCGGTCGGCGTCGGGCGGGGGCGTGCCGCGTCGCGCGGCGTCTGCGGCCTCCAGGGCCCACTCGTTCACCTCGGTCCCAGCGTAGAGAGCGTCGATCGGGCCGGCGAACCCGAGGGACGCGCCGCCGTCGAATCGACGGACGCGCAGGAGCGCCTCGCCCCACGCCAAACGCTCGAGCATGGCGCCCGCCTGGCGCCGCCAGATGGGAACCAGCGCCTCGACGACGTCGGCATCCGCCGCGATGTCGATGACAACGCCCGGGCCTTCAAGCAGCAGGTTGGCGCCGGTGAGGCGGCGGGAGTCAAGCAGCTTCACGGGTCAGTCTTCAATCCCGTCCATGTCGCGCGGCAGATGCACGCCGCGCCCGTCGCGGACAAGTTCCTGTCCGCCGAGCTTGAACGCCGGCAAGGCCACCGCCGCGACCGGTTCCACCAGCGAGGGCTCCGGCGGCTCGATCAACGCGACC
>JAJDEM010000143.1 GCA_029259795.1 Planctomycetota bacterium
GTGAGCCGTCCGGTGGTGAGCCGTCCGGTGGCGAGCCGTCCGGTGGAGAGCCGAAGCCCTCCATGGAGCAGGCGACGGACGCCATGAAGCGCGCCGAGGAGCGGCTGCGGCAGGGTGACCTGGATGCGGGGGCCAAGGCGCAGAAGGACGCCCTCGACGCCGTCGAGCGTTCCAAGCAAGCGGTCGAGAAGGCGCGCCGGTCCCTGAAGGACGAGAACGAAGACGCACGCCGCGCCCTCGAGGAGGCCCAGCGCCGCCTTGCCGACAAGGCAGAGAAGCTCGCCCAGGAGGCCGCTGCGCTCGAGCCGAAGAGCGCCGAGGGTCAGCAGCAAGCCAAGGACGCGTCCAGTGCCTTGCAGAAGGCCAAGCAGTCGATGCAGAAGGCCGGCCAGCAATCCAGCAGCGGCAGCCCCCAGAGTGCGGGCGAGAGCCAGGAAGAGGCGCAGGACCAGCTGAAGAAGGCGGAAGAAGCCCTGGACGAGTTGTCCAAGGAGGGCGGTTCATCCGAGGAGGCGAAGGAGCAGCTCAAGGAACTGAAGGCGGAGCAGGATCGCGTACGCGAAGAACTCAAGCGCCTGCAGGAGATGCTGAAGGAGGCCGACGCCGAGGATGCCAAGCAGAGCGGCAGTCAGGCGCAGCAGTCGATGGAGGAAGCCGCCGACCAGATGGCCCAGGGGTCGCCGCAGGCTGCCCAGCCGAAGGCCGAGGAGGCGCGCGAGTACCTCGAGGAGATGAAGCAGAAGCTCGACGAGGAGAAGCGTCGCTACGAAGCCCTGCAACAGGAAGAGATGCTCTATCAGCTCGTGAAGGACTTGAAGAAGTTCAAGGACCAGGAGCAGGTCCTCCGGGACGCTACCGCCGAGAAGGCGGCGGAACTCGAGCGCAACGGTCGCCTCGCGCGCCGACAGCGCAAGAAGGTCCGCGATCTCTCCGAGGAGCAGCTCGAACTTGCCAAGGCCGTGGAGGAGCGCCACAAGGCAGTCAAGGAGGAAGGTTCGATCGCCTTCGCCTCGGTACTCGAGGAGACCGGCATCGACATGCGCGACATCACCGAGATGCTGCGCGCGGTCGAGCTCGGCCCCGTCGTCCTCGGTCTCCAAGACGAAGTCATCCTGCGCCTGGGCGATCTCATCGGTGGCTTCACCGACGTCATCGAGCAGAAGGCCGAGGAAGGTGGCGGTGGCCAGCCCGGCGAGCAGCCCCAGGGCAAGCCGCCCTTGGTCTCCGGCATCGTCGAGATCAAGTTGCTGCGCCGCCTGCAGCAAGACCTCAACAAGAAGATCGAGAGCTTCCTCAAGCGCAACCCGGAGGTGCGCCGCCAGAAGGTGGACGACGCCCAGCAGCGCACCCTCGAGCGCCTCTCCCACCAGCAAGGCCGAATCAAGAAGGCCTTCGACGAGCTCAAGAAGAAGGTCTTCGGGGGCGGCGAGCCCGCCCCCGACATGCCGAAGCCCGACGATGAACCCGGTCGCTAGACCCTCGTCTCCAAACCCAGGTCGGGCGGCCCTGTCGCCAGGGCCCATCGACTCACAGAAACCACAAACCCCTACGGGGAACGAACGGCGCCTCAAGCCATGCGCTCCCCCTATGGCATAATCCCCCTGTTCAGGAGAACCCCATGAAGCTGCGCAGAATTGCTCTCGCCGTCTCGACCGCCTTCCTGGTCGCGTCCATCCCCAACCTCGCTCACGCCGAGGAGGGAGGCCCGCAGGACACCAAGGCCAAGATCAAGGCCAAGATGGAGAAGATCCTCAAGCTCATGAAGGCCAACGAGAAGGCCCTCCTTGCCCTGAGCTCCAACAAGGACGCCAAGACCGTCCGCGTTGGCGTCGATGTCCCGCCCCCGGAGGGCGCCTCGGGCAACGCGGGTACCGACGGCAGCGAGGGCTCAAGCGCCAGCGGCGAGATCACCAAGAAGCTCGAAGAGCTCCTCAAGGCCCAGAAGAGCAGCGGTGAGATTCCCGGTGAGATGAAGAAGCTCGTCGAGATGATCCCCACCTGAAGTTCCTGCTCGGGCCAGTTGGGCTCGCAAGGCGAACAGAAGCAGAAGAACAAGCAGGGCGAGCAGAAGCCCGGTGATCCGTCCGGCGAAGCACGCGACACGCGCATGAAGAAGGACGGCCAGGACGGCGAGAAGAACCGCCAGGCCGGCAAGCAAAACCAGCCGAAGAGCGGGGACACGAGCAACGATCCCGCCAAGCGTCTCACGAAGGGCAACAAGTCCGACGACGAGAAGGCCAAGGCGAAGGCCCGCGACGCAGAGATCGCGGGTTGGCGCGCGGCACTTCCGCCGGAGATCCGCGACGCGATCGACGCCGGTCGCAGCGAGGACATCCCCGATCGCTACAAGTCGATCGTGCGCCGCTACAACCTCTGGCTGCAGAAGAACCGCCGCGAGAACGGTCGCTAGAGCAGGCGCTACTCATCCCGCACCACCATCCTGGGCCCGAGGCGTTTGCGCCTCGGGCCCTTCTTCTTTCGAGCGCTGCCTGACGACCCCAGCGCCGGCGTCCGTCGATCCCCGCGCGAGCTGTGCCACGAAGAGCGGCGTGATTCCTGAATGCGCCCGAACCCGCCTGCGGGCCTTGCAAGCGACCGTGGGCACCCGCCGCGGCCTGCCGTCCAAACGAGTGGATCCCTCCCCCGTGGCTCCGTCTAGACTGGCACCGGCTGGATCCCCCGGCCGGAGACGCCCGTGGCCCGTCTGCCCCGCTCCCCCACCAGCGACCCCCAGGCACCCGACGGCGCCCCGGGTCGCGG
>JAJDEM010000144.1 GCA_029259795.1 Planctomycetota bacterium
CCTCGACCACGTTCACCAACGGTGGCGGTGCGGGCGGAGGCGCCGGCGGCTTCGTCGACATCACGAGCTCGGGCGACATCTCGATCTTCGGCACCGTGGACGCGGCGGGCAACCGTGGCGGCAACGGCGGCAACGACACCTTCTACGGTGCGGGTGGCGGCGGTGGCGGCGCGGGCGGCGGCATCCGGCTCCTGACCCCGAACGACATCAACCTGAACACGGGCACGCTGACCACGGCGGGCGGCGCGGGTGGCACCGCCACGCGCGGCACGGGCGCAGGCCTCACCGGCCCCCTCAACCACGGAGGTGCGGGTGGCCACGGTCGCATCGTCCTCGAGGACGGCGACTCGGTGATCTCTGGCCTGCAGTCGGCGGCGGTGACGCCGGCCGAGGGCACGGCGGGCTTCTACCGCGGTGTGTTCGACGCCACGCGCTTCCAGGGTGGCGGGCTCACACCCGCAGCCGTTACGGCGCCCTTCGCCACGGGCCCCCTGAACCCCGACTACCTGGATCCGATCCAGAGCGTCGGCGTCCAAGAGGACTTCGCTGCCGGGATCCCGACCGTCGGCGCGCCGGGCATCGGTAGCACCGCGATCCTCGTCGAGGCGCGCGGCTACCCGATGCTGCCGGATGGCAGTGTCGATCTCGGCAGCCCCACGGCCTACTTCACCGTCGGCTACTTCGAGGACGTCGGTATCGAGTCCTTGCCGCTCTGGCGGCTTGGTCATCCGGGGGACGTTGCCCAGGCCGCGGACAACGCGGGCGCCGGCATCGGCAACCTCAACGGGAACGAGTTCCTGCAGGTGCGCATCACGGTCGTTCTGCCGGCCTCGGTCGGTCCGTTCGATCCGGGCGCGTTCATCGACCGCTGGACGATTCGCTTCGAGCATGATCAGTAGTAGGCACTGGCCTCCCGAGAGGTTCCCCGAGCCGACCGCCGGCGCGGTCCGGTAACCGGGATCCCGATTCAGCCACGGGCGCGGGCTTCGGTCCCGCCCCCGTGTGCCGTTTTGGGGGGCGAATCTCGCAAGAGCCTTGCAACGGGAGGCTCCCTTCCCACCATGGGTGTGGGGCAAGACGGCAACAGAGGGCCAATCACCGGAATCGACTTCGTTCGCGCAAGTCTTGGCACGCAGGGTCTTGCGCACGGGGTCTCCGGATTGGAGGCGATCGATGGGTGCAATCAGGCGTTGTGGCCAAGGGCGATGGAGCGGGGGGCGAACGACAGCCATCGGTGGGCTGGCGGCCTTGGCCACCGTGCTGCTCCTGTCGAGTTGCGGCGGCGGTGGCGGCGGTAGCGCGGCCAGCGGCGGACCTGGCGGAGGCCTCATCCTGCTGACCTTCCAGCAGGACGGACTCGACAACATCTCGCTGAACACGCGACTCGAGTTCATCTTCAGCGACAGCGTGGACCCGGCGACGGTCACGTCGCAGACCCTCCAGATTCGCAAGGGAGGCGCGTTTGGACTCTCCGTGTTCGGCACGTTCGACGTGGTCGGTTCGCGCGTGTTCTTCGAGCCGCGCCTGCCCAGCCTGTGTGACTTGAGTGATAGCGCGTTCGAGCCCGCCACGCAGTACCGCGTTCAGATCCTCGGACATCCTGAGGAGTTCTCGGTGCGCAGTACGACCGGCGAGCCCGTCGACAGGACGCGCACCTACGCGTTCACCACCCGCATCGAGACCGACCCTGATCTATTCACGGATCAGCTGCCGGCCGCAGGACCGGCCGTGACCGCCGCCGCGCCGGCGGCCGGCAGCGAGGCCGTCGCGGTTGCCCCCGGCAATCGCATCGTGCTCACGCTCACCGAGAACGTGAAGCCTTGCACCGTCAACACGAACACCGTGCGGGTGCATGTCTACCAGACGGGCCATATCGGCACGTTTGAGGATTCAAATGGTGGCACGGGTCCCAAGACGGGCTTCGCGACGGCGGGCGGAGACACATCGGATCAGACCTCCGGCGACCCCTTCACCTGGGGCACCATCGGCACGATGCCCAACGTGACGACGCTCCCGGCGCCGCAGCGCGTCCTCTCGAACATCAACCTGGGTCCAGTCCGCCGCGAAGACGGAGCTCGTCATCACGCCCCTGAACGGCTTCAACCCGAACCCTGCGTTGAATGCGTCGGTGTTTCCCGAGAACGCCCTGATCGTCGTTGAGCTCACGTTTGGTCTCGAGGACTTCGGAGGGCTGCCGATGCAGCCGTTCGTCATGGCGTTCACTACGGAGAACCTGCCCGCGCAGCAGGGGACGTACCTGGTAGACAACCGGGGCGAGACGCCGTGGGACAAGGCGCTGTCCACCGCGCGCTTCACCGAGACGGCGCCCGGCCTCGTGCAGGGCTTCATGCTCTTCGCGGGCGATGGCGACAACGGCGGCGACCTCGGCATCCCGACCCTGCCCCAGTCCGACGCGGGGACATGCGCAAACGACTTCCAGACGAACGATGCGACGCCGGATGACTTCGATCCGACGACGGACTTCGTCTTGGATACCGGCGCGTCGACAAACCAGTGCCCGAACGGCACCGACGGTTCCTTCGGAGTCCTGTGGGAGTTCAACACCTTCCGGATCCAGAGCGGGGTCACGGTTCGCGTGATCGGCGTGAACCCCGCCATCCTCTTGGTCCAAGGGGATGTGCTGATCGAGGCCGGTGGTCGCCTGCTTGGCCGCGGCGATGGCCAAGGCGGCTCCCCGCAGGGGGTCGGCGGCGGCAACAAGAACGCCACCACGAACAGCGGGACCGCCGGCGGTGTCGGCGTGGCCGGCGGCGGCAGCGGCGGAGCGAGCCCAGCCAACAGTGCGTCGTCGCGTCGTGTCGGCGGCCACGGAATCCAGGGCTACTACCACCAGACGCCCCAGGGCGCCCTGGCCGCCGATGTCGGGGACGCGGGCGCCACGGGTGGGGGGCATGGAAACACCTCCGCCAAGTGGAACTCGCAGTTCAATCCCAACAACCGCAACACGCCGTCGGGCGGTGGCGGGGGGCACGCGGCCGACGGCACGGCCGGTACGGCCAATGGCACCGGCACCAACCCCACGACCCTGGATCTCCCGACGGATGGCGTGGCCGGGCTGAAGTACGGCGATGACAGCGGCAAGCTGCTCACGCCCGAGGCCGGCAGCGGCGGGGGTGCGGGCGGCGAGCTGCGCCCGTTTACCGGCAACATCGGGCGCGGCCCCGGCGGGGCGGGCGGTGCAGGAGGCGGCTTCCTCGATCTCACCTCCGGTGGAGACATCGTCATTCAGGGCACGATCGACGTGGCGGGCAGCCGCGGCGGCTCGAATCCGGGCGGCAACTTCGCGCCGAACTACGCCTGGAACCCGGGTACGGGCGGTGGCGGGGGCGGGGCGGGCGGCGGCCTGCGCCTCCTCACCCCGAACGACATCGTGCTCGGGGCCTCGAGCATCCTGACGGCCGCGGGCGGTGCCGGCGGGGCGAGCGGTGCATCCCAGGGCACGAATCCTCCTGCGAACAACGGCGGCCCCGGTGGCGTGGGACGAATCTGCCTCGAGGACTCCAACTCGGTCATCTCGGGTATCGCCACGGCTGCCGTGACCCCTGCGGAGGGATCGCCGGGCTTCTACCGTGGTGTCTTCAACGCCAACCGCTTCCAGGGTGGCGGGCTGACGCCCGTCGCGATCTCCAACACGTTTGCCGTGGGACCGCTCAATCCGATGTTCGTCGATCCCGTGCAGATCTACCCGGCCACGACGGATTTCGCCGTGGGCACGACGATCGTGGCGAGCAACGGCATCGGCAAGACCGCCATGCTCGTCGAGGCGCGCGGGTTCCAGATGTTGCCGGATGGCACGGTGGATACCGCCGGGGTGATCGCGGCGCCGACCCCCTGGCACACGGTGGGTCATTTCACGGACTCGGGCGTCGACACGCGACCGAACTGGGTGCTTGGGCAGCCGCCGCTGGCCGACATCGGCGGGGCGCTGCCGACCGGCAACACGGGCGTCTTTGGCCTCACGAATCTGGACACCTACGAGTTCGTCCAGCTGCGGATCACGATCTACCTCGCCAACGGCATCGGTCCCGTGGACCCCGGCCACTTCCTGGATGACTGGACCATCCGCTTCGAGAGCGACCAGTAGCGCCACGCGGTCAGGAACGCCAGGCGGGCAGGAACGCCACGCGGGCAGGAACGCCCGGTGGCCGCGGTG
>JAJDEM010000145.1 GCA_029259795.1 Planctomycetota bacterium
AAGCACGAGCTCGCGCCGTGGCGCGAGCGGTGCCGCCGCCACCCCCCTTGACATCTACAGCGCTCCCAAGGGAGTTAGCTGATTGACGCCTATGGCGTTCTGCGCTTACGACGGATCAAGGTGCCGTTGCGAACAACGGCAGGCTCAAGTGCAGGGCCATTCGCGCTGGTTGGTCCGGGGGTCGCCCAAACCACAGCGGGCGACACGTGGAGGCCGCGGAGGGACGTACTCCGACGAAGAGGGACCTGATGGCAGCGGCCGCGAAGCGGCCTTGTGCCATCGGGCGCCGTTGCGAACAACGGCAGGCTCAGCGTGCAGGGCCATTCGCGCTTGTTGGTCCGGAGACCGTCTCGATCGGTACCCAAAACGAACGACGGCCGCGCCTTCGCAGGCGCGGCCATCGTCGTGGAATCAGGGAAGGAGAGGGACTAGGCGCTCTTCTTCTTGGTCTTCGGGGTCAGGGTCCAGAGGGCCTTGCTCTTCTTCTTGACCTCGGCAAGCTCGGTGTTGACCTCGGCGGTCTCCTTCTTGAGCTTGGCGAGTTCCTTGGCGGAGCTCTTGTCGTCCTCGGAGGCGAGGCGCGCGGCCTTGTCGGTAAGGACCTTCTTGGCGTTGACCAACTGGTCCTGCTCGACGAGAAGCTTGATGTGACCCTTGACGAGCTTGTCGAGGTTCTCCTTGTAGGACTTCGACGCGACCTTCTGCATCGCCTTGAAGAGGCCGCTCGCCTTGAGCTTGCCCTTCTCGAGGACGGTGACCTTCATCTTGGTCGGGTCGACGATGAGCATGCGCGGAAGCGCCGCACCCTTGCCCTTGAGCACCGGGTCGATCTCCGCGTGGTCGGGGTGCATCTTGACGGTCTTGAAGGCCTTCATGCCAAGGGCAACCTTCTCGTCCTTCAGGATGACTTCCTCGAGCTTGTCGAAGCCTTCGCAGCCGGCGGCTTCGTCACAGACGTAGACGACGACGGGCTGCGTGCCCCACCGGAGGCTGAGCGTGTCGCTGGCGACCTTCTTGGAGCTCGTGCCGGCTTCACCCGTGACGACAGCCGTCTTGGTGGCCGGTGTGCTGATCTTCTCAACGGTCTCCCAACGAATGTTCAGCTCCGCCAGACTGGCGGAGGAGCGGCCGTTGCATCAGCCAGCTTCGGCTGTGGCGTTCCAGAGGGCGCCGGCGGAGAGGCCGACGATGACGGCGGCCGAGAGGAAAAGGGCCTTGCGCATAGATAGCTCCTGGTTCGGATCGGCCAGCGGCACCCCCGCAGGGGCTGGCTCGTGGCCTGAAATCGGGGTTGCACTACTCTATCGGCGCCGTTCCACATCCGGCGAGGCTCGTTGAGGACCAAAGGCCTGTCCCGCGACCCCTTGGCCGCACTACGAGCGAGTCTTGCCAGACGATCCCGCCATGCAGACGAAGCCGACCCCCTGGAGACGACCCGAGCCGTGGCCAGGTTCTGTCCACACCGAGCGCTTGGTCCTGCGTTGGTACGAAACCGAGGACGCCGGTCCCCTCTACGAGGCCGTCTCGAGCGATCGCGAGGCCCTCCTTCCGTGGCTGCCCTGGGCGCAAACCGGCCACAGCAGCGTCGCGGAGGCCGTCGAGACCATCGAGCGCTTCACCCGGCTCCGAACGGAGGGGGCTGACTTCACGATCGGGGCCTTCGACCGGGAGACAGGTGCTGTCGTAGGCGGAACGGGCTTCCACCGGCTCGTGCCGGACGCTCATGAGGCCGAGACCGGCTACTGGATCTGCGGCGCTCGCCAGCGTGAAGGCCTCTGCACCGAGATGACCCGGGCCTGGATCTCCGCCGGATTTCGCGACTGGGGCTTCCGCCGAATCATCCTGCGCTGCGCGGGGGGCAACGTCGGCTCGCGCGGTGTGATCGAGGGCATCGGCATCCCCGCCGAGGCTTGCGAGCGCGAGGCCCGCTGGATCGACGGCGCCGGCTGGGACGACCAGCTGGTGTTCGGCGTGCTGGAGCGGGAGTGGGATTGCGAGAACCAGCGCATGCGGTGAGTCGGTTGGCCCCTCGACGGCGTTCCGGGCTCACGCCCGGTTCGGAGGGGTCGCGCTGGTGGCGGCTCGAGGTTTGGGCGGTGCCTGCCGCGGGCGGATGTTGCTGGCGGTTGTCGCTGGCCGGTGTTCCGCCCTGACGGGCGGGTAAGAGGGTTCGCGTTGAGGGCGGCCCGAAGCTCGGACGGTGCCTGCCGCGAGCGGGTGGGTGCTGGCCGGTGTTCCGCCCTGACGGGCGGGTCGGAGGGGTCGCGTTGAGGGCGGCCCGAAGCTCGGACGGTGCCTGCCGCGGGCGCTTACGCGCCGGAGCCTGCGTGCGAACGCGAGTCGAGCATTGAGACCCCCGCGGTTCGGGCATGACGGCCGGCGACCGACGCCTGCGAATCGGCGTCTTGTGCTGGGGGGCTCACGCGTGCTCAACAGGCCTCGCTGGCTCGGCCCGTTGTCGGCCCCGAAGGGGCCGAACCGCACGCGAAGCCCCGCGGCCAGGCGTCACGTTCGGCCCTTCGGCCGAACGTCGCGGCCGCCACCGCCCGCAGGCAGAAGGCCGCTGCGCGGCCGCTGCCGGCGGGTCCCGCGTTGTTGCGTCAGTCCCTCCGCGACCTCACGAATCGGTCGCTGTGGATCGGCGGGGTTCCAAGGGGGTTAGCTGATGGACGCCTATGGCGATCGGCGATTACGACGGATCAAGGTGCCGTTGCGAACAACGGCAGGCTCAAAGTGCAGGGCCATTCGGGCTTGTTGGTCCGGAGGTCGCCCAAACCACAGCGGACGACACGTGGAGGCCGCGAAGGCCCGCACTCCAACGCAGAGGGACCTGATGGCAGCGGCCCCGCTGCGGGGCCTTCTGCCATGGGGCGGCGCTCAGCGGAGGCGACGGATCAAGGTGCCGTTGCGAACAACAGCAGGGGCGACGGATGCGACCATCCGTTCGTCCACCTCTACGGCACGATCCGCCAGAGGCGATTCTCTCGGACCAGCAGCACCATCACCGGCTCGGCGCTGCCGTGTAGGGCGAAGTGCAAGCGGGCGTGCTCCGCACTGAGGGCTGTACCGAGGTAGACGCCCCGCGTGGCACGCGCCTGCGGGGTGTCGTCGCGGCCCTCGAGCGTCGCGAGCGCTTCAACGCTCGGCTTCGCATCGGCGCCCGGGTCTGCCGCGAGTCGCCAGCCGTCCGCCGTCAGCGCATGGATGGCCTTCCAATCCCGCACACGGCGCAGCGCCTTCCAGCGCAGCCAGGTCTCGCGGGCCGAGGGACGCTCCGTCGTACCGGCTCTGGGTTCGCGGACGAGCCCGGAGACCCTCTTCGGCACCGGCGGCTCGGGCAGGAAGCCGCGGCGCTTCCCGAGCAAGCGCGCAAGCTCCTTGATCGGCGTGGGGTGGTCATCAACGCGGACGTCCAGGTAGCGATCGTTCGCGCCGCGGTAGCCCCCAAACCGCCGCGCCACCAACAGTGCCGCGGACTGCCGGCCGCGGCGGTCGCCCCCCGCCGCCTGGCCTGCAGCCAGCGCGGCGACCAGGCGCTCGGCCAGCGGCCCCTCTGCTTGGAGGAAGGCCTTGCTCATCGCCGTCGTCACCTTGGCACCAGCGAGAATGTTTCCTTGGCAGCAGTGGTGCGGCCCGAGGACGTGCCCGGCCCAGGCGTGGCAGGCCTCGCCGGTGAAGGCCGCGGGCCGCCCCTTGGCGTCAACCATCCCGAGTTGCCGACGGGCGCGGCCGGGATCCGCAGCCACCAGCCGCTCGACGGCCAGCGGTGCCGGCAGCCCGTCATCCATGAGGCCCAAGCCGTCGGGGCCATAGCGCGGCTCGGCGAACGCCTGCGTGGCCAGC
>JAJDEM010000146.1 GCA_029259795.1 Planctomycetota bacterium
AAGGCAAGATGTCGAGCCGCGATGGCACGGCGATCCCGCTGCACGAGCTCCGCACGCGCGTGACCGGCGCCATCGAAGCCAAGATGAAGGCCGAGGATCGCTCCGAGCGCGGGGACTGGACCGAGGCGCAGTGGCAGGAGACGGTGGAGACCGTCGCCATCGCCTGCCTCAAGTACGGCATGCTGACCGTCGGCAACACGCGCCGTGTGGTCTTCGACATCGAGGACTGGACGAACCCCGAAGGCGACACGGGCGCGTACCTCCTCTACTCGCTGGCCCGCATTGCCGGCATCCAGCGCAAGGGGGGCGGCGACGTCGACCTCGGCGCGCCGCTGCCCGCGGAGAGCGGTTTCGGCAACGAGGCGGAGCGAGCGCTGCTCGGCCACCTTCTGCGCTATCCCGCGGAGCTGGCCCGCGCCGAGACGACCTGCGATCCGTCAGGCATCGCGAACTACGTCTTCGACGGCGCGAAGATCTTCTCGCGCTTCTATCAGGCGTGTCCGGTGCTGCAGGCCGAGCCGGCGCTCAAGCAGGCGCGCCTGATGCTCGCGGCGAGTACCCAGGCGATCTTCACCCGCGCGCTGTCCCACCTGGGCATCGACACCGTCGAGGCGATGTAGGCGGCCTACTTCTTCTTGAGCTTGATCTCGAGCTTGGTGGGGGCGTCCGCCGTACCCGCGCGGACATTCAGCCGTTCCCCGCGCTCGTAGCCGCTCTGCGCCCCGAACTGCACACGCAGGTCGGTGTCGGTCGGCAAGCCCCGCAGGCGCACGACGCCGTGCTTGTCTGCGGACTGTGCCCAGCCAAGGCGCGTGCGGAAGCCCGGGAAGCGGTCGGCCGTGTGCTTCGCGTCGGCCGCCTGGGCGAGGCCGACGCCGCCGGCGATCGGCTTGCCCGTGGCATCGTCCAGCAACGTCAACTCCACATGACCGCCCGGCAGGTCGAAGTCGAAGGTGTGCGTGTCGCCGCCCGCGACGGTGATGCCCTCGAGCGAGGTGATCTGGAAGTCATCCGAAATCCGGAAGTCCCCGAGGATGACGAGCAGGCGGTAGTCGTCCGGTACCAGCCCGTCGAGGCGGAAGCGCCCCTCACTGTCGGTGCTGGCGGTGCGGCCCTTCTCGCGCGAGCCCTGCTTGGAGACCATCAGCAAGAGGCCAGGCAGCGGCATGCCCCCCTCCGTGATGCGGCCAGCGACGCTTCCGATCTCGCTGGCCGTGACCTGCTTGCCGAAGTCGAGCGTGGCGGTCTCACCGGCCTTGACCTCGACGCGGGCGGAGCGGAGCGAGGCGCGCGCGAGGTCGTCGATCAGCCAGAGCTCGGTGTTGCTTCCCGTGCCGATATGGATGCCGTCCAGGCGGTAGGCGCCGTCCGGTCCGACCTTCGTGCGGCGGCGGTAGCCCTTGCGACCCCAGGTGATCGTGCGTCCGGCGGCTGGCTCCCCCGTGGGGGTGTAGGCGTGACCGCGAACGGAAGCCGTGGCGTGCACCGTGACGGCGACCACCTGGCCGTCCTCGACGTCGCGGAGCTTGTACGACGCGACGCTGCCCGCGAGGTCGCCGTGGGTGACCCACCAGGAGGGGGGGCGCTGGCCGCGGCGCGTGCCGGTGTCGAGTACGGGGAGCGTGACCTCGCCTTGGTCATCCGTCGTGTAGCCGGTCGTGGCGAAGAAGGCCGCGTCGTCGCCGAGCTCGAAGTATGGCGTGACCTGCGCACCGGGGACGGCCGTGCCGTCGATGTCGGTGACGCGGACCCGCCCGGTCTTGGGCGAGGCGGGTAGCGTCATGGTTACGCTCAGCGCCTTGCCGCCCGGCTCCATGCGGAAGCTGTTGGAGAGATCCGGTGCTGCGCCCGGTCGCTCGAGGAGGAGCTGCCAGCTGCCCTCCGACGGGGCGAGGGCGAGGACGGCGCGCTCGCCGTCGAAGACGAGCGGTGTGCGGAACGACGTGCCGGTCGAGAGGCCGAACATCGTCTCGAGTTGGAGACTCCGATCCGTCGTCGACAGGACCTCGCCCGAGACGAGGTGGACCTGCGGGCGAAGCCCGGCGGCTGCGTAGCGCGCCTTGACCTCGGCGGCGCTGAGCGCCGTCCCGTGCTCGTCGGTGAAGCGCATCTCGATCGACTGCGGCACGGGCAGGTGCACCAGGTACTCCCCCGGCTTGAGGGTCGCGCGGCGGTGCTCGAGCGTGCGCCCGGCTTCGTCGAGGATCCAGAGGGAGGTCGGGAACCCCGTCACCGTCGTCGGAATCAGCGCGCGGCCCCAGGCGTCGGCCTCGATGTCGATCGTCGTGCCTGTTGAGCTCGCGACGATGACGCCCACGCCCGCGACGCCCTTGCTGTCGCGGACCACGCGGACCCACGCGGTGCCGGGGTCCATCGGCGGCGCGACGGCGGCCGGCCGCGCCGGCGCCTTGGTCTCGTCCGCCTGCGGCGCCTTGGCGAGGCCCCTGGCCTCCAGGGCCGGAGCGCCGGGCGCCTTGGGTGCGTCACCGACCGTGACGGGCGGCGGGCTAGGGTCGGCGTCGACGGACTCCCCGAAGAAGAGCCACGCACCGCCCGCGAGCAGCAGGAGGGCGGCAGCCGCGAGGATGATCTTGGACTTGGCAGCCATGAGCAGGGCTCCTGTGGTGATGGCGCCACTGCCTTGGGCAGCGGCGGCGGTCGCGGTCGTACCCGCTCCCGTGCCGATGCCTGTGCCGCCGTCCGCCAGGCGGGCGAGAGGCAGCAGGGCGAGGCGCCAGGCGCTTTCGTTGCCGCCGTGCTCGCGCTGCAAGCGGTCGCGGACCTGTTGGAGGCCACGGCGCGTACGGGAGCGGACGGTTTCGACGGGAACACCCATGCGGACGGCCACCTCGCGCGGCGCGAGACCTTCGTAGTGACGCAACAAGACCGTGCCCCGGTAGGGGGGATCGAGATCGAGCACGGCCTGCACCACCTGCCGGTGGAGCTCGGCCTGGGCGACGACGTCGGCCGTGGCCGGAAGGCGCTCGCCCTTGGCGGCGACTCCTTCGCGGCGGTCGATGCGGAACTCGCTCCGCCGCATGCGACCGGCGAGGTTTCGCATGACCGTGCCAAGCCACGCCTTCGGCGTGTCGCCCCGCGGCGGCTTCTGCAAGGCGGCGAGCCAGGTCTGCTGCTCGAGATCGTCCGCCCGCGTCTCGTCCAAGACGAGGGTGCGAGCCAGCGTCCGCACCCACTGGCGATGCTGAAGGAGGCTCTGCAGGGATTGGGTGGGTGCGTCACTCATGGGTTCTGCTGATGGATTCCCGCCGCGGCAGGAATCGGTTCAGAGAATCCCAGGAAAGCGTCGAGAGCTCACGCCCCGAACCGGCAGCCAGTCTCGGGCCGACGCTAGGCGAGGCCCACCAGGCCCAGCGGATCGGCCCCCAGGGCCTTTTCGAGCTTGTGGCGGATGCCCTCGATCTGACGCGCCTGCAGCGCAATGAGCGCCTCCGCGTCGTAGCGCACCCGCAGGTCGGCAAAGCGCTCGGCGGGCGGTACGGCTTCGCTGCCCTTCATGCAGGCGTCGGCCAGCGCGGCACAGCGCTCCTCCCAGGTGAGGCGGCCCATGTCGATCAGGCGCCGGAAGTCGGTGACGACCTCCTCGTCGACGCCGGCCTCGATCAGCTCGCTCGGGCGCGCGCCCTTGGCGAAGTGGGAGATGCACGCGAAGCCGTAGGCCGCGAGCGGCGTCTCGCGCAGGTGCTTGAGGCCGGCGCGCTGATGGTCGGCGTGATCACCGAGCGCACGGCCGACGTCGTGCAGCAGGGTGCCGACGGCCGTGGCCTCGATGTGGACGGGCTTGCCGGCGGCGGCCAGGGCCTCGGCGAAGGCCCGCGCGAGGCGCGCGCCTCCTTGGAGATGGGCCACCAGGTGTTCGCTGGCCTCGGGCAGGCTCGTGAGATGGGCGAGCGCTTCCGCTTCGGTCGCGGGCTCCAGCGCGAACAGCGCCGGGTCCTTGAGGAAGAGGCCCGCGGCGCGCAGGGTCGCCTTGAGGTTTTCGTGCGGCATCTGCTCGAGCGCCTCGGGGAGGCGCGCCCACAGCACGGCGTCGTGCTCCTCGGAGAGGGCCACCTCGCCGCTCCGCAACCGTGCGATGAAGTAGACGGCCGCCTTGAGGTAGCGCACGCCAGCGCGGCTGGCCGGATAGCGCAGCTCGGTGCGGAAGAGCCGCAGCCGCTTGAGGTCGGTCAGGCCCGTCTCCTCCTTGGTCTCCCGGCGGGCGGTCTGGAGCTCGCTCTCGCCGGGCTCGGCGTGGCCCTTGGGCAGGCCCCACTCGCCCCGCTCGCGATTGCGCAGCAGCAGGTACTCCTGTTGGCCGCCGCGGGTGCGTACCAGGACGAATCCACAGGCCGTGCGCTGGGGGAGGGGGTCGTCTTGCATGGGCTTGCTGGGAGGCATGGGCTGCCAGGGTGGCACGGGCTCCTTGGGGGCGACCGGGCTTCGGCGGGCCGCAGGCTGTCATTGTGCCTCTCGACGGGTACGCTCTGCCGCGATGACCCAGACAGCCGCACCGCTCGAACCTCCGGTCTGCATGCACGGCGAAGTGCTGGAGAACCGGCAGATTACGCCTGTGACCTGGATCATGAAGGTCCACTCGCCCGAGGCGGCGCCCCGCATGCGCGCCGGGCAGTTCGTGAACATGCACACGGACGAGGGAATCCAGCCGCTGCTGCGGCGTCCCATGTCCATCCACCGGGTCGTCGAGCATCAGGGCGTCGCCAGCGGCTTCTGCATCCTCTACGACGTCATCGGCCCCGGCACCCGCAACCTCGCCGCCACGAAGAAGGGCCAGAAGATCAGCTTCATCGGCCCGCTCGGCAACACGCTCTCCGTTCCGGAGGGTGCCAATCGC
>JAJDEM010000147.1 GCA_029259795.1 Planctomycetota bacterium
CAGCGCATCATCGCCTCGGCGAGGGTGACCGTGTCCTCCTCGCGAACCGTAATGAGGTCCCGGCTCATGATCTGGCCAACCCGCAGGTAGGCCGTCTTGCGCAGGTCCTGCGGCGGCATCTCCATGCGATCCCACTCGTGAACCGGCAGGCCGCTCTTCTGACCATCGAGGTAGTCGAGCACGACCGCCTGGAGCGCTTCGTCCTGCGGCACGACCGTGCGAATGCGGTTGTAGCCGTCGATCATCCAGCGCGAGCCCGTCTGGCCGGAGCCCACGCGGTCCGTGATCGTGTCGAGTAGGCGGTTGATGTCCTTCTCGTCGATGCCCGCTCCCCGCAGGCCCTTGGCGGCCAGGGGAATCGTGTGAAGGATCAACTCGTCGGCGGAGTGCGTTCGCCCGTCGATCCAGTGGAGCGCCGCCCGCAGCCCCGTGGAGGCCGCGTTGTAGAAGTTCGCCTTGCAGTTGTCGAAGGGGAGCTTCTCGGCGACATCGCCGTACTCCGAGATCAGCCCCTGGGTAAGACCGAAGAGGTAGGCTGCGTTCGCCATGCTGTCGATCGCCGTGGGTCCGGCGGGCATGGGGCGGTTCTCGATCCGCAGATGCGGAACGCCGTCGACCACGCCAACACACGGGCGGTTCCAGCGATAGATCGTGCCGTTGTGCAGCGCGAGCGCACTGAGCTTGGGGATGCCACCCTCGTCGAGCACGTCACTCGGCATGGGCTCGCCGTCGTCGACGGGCAGCACCACGCGGAAGCGCGAGACGTCCTCCTGGATCAGCTCGAGGATGGACTTCTTCACCCAGCGTTCGCCGAAGAACACCCGCGCGCGGCTGCCGCGCTTGAGGTCGCGGTCGGTGCGCGTGTCGACCGATTGGCTGAAGAGCGCGACGCGCGTCTCCTCCCACAGGCGGTGACCAAGCAACAAGGGCGAGTTGCCGCTTGCCGCCACAGCCAGCCCGGTGGCGAGCTGGAGCGCGTTGTAGGTCTTCGCGAAGTTGTCCGGCGCCACCTGCAAGTGCAGCTGGAAGGAGGTGTTGAAGGCCTCGAGCAGGACGTTGTCGTGCGTGGCTTCAAGGATGTCGGTGCCGCGGATGTGGATGCGGAACTCACCCCCGCGCATGGCTGTGACGCGCTGGTTCAGCGCGGCGTAGCGCGGAGACGGCGTCATGTGCTCGATCGTCAGGTGCTCCCAGCCGAGCGTCGGCAGGATGCCGATCGCGACGACATCCACACCCTGCTTCTGGGCGGCTCCGCGAATGACCCCGAGCTCGCGACGCAGGCGAGCCTCCATCTTGGCCAGGCAGTCGCCTGTGAACTCGAGCGGCGGGAGGGCGACCTCGACATTGAAGAGCGCCAGCTCGTTCTGGTAGACGGCCCCGTCGCCGCCAAGCGCCTGCAGGACTTCCATGGCCCGCGACGCGGGGCGTCCGTGCTCGTCGATCAGGAAGAACTCTTGCTCCAGGCCGATCCGGGTCACTCCGCTCTCGATCACGCCCATGCCGATCATCCGCTCGAGAGCGTCAACATCAGCAATGAGCCGCTTCTCGAAACGGCGGAGATCCTCGGGGTTGTCCGACAGAGCGATGTCGTGGCGTCCCATGGGCGGCGATGGTATCCGAACGGGGGCTTGAATCAGGGCTGCAAAGCGGCAGCGGCTGAACGCGCTCTCGGGTCGTTCGCCAGGGCCGCGAGGAGCTTCTCCCAGCGGGCGGGCGCGGCGTTTGTGCGCTTGTAGGCCTTCGCGACGGCTACCGCCATCGCCGCGCGGGCCGTGGAAGGATCCTGCGGCACCCGACTGGAGGTCTGGATCTCGTGCTGCGGCGCGAGCACCCGCTCCACGATCGTCCGCTCGAGGGCCTTTGCATCCGACTCCGCGCTCGCGAGGGCAGCCCAGGCGTCAGCGAGCGCAGCCCGTACGTTCGAGGAGCGGCGCCAGTCGCTGTAGCGCATCGCCGGCTTCATCACCTTGGACTCGTAGTAGACCGTCCAGGCCTCGAGCGCGCGCCCAAGGCTGCCGATCCCCTCGGCGTCGGCCAGGGCGACAAGCGCCTTGGCACACTCCATGGCGACGAACGAGTGCTCCTTCGTCGCCGCCTGGGCGACGGCCTTGCGCACCCCCGCTGCGCCCTCGGCGTCGCCTAGCATCCCGAGCGCTCGCGCGGCATAGCCGCGACCGGTGAACGGCACATCGCCGCCGAGCAGCACCTTGCGGATGGCGGCCACGGCGCCCTCGGGCTTCTGCTCCGCCAGGGCGGCGACCGCGCTCAGCGCGCGCCCCCCACCCAGGCGCAGGCGCCCGACCCAGGCCTTGAGGTCCGGCGTCTCGCCGCTGATCGCGGCCATGGGGTCGCCGAGGTAGGTCTTCTCCTCCTTGCTGGGCTTGCCCGCGAAGGAGGAGCGCGGCCATGCCGCTTTGTACTTCTTGTCGAAGCGCCGCCGCGGATCGAAGAAGTCGAAGAGCTCCTGCTGCACCGACGCGGGGAAGCCGTGGTTCACGCCGTCGATCTCGGTGTAGACGAAGTCGTGGGTCGTATCGAGCAGCTGCTTGGCGAGCGAGCGATCACTGCTCGGCCCAACGACCCTGTCGTCCGCCCCGTGAAAGATGAACACCGGCGTGCGCGTCGAGACGAGTTTGCTGATGCTGCCCCCACCGCCGGCCATCGGGGAGATCGCGGCGAGATCCTCTGCGAGCCGCGGCCCGAGGCCCCAGGTGCCGAAGCCGCCCATCGAATGGCCGGTCAGGTAGATGCGATCGATGTCGACATGGTAGAGGAGCCGCAGCTCGGTGATCAGGTCGCGAACGTAGTCCTCGTTGACCTTGTTGGGCCAGCCGGCACGCAGTGCCGTCGGGCACGCAACGATGTAGCCATGCCTCGCCGCGTGGCGCTGATAGAAGTTCATCGCCGACGGTCCGCTGCCCACGACCTCGTCCATCGACTTGCCGTCGGGGCCACCGCCATGCAAGCCGATCATGAGCGGCCACATGCGCGAGGGTGTGTAGCCCTCAGGAACGTAGATCGTGTACACGGCGCCCTGGTGGACATCGCTGCGGTAGCTCAGCGGGCGATCGCGCTCATAGCCCTTGGCCTGATGTACCGAGCGCCGCCAGCGCTCGAGTTCGAAGGGCTTGGCCTTGAAGGCCTTCCCCTTCAGGCTCCGCTGCATCTTCACGCGCTCGGCCGCGTCCCCCTCGGCGACGTAGCGCTCGAGCATGGCCTGGAGCTCGGGGTCGAGCAGCGGGTTGCCCTTGCGCTCGGCGTCCCACTTGCCGCGCCCCCCCAGGCCTTTCATGGCTTCCTTGTGCGTGTCGTCCTTGGCCAGGGCCATGGCGAAGCACATGCGCGCGGCGGCCTTGAGCTTGTGGTCCTTGGCGTACTGCCCGACTGCCGCGAGATCCTCCGCCGTCTTGGCCTTGGCGTAGCGACGCCAGACCTCCACCTCCGGATGCGGCTCGCGCTCGACGCGCTTCACCTTGGCCATCGGCAGGCGGATCAGGTGGCCTGGGTTGGTCACTTCGGGGTTGCGTGACCAATAGATGTTGAACACCACCTCGGTGTCGCTCTGGCTCACGATCGCCCCACGGACGGCCTTGCCGCTCTTGGGCGCGAGGGTGTCGGCCGAGGCCAGGCCGCAGAGCGCGCCCAGAAGCAGGGCGGCGGCGAGCACGGGGCGGATGGGCATCGGGCGGATGGGCATCGGGCGAATTCTAGCCCGGTGCCGGTCCAGCCGCCTCGTATCCTCACCGGCCCGTGCCCACAACCCCTCCGCCCCCGGCCTTCTTTCGCGGCGTCGTCATCGTCAGCTGTGTCGCGCTGCTCGCTGGCGTGGCGGGGATCTTCTACTTCCATGGGCGCGACGAGGCCGAGAAGTCCAGCCACCCGCTGGACGCGGCCACCGTGGTGATCCAGGGCTTGGACTCGGTTGCGGGCATCCAGCTCCGCGCTTCGTGGCGCGATCACGACGGCATCCAGGAGACCGAGACCGGCAAGCCGGGCGAGGAGGAGGCCCACTGGCTCTTTGACCGCGCGCCGGAGGGCACACCGATCACGATCGAGGTCCTGCGACACGCCGACGGTGACAAGGAGACGATCCACAGCCAGCCGGCGATCTTGACGCGGGGCGCCCACTTCGAGGTGTGGCTCCCGGGCGCGCGCTGACTCCGTGAGCGCAGCCCTCTTCTTGGCCAGCGGGCCGTTTCCGTGGTCCGGCGAGTGGAGCGCTGCGCTCAGCGCGCTGCTCTGGGGTATCTCGCACATCATCTACGCGCGGCTCAGGCCGCCGCTCTCCGCCCCCGCGCTCAACCTGGGCAAGAACGTGTTCGCACTGCTGTTCTTCCTCATCGCGCTGGTCGTGATGACGGGCTCGATCATCCCGAGCGGCATGAGCACCAAGGCTCTCTTGATCTTCACGGCGAGCGGCTTCCTCGGCCTCGCCGTCTGCGACACGCTCTTGATGCGCAGCCTCCTCGACATCGGGCCGCAGCGCATGACGCTGCTCTTCCTCACGGTCCCGGTGCTCGTCGCCCTCTTCGCGATGCTGCCGCCGATGGGTGAGTCCCAGCCGTGGCCCGCGTGGGTGGGCATGATCATCTGCATCACGGGCGTCTCGCTCGCGATCGTCCGACGCCCGGAAGACACAGCCGACCCCGTGCGCTTTCGGCGCGGCATCCGGACAGGCCTGATGGCCGCGCTGCTCCAGACGGTCGCAATCCTCCTCGCGCGCTACGGCCTCGCCCAAGACGACGCGCCCCTGCTCGACAGCGCCGTCGTCCGCATGGCGGCAGGCACCTTCGGCCTCATCCTGCTGGGGCTCTACGGCGGACGCGTGCGCCTCTGGGCCAAGGAGGTCGTCCGCCGGGACGCAATGCCACGCCTGATCGTCGCCAGCCTCCTGGGCACCTTCCTCGGCATCCTCCTCAACCAGTTCGGCTTGAAGTGGTCGGCGCATGCCGGCGTCGCCACGACGCTCAACTCCCTGATGCCGATCTACCTGCTGCCGCTCTCCGTGCTGTTCCTCGGCGAGCGCTTCGGCAAGCGCGAGATCATCGCGAGCTTCATCGCCGTAGGCGGCATCGCGATGATGTTCATCTCGTCGTAGCGGCTGGGCCAGCGTTCCATCCTGAGCGGGCTACCTCTTCTTCGCGACGCGGAGACTCTTCACGACCATGTCGGCCACCGGATCCGGCCGGGGATTGCGGATGTACTCGTAGACGGTCAATCGATAGGTCCGCTGCATCTCCTTGCTGCGGAAGAAGTAGATGTGCAGTCGCGCCCAGCGCTTGCTGTCCTGCATCGTGCCCTCTGCGATGACCACGAGGGCGTCCGAGAGACTCTTGTGCAGGCGCGCGCGCTTGGGCTTGGAGACGGAGTCGATCTCCGAGAGATTGAAGTGCGCGTCGAAGCCCTCGGCGGTCGCTGCGGCGAGCTTCTTGACGTCGGTCGTCTGTACGATCGAGCCGTCGGGCAGCGTCAGCCGGCCATCAGACTCCCAAGCGTCCACCGAGTACACGCGGATGTAGGGGCCGTGAAGCAAGCTCTGGGAGAAGTTCAGCTTGCCCCCCTCCCGATTCCGGTCGACGTTCCAGACCTCGCCGTCCGGAAGATCGAGCACGAGTCCTACGAGAGGTACGGTCGTCTTCTTCCAGCGTATCTCCGCGCCCTTCACCTTGAGCTTGCCGCGGGCGTTGACGCAGGCGAGCTCGTGATGCGCGTCGATCGCTGACTTGCGAGGCTGGCTCTTGGCGAGCAGCGGCTCGAGGAAGGCCAGGCCGGCTGTGACGCAACTCTTGGCCGGTCCCTTCTTCTTGCGCCGCAGAAAGCTCTTGGCGAGATCGGCGTGCCAGCCCGCACCGATAACAGCCCTGATCTCGCTATCCTTGACGGCGGCAAGCGCCTGCTCCTTGGCGACGCTACCACGTGCGATGAGGGCTTCCGCGTCGGCCTTGGGGCTTGCCGCGGCCTCCGTAAACGATGTCATCGCCTGCACCAGGATGCCGAGGTTCTTGCCCGCGATCTTGAGTAGTTGCTCAGCCGCAACGCCCCACTCCGGCTGCGGGGCCTTGTTCCCCATCTCCCGCCGCAGGCGACAGCGCGCCATCACACTCCAAGCCTGGGCAAGCTGGTGAAACGGCGTGCTCTTCGCTCCCTTGGAGAGGGCAGCGGCCTTGGCGCAGACGGCATCAAGGGCGGGTACGGCTCGTGTGGCTTCCACGCGGGCGACGTACGGGATGTAGATCCAAAGGGTCTCGCAGAGATTGGCCCACAACTTGGGATCCTCGGACGCGCGCTCGAGCGTCTCGTCATCGACGAGATCCTCGAGGCCCGACGCCGTGGCATGCGCATAGCGCTGCTTCAGATCGTCGTGCCACTCTTCGCTCGCAACCGCGTCACGCAGGCAGCACGACATCAGGATCAAGATTGCCGTAGCCATGATTCCACGATGCATCGCCTGTCTCCCACGCCGACAGTGCGCACCATGGTAGGGCAAGGCCTGATTCGGTGCGGCGCGACGACTCGCGCGCCCTGGCGTGGGTGGGGCAACCGACGACGGCCGAGACTAGCCGTCCATGCGCTTGCGAAGCATCTGCAGGCGATCGCCCAGCTCTGCCTTCCAGCCTGGGGCCTTGCGGGCCAGCTTGGCGAGACCGTGGGCGGCCGAGTCGGCGAGGGACAGTTCGTAGCGGTCGCAGAGCTCGGCGAGCGCGATCAGGACATCCCCCACCTCATCGGCCAGGGCCTCGCGGTTGTCCTTGCCGTAGTACTCACCGTCGAGCACGCAGCGCATGACCTCGCCGCACTCCTCGGCCAGGGCGAGGGCGGCGCCGACACGGGGATGCTCGATGCCCTCACACAACGTGTGGATCTGGGCTTGAAACTCGGCGATCTCCATGGCGGGTCTCCTCTAGCGCAGCGCGCGTTGGTAGCGAACCAACACGCCGTCGTCGCCGTGGGCGACATCCGGCAAGCGGTGTAAGTCGAAGTGCTCGGCCACCTCCGCGGCCTCGGGTCCTTCGGTGATGACCTGGTTCTGCCGCTTCCAGTGAACGACCATGCCTCCCGGCGCGAGCAGCGGTCCGGCGAGACGCGTGCCAAGGGCCAGCGAACCCACAGCGCGCACGGTGACGAGGTCGCTCGCATCCATCAGCGCAGGCCGCTCGTTCTTGAGCTCGCGAGCGTCGCACGCCACGGCCTCGGCATTGTCGAAGCCCGCCGCCGCTAGGCACTCACCAATCGCGCGGGCCTTCTTGCCTCGGCGCTCGACGAGGGTCACCCGGCACGTGCGCCAGAGTGCCGCCACGACGACGCCAGGGAATCCATTGCCCGACCCGATGTCGACCGCCGTCGTGGGTGCCTCGTCGCGATCCCACGCCAGCGACACGGCCAGGCTTGGGGTCAGCAGGATGTCCTGAGCGGCTGCCGGGCCCGCGGCGCCGGTGAGGTTCACCTGCTCGTTGCGCTCGAGCAGCAGCCCGATGTAGAGGTCGAGCAAGGCGAGCGCGGCGGGCGGGTACGGAGCGTGCACGCGTGGGATTGGAACGCGAGAAGCGTCTGGGCGACAGGCAAAAGGGCGGCGCGCGGAGCCTACGAAGATGCCCGCGCCGGCTCGAGAGCCGGCGCGGGCCGAGGGAGGGAGCAATCAGGGAGAGAGAGGGTCAGGAATCGTCAGGGACAGGATCATCAGGGAGAACGTCGAGGTCGCGCGGGGTTTGGGGGGAGGGAGGGAGGGTCGCGCGACCCGACAGCAAGGGGTTAGGAGCCGGTGGCCGCCCGGCGGCTGGCCTCGCGCTCGCGGCGCAAGGCGACACCGCGGAGTGCCGCAGCGCGGGCAATCTGGCGCAGCTCCGCTTCACGGACGACGCGGTAGGCGCGCAGCTCGGCGGCCTGCTTCCAGACGTCATCAGCGGCTTCGACACCCTCGAGGGTCGGGACGGCCGCAGCGGCCTCCGGAACCTCGAAGCTCGAAGCCTCGACGGAGGACGCGAGCACATCGCGCATCTCCGCAAGGATCTGCTCGTTGCCGGTCCACAGACCGACGTAGCCGCCGCCGGGCAAGGCGCGCGCAACGACCGCGACGCGGAAGCCGGGCGTGTCCGCAAGCAGGAAGCGATAGCTGCGCAAACTGAGCGGCATCGCAACCTGGTGAAGCTTGCCAACGCGCGGCCCGGGCAGCGGCCGAAGGCTGGCGTTGAAGCCAAACGTCGGCGCAGCCGTTGCGAGCTCACGAATGGAGCGCGCGCGGGTGGCGAAGTCGTCGGGGTGCGGAAGGGACATGTAGACCGAACCGCCGAGGCGCTCGTCCTTGATGGTCTCTTCGACGTCGATCTCGGCGGCGCGGAGCTCGCCCGGGTTCAGGACGAGGAGCGTGCCCTCCGGAAGGGCGGTGTCGCGCAGCGCCTCTTCGACGGGGCGCGGGGAGCGCAGCGAGGCGGGATCGTCCACGCCGAGCTGGGCGAGGGCGCGCTCGACGGCATCAAAGGCGCGGTCGAGGATCGGGAAGGCGCGCGGCCGGGCGTCGCTTGCCGGGTCCTGGAAGCGATTGGACGTCTGGTAGTTGGGAAGGGGGCGAATCATGAGGGGCACCGTCCTGGGCTGTGTCGTGCGGGGCTGCTGACGGGTTGTGGCGAGGCTCGGTGAGAGACGCCGCGGCCGGTACCGCGTCCCTCGTTGCTGTTCACTACGCCGTTGGACGCACGAGGGTTGGATCGGTTTCCCGCGAACCCACTCTATAAGTGACACAATGGCAGATTTTGGAGGTACAAATCGATGTAATCTACTGATATGAAACAACTTCTGTTGTATGTATATGTTTCGTAAGAAGCGCGCGCCGAGGCCCAAGCGAGGCCCCGAACGGCCCTGAGGGGTTTCAAACGCCTCGATCGGAAGCTAGCAATCCGCGGCCGGAATCCAGGGCCCGATCGGGCTCGGTCAGCGCGCGGCGAGGCGCTCCTGGACAGCCTTCACGAGGATCGGCCAGGTGACCGTCGCGTCGGCGAGGACCTCGGCGTAGCGTCCCCCGTCCGCCTTGCTCGCGAACTTCCCCCAGGAGACGCCCTCGCTGTAGGTGCAGCCGGAGAGGCCTCCCCAGTGCGCCGGCTCCGGGCACAGGCGGATGCCGTACTGGAAGCGCTTGAGCGGCACATCCTTCTGGAGGCGCACGCGCATGATCTCGAGATAGGGCGAGACCTGCTGGGCCCAGTTGCGAGGCACGCCGCCGCCCACCGTGAAGATGCCGACGCTCTTGGCCTGCATCACGCGCTCGGTGTAGTCCTCGAGGTCCTCGAAGGCGTCGTAGACCGGGGCCGGGCGGCCTTCGTCCTTGCAGCGCCGCATGGTGAGCGCCACATCGAGGCCGATCTCGGAGTCCGTGAACGCCGGGACGTAGACGGGGATGTTCTTCTCGGCGGCCGACTTGAGGACCCCGCGGCCCTCGCTGTTCTTGATGAGCCACTCACCGAGCTGGCGGTGGAACTCCGCGCTCGAGTAGGGCACCGCCGGGTCCATCCCACGCAACACCTCGAAGACAACGCGCTCGATGTCATCGAGGCTCTGCTCGAGCTCCAGCGTGTCGTAGACGCGGTCGTAGCCCTTCTCGTAGAGCTCCTGGTCGTCCATCGACGGGTCGTACTTGAAGTGCGAGCGCCCGGTCGCCTCCACGAGGCCGTGGGCCATCAGGGCGCCGGTCGAGACGATCGCATCGATCCAGCCATCGTCGATCATGTCGCAGAGGACGAGCCCCATCTTGGCGACCGTCATCGCGCCCGACAGGGTGCAGACGACGTAGCAGTCTTCGTCCTCGACCATGGCGTGGAGGATGTCGGCAGCTTCGCCGAGCGAGCGGCCAGCGAAGGCGGTCTTCGACATGGCGCGCAAGAGCGCGTCGGTCGAACCCAGGGACCGCAGGTCCAGCGGCTCCAGCGCCTCGAGCCCGTCGGATACGCCGTCGTGCAGCTCGCGCAGCTCGTGGAAGGTCTTGCCCTCGGTGGACGGGCGATTCAGGCTCTCATCGTGGGGATGGCTCATGGCCGCCCATCCTGCGAGCGGAATGCGCAAACGCTACAAATCGCGTGGATGCGCGATCACGGTGTTGGATTGCACGCCGACGACGCCAGGGCCCCCCGGCGTCTCCACGACGACGTGCATCCACACCTTGCGAGCGCCGCTAAGCCCCGAGATCTTCACCTCGAAGCCATCGGGCGTCCACGTGGCCGGCGCGTCGTTGGTCAGGCGCGAGCGCCGGTGGAAGTCGCCGGCCCGCGTCCGAGCCAACTGCACGTTGGTGTAGACGAGACGTCCGCCCACGGTGAGGTCCGGGTCTTCCTCGAGGCTCATCGAGGTCTCCGGCGTCGCCGAGAGGGTGCCGAGCACGCCCATGGCGTAGTAGGCGGTCGCGATCGGAGCCCCGAGATCCCACGCATGGTGGCAGTCGTGGCGGTTCACGAGGTCCGCGACCACGCTTGTACGCTCCTCGTCGTCGTCGATCGCCTGGATCTGCGCGAGGTTCGCGTAGCGGACGCTCCGCCAGACGACCAGATCCCGCGCAGCCTCGATGGGTGGATCGACGATCAGACGCCGCACTGTCTGCGTCGGGTACACACAGACGAGGCGATAGAGATCGATGTGGCGCACGGAGACGCTCGCCGCGTCGGCCACGGCTTCGACCGCGTCGCTCTCGCGAACGAACAGCAGGACATTGCCCGTGCGTGGGTCGCCGGCCTCGTCCGGCGCGAGCGCCTGGAGCTGCTCGACGCGCGGTAGGCGCGCACCGGCCAGCAGGGGCTGCTCCCCGAACTCGATCGCTGCGAGGTAGTCGTCGCCACCATCGTCGCCGTCAAGCAGCATGCGACTGCCGTTGACCGCCGCCAACAGTTCATAGGTGATCCGCTCCCCACGCTCTGTGGCCAGATGCGTCGCGCGCAGGCGCCGCTCGGCGCGGGTCGCTCCGTCGATGGTGCCCTGCAGGATCAGGACCATGATCGTGAGAATGCCGATGGTCACGATCACCTCGAAGATCGTGAAGCCACGGGTGGTCGAACCGCCCCTAGCGATTGACATAGATCTTCTCCATGTGCTGCGTGTAGTGCAGCGCCTCATCGAGACGGAATCCCTCGATGCGGATGAGGTAGGAGCCCTTCGGGAACTCGGCCGGCGGCGTGCTCCAGGTGTAGCTCTCGTCGCCGGCAACGGCATCCGCGCGCGTCTGCGCCGGGTTGGGCCCCACGCCGTCGATCCACGGGATGGTACCTGGCGTAACCGGCTGCCCATCCATCATCGAAACCCAGGTCTTGCCGTTGTCCTTCGAGACCATCGGCACGTAGACCAACTGAGCTGCCGACTCGCTGAATCCATCGGGATACAGCTGCGTGTACTTCTTTCCGTCCCAGCGCGTCCACTCCGAACTCCAGCGCACCTCGATCGAGTCCGGGTCGTCGAGTTCGGTGATCAGCGTCGGGCTCAGGATCTGGAGGCGCGGCAGCTGTCGGATGCGGTTGGGCGTCGAGGGCAGGCCACCGCCGAAGAAGCTGTGGACGAGCGATAGCATGCTGTAGCGCGCGATGAACGACGAGCCCGACTCGGTGGTCCGGTCGATGCCGTTGACGACCACATAGCCGCCGCGCGGGTCCAGCCCCGGCTCCTGCAGCCGGATCAGCCCGCTACCGACCAGCCCGCTGCTCTCGTGGTCGTAGTAGCGCCGCACGAGCTGTGCCTGGTAGCGCGGGTGCGCGTCGGGGTAGGCGAACTCATCGCCGACGCCGCCGCTGTAGCCGATCGCGAGATGGAATGGGCGGCTGATTTGCGTGCTCGT
>JAJDEM010000148.1 GCA_029259795.1 Planctomycetota bacterium
GCCCCCCGCTGGTCCAAGACCGCCGGCATTGTCGTGCTGGTCGTGTTCGGTCTCGTGCTCATCGTGGCCGTGTTCGGCCTGTGGGCCCTGACCTCGCACCTCGACGAGCAGCGCCAGGAAGAGCTCGTCAAGGCCCAGGCCGAGGGCAAGCATCTCCTCGGCACCGTGAAGCGGCAGATCGAGGCACAGCTCGAGGGCGTGGTGACGCGGGCCCAGGGACTGGACGAGTCGTTCGACGAGTTGCGCTGGCAGAACCGCAGCAACGCGTCCCAGGAGCTGCAGAACTTCCTCGAGGGGCAGCGCCATGGCGCCTTGGCCCTGTGGGTCCTGCGCGTAGACGACGAGGGCTCGCTGCGCTGGCTCGGGGGGCGCTATGTCCTCTGGATGCGTGCCGACGGCTTCCGCGCGCGCGCCCGCACGGCCGACGCCGACGTACAGGCGCAGGGTGTTCTCGTGCAGCAGGCCCAGGAGGCGCGCCGCCGCCAGGGTCCGCTGGAGGCCCTGGCGCACTGGTCGACCCTCGCTACACAGCACGGTCTGGCGTCGCGCGCGGTCGAGGGGCGCTTGGGCAGGTTGCGCTTCCCGTCGGGCATGGGCTGGGCGCTGGAGATGCTCGAGACCGCGGCCGGCGCCCTCTCGCTCGAGGCGGATTCCCTCAGCCCGGCGCGGATACGCGATGTCATCCTGCGGGCAGAGGAGGTTCGGCTGTTGAACCGCCAGCGCGCCGACCTCTCGACGGCGGACTACAGCCAATACGAGCGAGACCTCCGGGAGGCCAGCGCGGTCGTCTTGCAGAGTGCCCCAGAGTCCGTGCGCGCATCGCTCGGTTGGGAGCTCACCCGCATTCGCAACGTGTACGCCGCCTTGGCGCGCGGCGAGAAGCGCGACCCGCGCAGCCAGGTGTTCGCGGCCCGCGACATCGCGCGACAGAAGGCGCCGCGCTACATCACCGTCGTGCCGCAGGCGGACAGCCTGTTCGGTGTCGAGACGCGCTCGCCGACCCACGCGGTGGTCGTGGGCCTGGACACCGCGGGGGTCGGCCGCCTCGTCGATGGCCGGCTCTCGGCCCACCACGCGGCATTCGAGGAGCTCGGCATGCTCGCGCAGGCCTTCCCGGCGGGGGAGGTCCCCGTGGGCCCCGGGGGAGCCATGGACGTCGACTTCGTCGACCTCACGGGGGCCTTCTCGATCCCGCGCCGGTTGGCGATCTTCCAGGTGGGGCACCCCCGGGGCTCGCAGGACAAGTACACGAGCGTCTTGTTCTGGGCCCTGATCCTCCTCGCGGGGGCCGGGCTCAGCGTGGGCGGGTACGTGTTGATCCGGCTCCTGACGCGGGAGATCCGCCTCGCTCAGCTCAAGGCGGACTTCGTCAGCAACCTCTCCCACGAGCTCAAGACACCCATCACGAGCATCTCTCTCTTCACCGAGATGCTCGAGGACGGCAAGCTGACGACGCCAGCGGACCAGAGCGAGGCCTTCTCGGTGCTGGCACAGGAGTCCCGACGACTGCAGCGGATCGTGAACCGCATGATCGATGTGGCCCGGGGGGAGGCGCGCTCGAGCCCGTACACCCTGGAGCCGGGCGACCTCAACCGAACCGTCCTTGAGGCGGCCACGCGCTTTCGGCGCATCATCACCGAGCCCGGGCTCGATCTGGACATCCAGCTCCATCCCGGCCGGCTCGCGATCCAGATGGATGTCCAAGCGCTCGACGATGTGGTGACGAACCTCCTGTCGAATGCGTGGAAGTACAAGCGGGAGGACCGCGCCCGGATCGCCGTCCGAACGGTGCGTCGCGGTCGGTTCGCCGAGATCGTCGTTCAGGACGACGGGATTGGGATCCCCCGTGCCGAGCGTCGCAAGGTCTTCGACATGTTCTATCGCTCCGAACAGCTCCTGACGCTTCCTGTGGCCGGCACCGGCCTGGGGCTCGCCCTCGTGCGCAGCGTTGTCGCCGGGCACAAGGGGCGGATCCGCGTGGATGCCGCGCCTTCGGGGCCGGGGAGCGTGTTCTCCGTCCAGCTGCCGCTGGATCGCAAGGCGGAGGAGGAGCTGGCCCGTCGGCCGGAACCGACTTCGGATGCATCGGACGCTCCCCCCCATGGGAAGGTAGTCGCCTCATGAACTCACGCATCCTCATCGTCGAAGACGACCCGGCCATTCGGCTCGGCCTGCAGCGCAGCCTCGAGTTCGAGGGGTTCACGGTCGAGCTGGCTCGCGACGGCGAGGAGGCGATCCAGCGAGCGTTCGACAAGAAGCCCGACCTCATCGTGCTCGACATCATGCTGCCGCGTGTGAACGGCTTCGAGGTGTGCCGTACGGTTCGCAAGTACGACTCCACCTTGCCGATCCTGATCCTGTCGGCCAAGGGCGACGAGGGTGACAAGGTGCTCGGGTTGGAGCTGGGGGCGGACGACTACGTCACCAAGCCCTTCTCCATCCGGGAGCTCACCGCGCGCATCAAGGCGGCGCTCCGGCGCCGGCGTGCGATGGAGGGCGAGGTCGACGCGTTCGAGGAGGCCGAGCTGCGGATCGACTTCGCGGGCCAGATCCTCACCGTCGAAGGCGAGGAGCGCGAGCTCTCGACCCGCGAGTTCAAGTTGCTGCGCCACCTCATCCAGAATCGCGGCCGCGTACTCTCCCGCGACCAGATCCTCAACAAGGTCTGGGGCTATGACTACGACGGCACGCCCCGCACGATAGACAACTTCATCAACAAGTTGCGTCAGAAGCTTGGCGACGACCCGACGACCCCGCGCTGGATCCAGACCGTGCGCGGCTCGGGCTACAAGTTCCGCTCTCCCGGGGGCTAGCGCCCGTCGGTGATCGTCCCGTCCTCGTTGGCGACCGCCGGGCTGTCTGCCGGCTTCGCGTCTTCCGGCTTCATCTCCTCGGCCGTCTCTTCGAAACCGTAGACGCGGAAGGTCGTCGTGCCTTCGCAGAGCACCGTCACCTTGCCGGCTGCTTCGCTGCGGAGGATCTGCACGCGGGCCTTGACGTCGTAGGACGACTCGCCCGCCTTGATCGGAAAGGCGCGGTAGGGGATCCGCAGTACGGCGTTGTAGCGGGCGCTGGTGCCGGCGACGCGCGCGCTGCGGGTCTGGAGCGTCACCTTGCCGCGGGCATCGGCGTACTGCCGCATGCTCGACGTCACGAGCCCGGTGCCATCGGCGCGCGCAAACCAGATGGCGACCTGAACGTCGCGATTGGCCTGGTTGCGCACCTCGTAGTCCACGTCGAACTGGAGGGCGAGATCCTGCGGCTGGCCGTCCACACGCTCGAGCGGCACGTTGTGGGTCTTGGCAATGCCGATCACGCGGCTGCCGCCGACGCCCGCTGCGGTCGTCGCGGCGGCGAAGGTGCCGGCCGAGGGGGCGCTGGGCGTGCGGCCGGTCGTGTTGTCGATCGGCGGCAGCGGCGGGTTCGTACGGGCCGGCACGTCGCGGACGGACGGCAGGTCGCGCAGCGGAGCCCTGGGCGGCGCCGGCGTACCCGTGGGCGCCCGGTTCGCCGTCGTCGGGCGACGGGCGGGGAGCGAGCCACGTCGACGCACGACCCGCGGCGGCGGCAGCGAGCCGAGCGCGCTGCCCGCACCCGGCGTGACCGCCGGCGGACTCCAAGGCGCGTCGTTCGCAGCGGGTGCAGCCTCTTCCGGCTTTGCCGCCGCCGGTGCGGGCTTGCCCTTGGCGGAGGGCGCATCCTGCGCGTCCACGAAGCCGTCCTGGTTGACGTCGATGCGTGCGAACACCTCCGCCGGACCCTTCCACTCCGCCTTGGAGATGCGGCCATCCTTGTTGACGTCCATCGCCATCAGGGGCTTGCGGAACGCTGCGGGGGCGTCCTTCGGCCCGACGGGCGGGGTCACGGGCTCCTTGTTGGCCGGCGGGAACTCGCTCCCGGGATCGTCGGCCCGCGCGACGGCGTTGCCGCCGAGGAGGAGCCCGCAGGTCACGAGGCAGAGAATCAAAGGTCGAAACAGCTTGGTCATGACGTCACTCCCGCACGGACGATGATAAAGGCCATCAGGCCATGGACGACGACCACGCAGCCGATCGCCACAGATTCCAGTGTCCGGGCAATGATCCGGCCACTGCGGTCGTCTCCCAGCACCTTTTGGGTGCGTTCGAAAACCGGATACCACCAAAACAGCAACGTCCACGACGCGAGGCTCATCAGCACCATGAGTGCTGCGACCCAGAAGTCGACACGCGGGCGTTCGGGTTCGGGGAAGATCACCAAGAAGGGCAACGCCCCGTAGCAGCACACCGCCACGGCGGCGCTGACTTGCAGGAGGCGGTTTGCCTTCAACCGCTGCAGCGCGTAGTCGCGCAGCCGGCGTCCCCGGCCGACGACGAGCTCCGGCGCCGGGGCAGGAGCCTGAGCGCGATCGCTGGGGGCCGGGTCGGGGGAGAGCGAATTCGACAATCGGGCTCCAGCCAGGGGGCTCCGCGAGGCGCGTAGATGGTACCCGGCGCGAAGCCCTGCTGCGGCTGGCTAGCCTGCCAGGAAGCTCCCGGCGGCCTCGCTCAGCATCGGGAGGACGTCGTGGACGTCGCCCACGATGCCGTAGTCGGCAACCTTGAAGATGGGCGCCTCGGGGTCCTTGTTGACGGCCACGATCACCTTGGAGCTGCTCATCCCCGCCAGATGCTGGATGGCGCCGCTGATCCCGCAGGCGACGTAGAGCTTGGGTGAGACCGTCTTGCCGGTCTGGCCGACCTGCTCGGCGTGGGGCCGCCAGCCGGCGTCCACGACCGCCCGGGAGGCGCCGTGCGCCGCGCCCAGGGCCGAGGCCAGGCCGAGGATCTCGTCCCAGGCGTCGGGACCGCCGATGCCGCGGCCCCCCGAGACGATGATGTCGGCTTCCGTCAACTCGAGCTGGGTCTCCGCGGAGGGGACCACCTCCCGCAGGCGGACGCGGGCCGCGGGGGCCTCCACCGCGAGGGTGCGCGTGGCAGCCTCTCGCGGGTTCTCGGCGGCCGGAACCGCGTTCGGCCGGAGCGAGACGATGCTCGGTCGGGTCGCCGCGATCTGCGCCATCGCCTTGCCCGCGTACTTGGGCTTGCTTGCGACGACCTGCGTGCCGTCGGCGCCAACCGACGTCGCATCGCTGATCAGGGCGCGGCCGGTGCGACCGGCGACGAAGGCGCTCAGCTCCTTGCCGAGCACGGTCGCGGCCAGCAGGACGCTGGCCGGCTCGACGTCGGCCATTGCGGCCTCGAGGGCGGCGGCTTGGGCATCGAGCAGGTGGCGACCGAAGGCGTCACCCTCGACGTGCAGGACTTCGTCGACGCCGTGGCGGCCGAGGACGCCCTCCGGGGCGACCGATCCGGTGATGACCGCGACCAGGCGTCCGCCGAGTGCGTCGGCGAGGGCGCGCCCGGCGGTCGCGACTTCTGCCGCCGGCTTCTTGAGGGCGGCGCCGTCCGAGGACTGCGCGGTCTCGAGGTAGATCAGGATGTCGGCCATCAGAGCACCTTCTTCTCTTGGCGCAGCGCGGTGAGCAGCGTCTGCATGCCAGCGGGCGTCGGCTCGATGGTGACCATTGCGCTGCGCGCCGGCGGGAGCTCCAGGGCGCGCACCTCGGTGGGACCGTCCGTCACCTCCGCGGGCACGCTCTCAAGCGGCTTCTTCTTCGCGGCCATGATTCCCTTGAGCCCGGGGTAGCGCGGCTCGGCCAGGCCCTTCTGGGCCGTCAGGACGGCGGGGAGGTCGACCTCGAGGATCTCGGTCTCCCCGTCGATCTCGCGTTCGACGATGGCGTGGCCTGCGGCCACCGTGAGGCTGTGGACGAAGGCCACGCAGGGGAGGCCCAGTCCGGCGGCCAGCAGCGGCCCGACGGCCGCGTCGTCTTCGTCGGTGGCCTGCTTGCCGCAGAGGATCAGGTCAAACGCCCGGTCGCCGAGGGCCGCCTGCAGCGCGGCGGCGGTTGCGTTCGGGCCCAGGTGCTCCTCGGTGACGGCGTGGAGCGCCTCGTCGGCGCCCATGGCCAGGGCGGTTCGCAGCTCCTTCGTCGCGGCGGCCGGCCCAACGGTGACGACGGTGACCGAGCCTTCGCCCGCTTCGTCCCGCAGCTGGATGGCCTTCTCGACGGCCATTTCGTCGTAGGGCGCCGTAATGAACTGCACGCCGCCGAGGTCGATGCTCTTGCCGTCAGCACCGATCTTGACGCGCGTCTCGGTGTCCACGACGCGCTTGATGCACACGATGATCTTCACGAAGCCCTCCTCGAAGCCGGGAGGCCGGAGTCTACGGCGGGGTCCGAAGGCTGTCGCCGTAACCCGCGACTGCGCTCTGGGGCGGGCCCCCGCGCTAGCGCCCGGCTTCGCCCTCCCGCCCAAGCTCGGGCATGTAGAAGCCCTCGCCGAGGTAGGTGCGTCGGACCACCTCGTCGGAGACGAGGACCGAGGGCGTGCCGTGCCGCAGGATCTTGCCGGCCGCGATGATGTAGGAGCGGTCGGTGATGGCCAGGGTCTCGCGGACGTTGTGGTCGGTGAGGAGGATCGCGATGCCCTTCGTTTCCTTGAGACGCCGCAGGATGCCCTGGATCTCCTGGACCGTGATCGGGTCCACGCCCGCAAATGGCTCGTCGAGGAGGAGGAGCGCGGGATCGTGGACCAAGGAACGGGCGAGCTCCAGCCGGCGCCGCTCGCCTCCCGAGAGCACCTCGGCGCGACTGCCGCGCACCTTCTCGAGCTCGAGGTCGTCGATCAACTGGTTCATGCGGGCCCTGCGGTCGGCTCGCGACATCCGGATGGTCTCGAGCACGGCGAGCAGGTTGTCCTCGACCGTCATGCGCCGAAAGACGCTCGGCTCCTGGGGCAAGTACGCGATCCCGCGGCGAGCGCGCTTGTAGATCGGGAGCCGGGTGATGTCCTTGTCTTCGAGATACACCGCGCCCTCGTCGGGGCGGACCATGCCCACGACCATTCGGAACGAGGTCGTCTTGCCGGCGCCGTTCGGGCCGAGCAGGCCCACGATCTCGCCGGGGTCGACTTGGAACCCCACCTCGTCCACGACGCGGCGTTGTCGGTAGGACTTGACGAGCTTGCGGGCTTCAAGGAGGGCCATGCGGGGAGTCTAGCGCGGATGGTGCGTGAAGCGTGCGTGGCCGCGTTAGTGAATGAAGCCGAGCCGACCGGGGAAGGTCGGGGTCCAGG
>JAJDEM010000149.1 GCA_029259795.1 Planctomycetota bacterium
TTGAGCGCCGGCAGCTCGATGATCACGCCCGCGATCCGGTAGTAGAGATCCTCCCGGAAGGTGCCACCGCGGAGCATCTCGGAGAGGTCCCGGTTGGTGGCGGCCACCAGGCGGAAGTCGACGGGCAACGTCTTCTTCGCACCCAGCCGGCGGACTTCGCCCTCCTCGAGGACGCGCAAGAACTTCTTCTGCATGTCGAAGGAGGTCTCACCGATCTCGTCGAGGAAGAGCGTGCCCTCGTGCGCCTGCTCGAACAGGCCGGGATGATCGCGGTTGGCCCCTGTGAACGCCCCGCGCTCGTAGCCGAAGAACTCGCTCTCCATGAGCGTGTCGGGAATCGCGCCGCAGTTCTCCCCGATGATGCGCCCGCGACGCCGCGGGCCATTGAAGTGGATCGCGCGAGCGATCAACTCCTTGCCGGTTCCCGAGGCCCCGACAATCAACACGGGGATCGTCAAGTCGGTTACGCGATCGACCAGCCGCAGGATGCTGCGCATCGCGGGACTGCGTCCGACGATCTGGTCGTAGCTGTACTTCAAGCCGAACTCGTCCGCCTGCTTGGCAAGGTCCTCACGGGCCCGTCGCAGGGCATTCGTACGAATCCGCAGGGCCTTGCGCAGCCGGTCGTTGAGCCGCTCGATGCGTCGCGCCTGACGCACGGCTTCCCGCCGCCGCATCGCAATCTCCTTGCGCTCGCGGGCATTGCGAATCGCCACCGAGGCGAGACTCGCAAAGCTCTCGAGCATGCGGACATCCCACCCGTCGAACTGCCCCTTCTCGAAGGCGTTGTCGAGGTAGATCGCACCAAAGACGCCATCGACGCCGTCCACGGGCACGCACACGAGGGAACGCAACTTGAGGTTCGCCACACTGGCATTGCCTTCGAAGCGATCATCCATCTGCATGTCTTCGGAGAGGACGCTCTTGCCCTCGGCGATGACGCGGGCCGCAACGGTCACGCTGAAGGAGCCGTCCGGGTCGGTGAGATCGCGATGATCGGGCAGGCGCGCGCGCCGAACGACGAAGTGGTCTTCCTGGTTGAGCAGGAGGAACCCACGGCCGGCCTCCGTCAGCTCGATGGCCGCGTCGAGGACTCCCTCGAGCAGCCGATCCTCATCGCGCAGCGCGTTGATCTTCTCGTTGAGCTCCATCAGGTGCGTCAGCGCGCGAATCTCGCGGTGACGCCCGACGACGCTCGCGGCCCGGGCCTTCGGCTGCCGCAAGGCGCGCGCCAGGATCGTCTCGAGATCCGCCTCGTCGAGGCTCTCGTTGCTCGGGTCGCCCTTGGGGAAGTACGCCGTGATCTTCGTCTCACCGAGCTCGATGGTGTCCCCCGCCTCGATGCGGTCGTCGAGGATGGGCTGGCCGTTGAGGAACGTGCCGTTCCGCGAGCCGAGATCGGTGACGCGCCAGCCGTCCGCACCCAGATAGAAGCGGCAGTGGCGGCGACTCAGCGTCCGGTGCTCGACGGGGATCGAGACCGACTTGTCGCGGCCGACGCTGACTTCGCCGCCCTCGACGTCGTAGACGCGCTCGTCCTGGCCAGGGCTCTTGATGAACAGTCGGAGGGGTCCATGCATGGCGTGCCTACCGCAAATCACAGGCCGCAGAACGCAGCGAACCCGAGCTCAAGAGCACAAGGCCACCGCGGCCGCGGCGATCGCCGCCGTCTCGACGCGCAGGGCCGCGTCCCCCAGCCGGGCTACGCCCGCCTCCGCGGCCCGAGCCGCCGTCATTTCCTCGTCCGTGAACCCGCCCTCGGGTCCGATCAGGATCCACGGGAGCGGATCCTGCCCCGACAGCAGCCCGGTCAAGGGCGGCGCCTCCGGGTCCGGATCGAGCAGCAGCGCGGGCTCCTCCAAGAAGGCGGCCAGCGGGCGGGACGCCCCCACGACCAGCACCCGCGCCGAGCCGTTGACCTTCGCCGCCTCGCGGGCAAGCTTCGCCCAGCGCGGGGCGCGGCGCACGGCCTGCTCGGCGCGACCGGGCTGGCCGCGCGTGGTGAGCAACGGAACGACTTCGGCGACCCCCAGCGCCGCAAGGTGGCCGAGCATCCGGTCGGTCCGGCCCATCTCCGGCAGCGCGACGGCCAGCCGGACCCGACGCGCGGGCGTGCGATCGGGGTAGTCGCCGCCGAGCTCGACTTCGGCCGCGCGGGGATCGGCCCCCGTGAGTACGCCCGCCCGGGAAACGCCCTGGCCGTCGAACACGACGACCGGATCGCCCGCCTGCGCCCGCCGACTGCGAACGAGGTGCGCACTCTCCTCCGGGTCCAGCCGGATGACGGCACCCGGGGCTGCGCAGAGGTCCCCACACCAGGCCCGCTCCGGACCGGCCCCCCGCTGGCCGCCGGCAGTCGCCACGACTAGTGGGCCTCGCGCAACAGCTTGAGGAACTGCACGGCCTGCGCCAGCATCGGGTCCTTCTCGGGCGTCCGACCCGCCGCGCGCAGGCGCAGAGCGAAATGCTCGTAGGCCGCGATGGCGGCCAGGCGCGACACCTCCTTGGCATCAGGGAACTCCCGCGGCGCGTGCCGCCAATGGTGTTGGTGGAGGGCGCCCTTGAGGAAGAACAGCTGGACCACCCGACGGTCGGCGTCCAGCGCCTCGGCGGTGTAGAGCGCGTCATGCGCCATGCGCTCGTACTTGGCGGCGGCCTGACGGACGGCCTCGTTGTCCATGGTGAGGGTGGAGAGGAGCGTGATCGCGGCTTGGGCCACCTGCAGGTGGCGCCGCGCGAGATCCGGGGAGAGCTGGGCCGCGTCCCAGAACGCGTACAACCCATCCACGAGCTGCTTCTCCTGGATGAAGCCGCGCGCCTTCGCCTCCAGCGCCTGCGCCTGCTGCTCGCGGGCCTGCGCGTCCACCGTGCTGGCCCGTGCGAGGCTCTTGCGCCGCTTGCGGGTCTCGCGAATGTCCTCGGCGGTGGGATCCAGCAGGATGGCCATGTCCAGATCGTGCAGCGCCTGCTGGCGGTACTGCTCCCGGCCCTTCTCGAGGGCCGCGATACGCTTCGCGCGGTCCGCCTCGGACATGGCCTGGAGCTTGACGTACGCCGGCGTGCCGGGCCGCGGGATCGTGAAGCGCCCCATGTGGAACATCGCGCTGGTTGCGCTGCCCTTGTGGCACTTCGCGAGCAGGACGTTGACATCGTGATTGTAGGGCTCGAGCGCCTTCGCCTTGCGCGCCAGGTCGTGCGCACGCGCAATGCGATCCCGGCGCGATGACTTCAGGGCCGCTTCCCCCGCCAACAGCCACGAACCCGCCCGGGTCGGATCCACCTTGCGGGCCGCGGCGATCGCCTTCGCGACCTCCTCAAGCTGCCCCCCCTGCAGCGCCTGTCGCCCCAGCTCGACCTGCAGATCGGCGAGCATGCGCGACGCCGGCCCGTGGGGCCGGCTCTCGAGTTCCCGCGCCTGCTGGGCGCTGCGCAGCGCCGATGTGAGGTCGCCGGCGATGCGCGCCAGCTGGGAAGCGTCCATCGCCGTGCGCAGGTCGCGCGGCGACAGCGTGCGCGCCTCGCGCAGGCTCCGGTCGGCAAGCTCGATCAGGGCGCGCTCGCGGGTCTGGGTGTATTGGGCGACATAGACGGCGTTGAAGCCTCGATGGATCGAGGGATTCTTGGGGAAGCGCCGCACGAGGCCGTTCAGGCGCTTCAGCGCGTCGATCCAGCGCTGGAGATTGATCTCGGCCTGGACCGCCAGCAGGCCGGCGGCCTCCGACGCCGGGTTGGCGTCGGCAAACGTCCGCACGCGCCCCGCGGCGGCGGCCACCGCAGCCCGCGCAGCGGCCAAGCGCTTGGTGTCATCCTTGTGGCCGGCCGCGACCTGGGAGCGCGCCTGGGCCACGCGCAGCTCGATCTGCAGCTGCCGAAGCTGCGGCAGCAGGTCATCCGGCCGACGCCGGGCGAGCAGCTCGTAGTCGCGGCGCGCGAGGTCGAAGTCCGTCTGGCGCTCATACAGCGTGGCGCGCAGCACGAGGGCTGCGTCGAGCAGCGCCGGCTCGCGCTCGGCAGCGCCGAGACGCCCGAACACCGCACGCAGTCGATCGAGCGCGGCCAACTCATCGCCGGTAACCAACTCCGCGGCGACCAAGAGCAGCGACGCCGCGTGGGAGCGCTCGGGCTCCCGGTCGCGATCGTGCAGCGGCACGAGCTCGCGCAACACCACCAGCTCGTCGTCGAGCGGCGCGAAGCCAAGGTCGATGCGTCGCACGTCGGCGTGCAGCGCACTCGCCATGATGGCAGCAGCGCGTTCGATGCGCGGAGCCGCACCGTCGTCGCCGTGACGGTAGCTGCGACCGATCACGGCGGCCTCGAGGGCAGCCGTGCGCGCGACGAGACCCGCGAGCCAGGTCTCGCGCAGGGCGATCTTGCGCGCGTCCTTGTAGCGCCGGCGGGCCTCGCCGTAGCGGCCCTGCTCGGCGAAGGCGTCGCCCGCAAACACCTGGGATTGCCAGTGCGTGGGGAGGACCTTCAGGGCTTCGTCGAAGTGATCGATGGCCTGCTTGAGGATCGCCACATCGCGCTCGTCGCGCCCCTTGCGTAGCCGGGCGCGCCCGATGGCGACCTCGATGTCGGCCTCAAGGCGCGTGCCCTTGGGGTGATCCCGCGCCACATCCCGGAGCTGGCGCAGGATGAGGCGCGCGGCCTTCCAGTCCTGCGCGACCTTCAGGAGCAGGGTCGCGCGGGTGTAGAGCAACTCGGGGCTGACGCCGTGCGAGTCCTCGGCGCGGTCGAGCATCGCCAGCGCGCGCTGGGCGTCGCCGCGTGTGCCGTGGGCCAAGGCGAGCTGGAGCATGATGTCGAGCCGGCGGGGAGCGAGGTCACGCGCCTGGCGCAAGGCCGCAACCGCCTGGATGTGCTGCTCGGGGTCGCGCGACTTCAGGAGCATGGTGCCGAAGTTCAGCCACGCGTTGGCATTGCGATCGTCGAGCGTAACGGCGCGGTTGTACGCGTCGCGCGCACCCGCCACGTCGCCCTGCATCTCGAGCGCGTTGCCGATGTAGTTCTGGGCCATGGAGCGCACATGCGACGGATCGTCGCGAACCATCTCATCGCGCACCAGCGCGTCGGCGGCTCGGGCCGCGGCGTTGGCCTCGCCGAGCAGGTCGTCGACGAGCTCGCGCTGGGCACTGCCCGTCGCGGTGGCGCCCAGCCCCACGAGGCATTGGCAGCGCAGGAGCAGCGCGCGAACACGGAACTCCGGGCGCGGCTCGAGGGCGAGCGCCGCCGCCGCATCCTCACGCGCCGCCTTGTGCAGCCCGCGCGTCGAGCGATCGGTTCCGCGCTGGATGTAGGCGAGCGCGCTCTCGGGCACCTTCTCGATGGTGTCGGTCCAGATCCGCTCCGAGGTCGCAAAGCTTGCCGTCCGCACCTCGCAGAGCACCGCGAGCACGATCGCCGCCACGCCGAGGATCCAGGGCCGTGCCGTCTTCGCCCGCGCGAGCAAGGCCGCAATGGCGATGTAGATCCCGATGGCGGGGATGTAGAGGTAGCGGTCCGCCATCAGGGCCGCCGTGCGCGGCCAGATGTTGTTCACGGGCGCGAGGCCGAAGACCCAGAACGCGCCTGCCATGGCCACCAGCGGCTGCACGCGGCGGATGCCCACGGCGAGCGCCGCGAGCGCGCCAAGCGCCAGCACGAGTCCGACCAGGGAGACCACGCTCGCCCAGGAGCCGGCAGGATCGACCGCGTAGTCCAGCGCGAGTCCCACGGGCACCAGGATGTGTTGGACGTACATCGCATGCGCGCCGGCCATGGCCGCCATGAGCTCGCTCACGCCGACGCCGTGCTCGACGCCCGAAGCTCCGCTGCTGGCAGCCACGCTGACGTCGAGCGCCACGCCGCCGATCGCCACGAGCAGAGGGAGCGAGAGGCGACCCCACGCCTGGCCCCAGGTCGCCGATCCCCCGTCTGCCTGCAGACGCCGCAGGGCGAGCCACTCATCGACAAGCAGGATGCCTGCGTAGGACCACACGGTGCCCTTCGTGAGGCCACCCAGCAGCAAGAGCACGGCGGGCACCACGGCGAGGGAACGGCCCAACGCCCGGCCCTTGCGATACGACCGGTGGGCGAACAGGACGAGCACCAGGGA
>JAJDEM010000150.1 GCA_029259795.1 Planctomycetota bacterium
CCGGAGCCAAGGCGGTACGGGATTGCGGGCAGGAAGTTCAAGTCGAACGGGATCCGATGCTGATCCGCGAAGATTGCCAGCGTGGTGCGCGGACGCGCCGCGTGTCGAACGCCCAACTCGTAGAACACGTTCGCGTTGGCGGTGCTGAGATCGGCCAGTGCGTACTCACACAACAGCAGCCGCTCGAACATCGCACGATGGATCAGCGTCCCGCCGCGCTCCTCGTCGGCGCGAATGCTGGTCAGGCCCGCCGCCTCGATCGCAGGGGCGATGGCGGTCGTGTAGATCTCATCGAAGTCGATCGGCGGCCCGCCTGTCGGATCGGGCTTCTTGCCGAATGGCATCAGGACGAAGCAGAGCGGCTTCGGATCGGTCGACGCATCAGTCACGCACGGGACGGTAGCACAGGGCTACGGTCACGGCTCATTGCAGGGCCTCGCCGTCACTGCTAGGCTCCCGCGTCCCAACTGGAGACCGTCCCCGTGGCCAAGATCCTCATCATCGACCGCGACATCATGGAAGCCCTCCTGGAGGAAGCCGCGCTCGAGCAGCACGGCCACGATGTGCGCGTCGAGCCCGGCGACTCCGAGGGCCTTGCGCTCATCGGCACAGGCTGGCCGGACCTGATCATTCTCGATCCCCGGCATGACGCGGGCGTTGCCGCAGTGCACGCGGCCCGGGCCGCGACCGACGCGCGGGCCCAGATCCCCCTCCTGCTCGTGAGCAACCCCCACCAGTCCGGCGATGATGAAGGCGCCGAGCTTGCGGACCTGCACCTGAAGCAGCCTGTGACTGGCGCGGCCCTGCGAACCGCTGCCGAGGGACTGCTCGGCCCCAGGGACGCCTAACGCGACGGGACTGACGCGGCGACGCGGAACCCTACGATGCCGTCCGCTTTGTCCGGCGCCCGCTTGTTTTGAAACGCAGAGCGGAGACGGCGGAGGCACGCTCGTAGAAGCCGCGCCGTCGGGTGCGCATCCTCCAGGCAAAGGGGCTCACGCGGCATGGCTGATGAAGGCATGGCTGACGAAGGCATGGTGGGCACACTCGCTCATCGGCCCGGGATCCTGGCCGCGGAGGCCTCGCGTCGCCATCGAGGCGGCTTGCGGCCCCGGAAGCCCCTCACTTCGCAGCCTTCTTCAGCCGCGTGTCGACCGCCCGACGCGCGAGACGCCCGTCCACGAGCGCCCGTGGGTTGCGCGCCTGGATCGCCGTGGCGCGCGCGAGCGCGACGCCTTCGGGGAGCGCGACCCGCCAGCGCCCCACGGAGCCCCGGAGATGGTCGAGCAGAAGGATGTGGTCTTGTGCGGGCCCACTGGCCTGGACCCAGGGCAGGTCCCCGGGCATCACCGTCATGAAGTGGTTGGTCGGATTCGGGTCCATCGCGATGGCGGCCAGGAGCTTGCCCGAGGCCATGTCGGTGAGGCGGATCATCCGGTCAAGGCCCACGACGGCGAGAACGCGGCCCTGCAGCAAGGCCGTCATGGCACGCGGGCTGTGCCCGATGCCTCCTGACGAGGTCGCACCGAGCGCCATGGGATTGCGGTTGGGTAGCGGAGGCGGCCGGGCGTGCCGGCGGCGTAGGGCCCCGGTCTCGATGGCGTGCATGAGGATGGAGCCGTCGGGCTGCCCGATGATCACCTCGTCGGAGTCCGGCGCCAGCGTGATCGGACCAAACGCAGGCGGCTCCGGCTCCAGCCGAACCAGGCGGCCCGAGGCTTCCGACCACACCCTGGCTATGTTGCCGATCCACGTCATCGCCGCCTTCCCGTCGCTGCGCAACACCACCTGGGTGGCGCCGCGCGCGCCCGGGACCGCTTCGTCGAGCAGGAGCTTGCGTGACCCCAAGTCACCATCGAGTCGATGGAAGCGCACCTGGTCACCCGACATGGTCACCAACAACGTGCCATCGGGCGACAGGAGATAGCCGAGCCCGTTCTCGTCCGCAAAAACCTCCTCCGAGGCGCCCGACGCGAGATCGAAGCGCATCAGCCTGCCTGGCCGCGACATGAAGAGCACCTGGCGGCCGCTTGCCGAGAGTCCTCCGCAGGCCGTGCCAAAGCCGATCGCCCGCTCGAGCGGCAGCTCGACATGGCGCGTACTCTCCGCCTCGAGTACATGCACGCGCAGACGCGGCTTGCCCCCGATCTGTATCGCCTGCCCGGGCTCGACCGCAAGCACGACGCGCTTGCCATCCGCCGAGATCATGAGTCGCTCGTAGTGCGGGTCGGCGACGATGTGCCGGCGTTTCTCGCGCATGGTCTGCGCGTCGAGCACGACGACAAGACTCTGGCTCACCCCCTCCGACACCCAGGTGCGCCCGACATGCGCGAGGGTCGTGCCATCGTGTGACACGACCATCTTGCTCGGTGTGAATCCGTAGACCTCGGGCGGAAACGTCGCCTGCACCGGGCGGTCAAGGTTGACCGCCCGCGTGTGTGCACCGCGATCCTCTGGTGCGAGACTCCAGCCCCGCAGGAATCCATCTGTGCCCGTGGTAAGGAGGAGCTGCTGCGCCCGATCGACGTCGAGGGAGAGGGTCTTGCCTCCGTGCGCGGGGACAGCGAGCCCTGGATGTGCTGCAGCGCCGAGGTCGACGAGCTCGACGTTCGATAGATCGCGCTGCACCGCGAGTTGGTCCAGCGCGGGGTCCACCTCGACCCGCACGGCCGAGCCGGGAACAAGGGCCTTCAGCTCCTCCCCGGCAATCGCGACACGGTGGACCGCACGGCCCATGAAGTGCACGAGCAGAGACGCGCCACCCCGTCCCCAGCGCGCCCGCATCACATGGTCACTCGTGCTCTCCTTCCACGCCGTCGGAAGCCGGCGAAGCCCCTCGGCGCCCAACTCGATCGGGGCCAACAGTCCTTCCGTCCAGACGAGGAAGCGATCGGCGTCCGGGCATGGCAGGACCTCCGGTGCCTGCCGCGGATGGCGCCCCAGAGCCAGGCGCCCCCGCTCGGCGCCCGTCTCCAGGTCATGGAGCGCGACATGGATGTCACCCGCCCGGTCGCCCCACGTCACGACCCACCAGCCTCGCCGCGTATCCACGGCGATGCTCACCGCACCCTCGTCCGCATTGACCTCCACGCGCTGCAGCCGCTTCGCGCTCACGAGGTCGAGTAGCACGGCACGCGCCGTGTTGGGTGCGCTGCGCACGAGCGTCTCGAACACGAACGCGGCCCGACGCCCGTCGCTGGCAAACGCCGTCTTCCGCGGGCTGTCCGCGATGACCCCTTCGATGCGTCGGGCAAACTCGGGTTGGTCGGCTGCCCAGGTGTGCAGCTTGCGCCCGGCACTGGCGACGATGCGCGTCCCGGACGGATCCATCGAAACCCAGTCCACCGCCGCCACCGCTCCCGGCTGGGTCTGCAATACAGCCTGCGGCGGGTCACCGGCGAGCCGGACGATGTGGGCCACGTACTGGGTCCGATCCGCCAGCTGCTGCCCTACCCCGAGCGTCCCGTCTGCATCCACACACGGGACGCTCGCATACGGCTGCTGGGTGTTGCCATTGAAGACACCGAGCGAGCGCCCAGTGGCCAAGTCGAAGACGTGCGTTGCGCCCCCCTCGTCATCGACGAGCACGCGCGCCCCATCACGCGTCACGCGTGCGCTTCGGACGGCCGCTTGGAGCGGACCCAACTCAAAGCGGAACGGCCGCGCGCCCATTACGGCCTGTGACAAGAGGAGGCGCGTGAGCTCCGGGTCCGGCGCGTGCTCACGCCCCGCCAGCAGGAACGGCAGCGCGCTGAGGGGACGACCTTGCAGGACGAGCTGCCGGCCCCGCTCGACCTGGAACGTGGCCAGTGCGCGTTGGTTTTCATCCGCCCGCTCCTCCGCGATGCCTCGCTGCTTCTTTGCATCCTTCTCGCCCGCTTCGGCGCGCACGCGCGCCTTGCCTACCTCGATCAACAGCTTGCGGGCCTCCTCAGCCTTCTCGTCCGCAACCTTCTCGTTGGCCCGGGACTCCACCGCGTTGGCGTCCGCCTCCTGGGCTTTCTGGAACGCGAACACCGAGATTGCGGCGAGCACGAGCGCGATCCCGAGCGAGGTCACGGCCGCCACCGTGCGCCGGCGCAGGCGACGACGCGCCTCACGATCGCGGAGTTCCGCCAACCGCACGCCAAAGAGCGGTGCGGCCACTTTGAGGAACGCGAGGTCCACCCCATCCTTGCCGGGGCGTGCGTCGGCCGCGATCGGCTCCGCAGCGCCAGCCTCTCGCAGCGCCGGCGGGAAGCACACGCCGGGGTCGGGCGGGACGGCCCCAGGCTCACCGGCCACGATGTAGACGAAGACAGGGCGCGCCGGTTGAAGCGCGGCGAAGGCCCTGACTTCCTCGTTGACGTAGTGGGACTGCGCCGACGCCGGCGAAGCAACCAGGACAAGCGCGGCCGACTCCCGCAACGCTGCTTGGATCGTCGCGCCCAGGTCGCCGGCGGCCACAAGCTCGTCGCGGTCGCGGAAGACCGGCGTCAGGCGGCGCGCATCGAACCCCTCCGGGGTTTCGACGGGCTCGAGCCCCGCCGGCAGCCGGTAGGCCTCCATGCGCCGATGCAGTCGCCGGGCGAGGAGCTCGTCCGTGTGGCTGTAGCTGAGAAAGGCCCGATACCGGAGCGCCATGCCCCCCCCTCCATCATTCCGACGGGCGAGCATAGCCCGAGCGGGATCGGAATCCGCGGAGTCAGCGCCCGCAACGGTATCGTAGGCCGCGCATGCCGAGTGCCCCGACGCCCACCCCGCCGCCGCAGATCCCGCTCGTCGTGGCGGTAACGGGACATCGCGACCTCCACCCTGAGGATCGCGCCGCGGGCAGCGCGCTGCGAAGGACCGTCGAAGGCGCGCTCAGGAGCCTGCAGACAGCCCACCCGCAGATGCCGCTGCTCGTGCTCTCGGGTATGGCGGACGGGGCGGATCAGCTCGTGGCGGAGGTGGCACTCGCCGTCGGGTGCGAGGTCATCGCCTGCCTCCCGAAGCCGGAACCTGAGTACTTGGCGGAGCTCTCCGCCCCGGCACAAGAAGGGCTTCGCGAACTACGCGCCCGCTGCCGACGCGTGATCGTTGTCCCGCCAGAAGGATCGGACCCGGCACCGGACGACGCGGCCGCCTATGTGACCATCGGTCGCTTTCTCGTGCGCCACGCCAACGTCCTCCTCGCCGTCTGGGATGGGGAGGACACGCAGAAGCGCGGCGGAACCAAGCATGTCATCGACATGATGGTGGGCACGGCGCCCCGGGCGGAGCTCCTCGACCTCTCCGATGAGGCCGAGGCGGGGCACGTGATCCACGTGCCGGCCGGGCGTCGCAGCGGGCAGCGCCTGACGGATGCCTCCGAGACCGGCGTGCGCACGATTCTGGCTGCGGGCGGCGGGTCGGGCGCGGTGTACCGCCGCGTGTTCTCCCACATCGGACGGCTCAACACCGAGCTGGCGAGCGCCCATGCGCGCTCACCTGGGGCGGCGACCGCCGTACGCCGGGACCTGATCGGCGACACCGAGGAGAGCACCTGGGCGCCAGCCGCAGACCTTCTGGATGGGCAGGCCCATGTGGACTGCCTCGCAACCGACGCGAGCAGGAAGACCACGAACTCCTTGCGCACACTCACAACGCTCGCCGGGGCAACCGGCGTGTCGTTCCTGCTGTACACGGATCTCGTCCATCACAGGCCTGTCTTTCTGCTGCTCTACCTCGCGATGCTGTGTGCCACCTCGTGGTATCTGATCAAGCGTGTGCAGCGGATGGACCGCAAGAACCGGTACCTGGACTACCGCGCACTGGCCGAGGGCCTTCGCGTCGCGGTGTTCTGGCGCCTCGCCGGCGTCTCCTCGAGCGTCGCCGACCACTACCTGGATACGTCGGCCGGCGAGCTCAACTGGATCCGAAGCGCCCTCAGGACCTGGTGCTTGATGAGCAAGAGCGAACACGCGCCTGCCGATGCGCCCGCGGATCACGCACGCTTCGATGCGGTACGGACGCAGTGGATCGATGCGCAGGCGGCATGGTTCCGGAGTACGAGCGTCAAGCGCAGGCAAGCGCGGGATCTACTGGATCGCGCAAAGCGTGTCCTTCTGGGCCTGGCGGTCGCATGCTCCATCGCGCTCGCCGTGATGACACTCGCCGTCCTTCCGCGGGAGAGCCTCGGCGAGTTCTTCAGGCACCTGGTGCTGGACCACGAAGCCAGTGCGTCGCAGTGGCTTCAACTCGGCGCAGGGTTGTTGCTTCTCGCGGTCACACTCTGCGTCGCGTGGGCCGAGTCACGGGCCTACCGCGAGGAGGCCCAGGAGTTCGATCGCATGGCCTTGCTGTTCGGGCGGGCCTCGACCGCGGCGTCGAGCATGCGGGCAGCCGATCCGACCGAGTTCCGCAACCTGGTCGGGATCCTCGGCCGCGAGGCCCTTCGCGAGAACGCCGAGTGGCTGCTCCTGCATCGCGAGAGGCCACTCACGGCGCAGTTGGGGTAGCGACGGGGACAAGGCCTTGGGGGGCCGCAGCGTAGGTGGCGTGATCAAGACCGCCATATGCGATTTGGAACTGACCGCGATCTCCGTCAGGTAGCATGTGGCCCTTGGTGTTTCCATGACTAGCGACCGCGAGGAGGGGCGATGAATCGGAGTCGCGCAGCCGTGCTCTGCGTCGCGCTCGCCTTCACCCTGGCGGGATGCCAAGCGACGCAGTCGCTGATCACCTCGGGAGAGGCACGTGCTGCCAACTGGCTCGCGTCGCATCGCAGCGAGCAGCCGCTCGTTCGCGCATTCGTCCAACGCCTACCCAAGGGAGCGGAGTTGCACACGCACCTGAGCGGTGCGGTGTACGCGGAGAGCTACATCCAGTGGGCCGCGGAGGCGGGCTTCTACGTCGAGCCGAAGACCGGCAAGATTCTGCCACCAGAGGCACGACAGGACGGCCTTCGTCCTCTCAGCGAAATCGTCAAGGATCCGGCGGCGTACAGCGCGCTCATAGACCGGATTTCGACGCGCAACCTGGAACACTCCGGCCAACCGGGCCACGCTCAGTTCTTCAAGGCCTTCGGGCGCTTCCGCGCCGTTGCACGGCGCCGGGTAGCCGACATGCTTGCCCGAGTTGTATGTCGGGCTGCCGAACAGCGGGTGCAGCATGTAGAGGTCATGCTGACGCTCCGGTCCAAGAGCATGGAGGCCGACAGAGAGTTGCCCCCCTGGGATGGTGACTTCGAGAAGGCGCTCGAATGGGTGGAGAAGCGCGGTCTCCAGCGCTGGGTGCAGGAGGCCCGCGCAGGTCTGGACGCAACGCTGGGCTCGTTACGCGCCAGACTCGGGTGCGATGCCGGCGCTGCGCCTCAAGCGTGCAGTCCCAGCATCCGCTTTATCCAACAGAACTACCGCGTGCACGCCCCGGCAAGCCTGTTCAAGTACATGGCCTACGCGTTTGAGCTCGCCAAGCAAGATGCTCGAGTTGTGGGCATCAACCTGGTCGCACCGGAGGATGACCGGGTCGCGCTACGCGATTACACGTTGCAAATGAACATGATCCGCTTTCTCGGCAGGCGGTCGCCCGAAGTAAAGATCGCCCTGCACGCCGGCGAGTTGACACTCGGCCTCGTACCTCCGGCGGATCTGCGCTTTCACATCGCCGAGGCTGTCGACATCGCGGGCGCGCGGCGGATTGGCCACGGCGTCAGCCTCTTCTACGAGCGAGAGCCGTTCTCACTGCTTGAGCGGATGCGAAGCGCGGGCACAGCCGTCGAGGTCTGCCTGACGAACAATGAGATTACGCTTGGCGTCGCAGGCCGCGACCACCCGCTCCCCGCCTACCTGGATGCCGGGATTCCCGTCGTACTGTGCTCTGACGACGAAGGTGTCTCACGCATTGATCTAAGCCACGAGTACCACCGCGCGGTGCGGGACTATGACCTCGGCTACGAGGAACTGAAGCGACTGTCCCGCAACGGACTCGAGTTCAGCTTCCTGCCGGGCCGAAGCCTGTGGATCGACTCGCAGTACTCAGCAATGGTTCCAGCATGCGTTCAAGACGATCCGAGTTCGGGGGCGATGTCGGACGCCTGCCGGGTGTTTCTCGCCGGCAGTGAGCGCGCCCGCGCGCAGTGGCAACTTGAGCGAGAGTTTGCCGAGTTCGAGCGTCTTCCGTGGCTGAAATGAGCACGGGCGGCCGCCGGCCGCACGTGTAGCTATCGCAGAGAGAGACCAGCCAGCTACGCCGGGGGCATCTGCCCGACCACGCAAGAACTCGCCCGTGCGGCTGAGCGCACAAGCGGCACGGAGCCGTGGCGGCAGAGGCCCTGCGCCGAAGCCGCATCACAAGCGGGAGGCGGCTCGGCCGCCGGATGGTTCAAGGTCCCAGACCGACCTTGCCGCGGCGGAGTCGACCAACGAGCACTCGCCCACAAGCCGATTTCATCGACTGCCATCGCCAATTCATCTCGCGTCTACGCACCGTCTTGCCTTACGCTCCGCCCCCGAATGCCCTGCTCCACCCAGGGGGGCACATTGTTAGCGGAGACACGAGTTCATGGGGAGCCTCAGCCGGGGAGGTGAGACGGTCGAGGCCAGCTTGCCTCGCGTGTTCATCGCCTCGACGAGCATGGACTTGGACCCATACAGAGCTGCGGCCAGAGATCAGATTCTGGCAGCGGGCTGCCATCCCATCATGATGGAGTACTGGCAAGCCGACGCACGCCCCAGCGTACAGCTCTGCCTCGACCAAGTTGGACAGGCGGATGCCGTCCTCCTGCTTGTGGCATGGCGGTTTGGGTGGGTCCCGACCCCCGAGGACGGTGGCGACGGCGAACACTCGATCACACAGTTGGAGATCGAAGAGGCCAAGCGCCTGGACAAGCCCCTCTTTGTCGTTTGTGCAGACGCCGACTGGCCAGGTCGCCTCTGGGCGCGGGACAAGGATCTCCATTCTCTGGAACAGTTCAGGGCTTCGCTGAATCGCAACGCGCCAGCATTCGAGTTCGAGAAGGATCCACGGCTTCCAAACTTCAACGGCCTCTTGAAGCACCTCCTCCACAGCATCGGACAGGCGGTCCGCGAAAAGGACGGGGACGCGCGGGAACGAGATCAGGAGCGCCTGCGTGCCGAGAGGCTCAAGCCCAAGACTGCCACGGACTTCGGGGTTGAACTTCGGACACACAGCCGGTTCACCGGCCGCAAACAAAGCACCAAGCTCGGCGGGGAGGAACGGTCCAAGGCGTTCCAAGTTGCACTTGACCGGGCGTACGCCTCACTCGCGGCACAGATCACGGGAACGCAACAGGCGTGGGGTGGCGAACCGGGCAACGCCCCGGATCCTTGGCCGAGCGCACAGATCGCGTTCTTCCTGCCGCCTACGCGGTACCGAGGCCTGATCCGCGACACGCTCGCCTGGCTATCTGAGACGCAGGCGCCCGAGGGCTACTGGTGCAGTTCAACCTACGGTGATCATGCTGACACGGGCGTCACAGCCTGCTGCACCGTCACACTGCTCCACCACGAGGGGCCCTCGTCGATCTCCGGCCAACGTGGCCTGTCCTGGCTCTGCGATCACTATTCCTCAGGCTGGATCAATCAGCCTCAGAACAAGAGCCTCCAAGATGTCCACTACTACAGTACGGCACACGCGATTCGTGCACTCGTGCGGGGACCGACCACGCCGCTGACGGCCATGACGATTCGCTCCAGCGTCGGCGTGCTCGAAGAGGCCCAGAGCGAGAGCGGCGGATGGGGCTTCCACGCAGGCGGTGCGCCGGACCCCAGCTTCACGTCGTACGCCCTACATGGATTGCTCGACGCGATCCGTATCAGCCGCCTTCCGGTGAGGCGTCGGGCCGTCTTGCGAGGTCTTCAGTGGCTTCTACAGCGACAGGAGGAGGATGGCACCTGGTCGGACTGGCGAGGCATCAAGTGCAGCCCCGAGGCCACGGCCTACGCCGCGTACATCTTGCTCTCGACCAGAACGCCTGTGCTGCCGAGCGTCACAGCCGCCTTGGACTGGCTGGTGGAGAACCAATCCGCGGACGGCTCCTGGGGATTGGAGGCAAACGAAGCGGAACGTCCGATCAACTGGGTCACCATCATCTGCATCAGCGCGCTCAGCGCCTACCTGATCGCTGAGAAGCAGGGTTTCAAGTCCACCGGCGAGTTCTCCAAGACAGGTGAGGTGACGCCCGCCAACCTGGATCACGCACCGGGCCTTGATGACCCTGACGCGGCCTACCTCGAGGACTTGGACCAGCGACTGATCCACCCAGCATCACTGGAACAGGAGCGCGTCGACCTGGCAGAACTCTACGAAACCGTGGTTCAGGACGACGTACGCAAGATCCCGTTCACCCGGTCGCTCAACCACACGATGTTTCGAGCGCTCGATCACTATGTTGCGCAGAAGGTCCCCGTAGAAGAGATCCAGAGGACACTTGCTCGGGACGAACTCATCGAAGTGTTTGGCGTCTACCCGGAACACCTCGAAACGGTGGCCGCGAAGCTCGGCATCAAGGATGTGGTTCCTCTCGATTTCGAGCATAAGGAGCCCAAGCGCTTCAACCGCGTTCGCCCAGCGTTCTTCCACGCGTCGAGAGATGGCAGGGAGCGCCTGCTTGGAATCGCCGTAGTACCCGGCAACGACTATGTGATGCACTACGCCTCGCTGACCCGTCACGCCGCACGCGGGATGATGCTGGAAGCCGACGAGAAGATCCGCGTGCACCGATTCCCGCTCGTCGAGCAACATCTTCCTGCATGGACTCACCTCAGCTCCGACTTCGTGCGAAAGGGAGACCGCGTACTTCTCGGCTACGTCGAAGAGATCCGGTCTCACTTCGAGCGCACATCGATCGAGGTGAGCGACTGGACCGAAAACGAGTACTATGGCGCCTGTCGGGTGAGTCTTCCGGACGGGGGCTCTCTTGTGCTGCTGGGCGTAAAGTACTGTTTCTGGGGATCGATCAGCGAGGTCCTTTGCCATTACCTGTGCCAGCTAGGCGTCCAAGAGATTCTCTACGCGGCAAAGCTCGGTGCACTCACGGGTCCCGATGACCTGTACACGCGCATCTTCTGCCCTTCTTCCTTCGCGATTCTCAATCACGCGCGCATCGTCAGACAGCTTGACGGCGTGCCAAACGGAGTGCTGGAATGGCGGCCGGAACTCTCAACGGGGGTTCACGCCTCCATCCCGACGGTACTCGAGGAGGACTACCTGCAGCGTGCGACTACAATTGAGATCCGCGCACAGTCCATTGACAACGAGATCTCGCAGATCGCACGAGCGGTGTTCACGTACAACGCCGCGAACAACCAACGCGTGAAGTTTTCAGCGCTGCACTTCGCCACGGACTATGTGCGAGCACCGAACGACCGGGCGATGGACACGACTCACGATCTCTCGAACAACCGAACCCCGAAGGCCCTAGAATCCAAGCGGCGCATCATCAAGCAGATCTTCGACGACGTCGTGAGGCCCTATGTCCTATCCGAGTGACTCCCCCATCCGAATCGCCGTGCTTTCCCCGGGCTCGCACGCCCATGAGTATCTGATTCCATGCCTGGAGATGTCGAGGCTCGCCAACATCGTTGCGCTGACGTCCCGGAACCCGGACCGGCGAGCGCAGCTCGCACGGCAGTTTCCCGGCGCTGATGTTGCGGACGACTGGCGCAGCGTGATCGAACGCGACGATGTTGATGCCGTCCTCGTAGCCTCGACGCCCGACGTCCACGGAGAGGTGGCTCGCGCCGCTCTAGCGCTGGGCACCCCGGTGTTCTTGGAAAAGCCGCCCGCACTATCCGTTCGGGACGCAAAAGCCCTCGCAGCGTTGGAGCAGGAGACACGCACACCAGCTTTCGTTGGCTTCAATTTTCGCTTCTGCTGGGCTCTGGCAAAGCTCGCCGAGTGGAGTCGCGACTGGACGCTGGAGTCACTGCGGGTGCGCTTCGTGTCCTCCAAGCCCACTCAACCAATGTGGGGCCTGGACTCCGTCGCATCCTCCAGCCTGTTTGCCGTCGGCGTCCACGCCATTGATCTCGCGCTCCACCTCTTCGATGACGTGCCTACGCGGACGAGCGTCGTCGTTCCGCACCGCGGAAGCGCAACCATGAGCGTGGGCCTTGAGTTTGGCGGCGCTGGTGCAGCGGTACTTGAACTTGGAAACCACTGCAATCGATTTGAGTTCGATGTAGAGGCAGTGTACTCGGGCGGCATCGTTGTCCGGATTAGAGGAATGCGCCACATTGAGATCATGGGCGCTGAAGCGCCAACCTTCGACCGGAAGGAGTCAACGGTCCTGGAGGCTTCGCCGCTTCTCCCCGGATTCATGCTAGGCGGCTACGAACAGGCGGTCGCCTCGTTCATTCAATCGTGCAGGGGTGCCTCGCTCTCCGCCTCACCACTGTCCCGGTTTGTCCCGACGGCGGCGACCATTGAGGAAATCGCCAGACTGGGCGCATGAGCGGCGCCCAGGTAGCGTTGAATCGCCGCGCGGCATAGGACCGCGAGCGGCGCCTCGAGAGACACGAGGACGATCTTGACAGCGTACTGCCCAACGTAGATGGGGATCAGTTCGTAGACACCGCCGAAGGCGATCGTGATGAAAATCACGGTGTCGACAAGTTGGGAGACGAGAGTGCTTCCCAGCTTTCGAACCAGGAACCAGCGCCCTGACGTCCATGTGCGGATCAAGGTGAAGATGCGTACGTTGAGCGGCTGAGAGACTGCGTATGCAAGCCACCCTCCGAGGAGAACGCGCAGGCCGGGCCCAAGCGTCTCAGCGTAGCCGGCCTGCCCCGACCAGTTGCCCGCGGAAGGCAAGCGGATGAAGAGCTGGAACAGCGCTACTGAGGTGATCAGGGAGACGAATCCGATGTTCGCGACCATCCGGGCAAGCCGCGGCCCAAACGTCTCGTTGACGAGATCGATGATTGCAACAGCAAGAATGTAGGTAACTACGGCGGCCGAGGCAGACAGGCTGCCGTATACGGTGATGATCTTCGCCGCGCCTGCATTGCTGGCGACCAACAGCGCCGAGTTCAAGGCGACGAGCAGGACAAGTAGACGGGTTGAACGAATCTGCGTCTTCTCTGAAGGCTCTGACGGCGGAGCCGGGGTGCGCATGGTCATGTCAGGTCCGTCCTTGGAAATGCACTGGGCGTCTGCGAATCGGGCTTCTTGCGTGACACGAGCATCGCAGCTGCCAGAAGGAGTATGGCGCCCGCAGCGGAGACCGCAGTGAGCGGACGGGCGTAGAACGGCCACGCGACAAGCGCGCCAAGCACCGCAGACGCGGAGCGAATGATATTGCTCTGCGCGAAGGACATCCGCTTGAAGCTCTCATACATCATCAAGAGCGATGCCACGGATGCAATGGCGCCAGCAAAGACACCGCCGATCGCAGCCGCCGAGCCCCCCGTGACTGGCTGGCCGGGGTGCTCGATCGGCAACAGAATCAAGATCCCCAAGAGCACGGCGGCCACTGAGAAGTTCAACCCCACGATCACGTCGCTCCCGATGTTCGCAGCGCGAGCGTGCTGGGTGATCTTGCCATTTGCCAGAGCAAAGCAACCGGTGAAGCCAACCCCCGCCGCGAAGCCGAGTAGCGACGAGGCTAGCTCTCCGCCACTGCCCCACAGGAGGCCGCCAACCAAGGCCACACCCACGAGGACGGCGTTCCGCAGGCCCAAGCGCTCGCGCAGGACCAGGTTGCCCACAATGGCCGCCTGCACGACATAGAGGCGCCCCAGGATGGACTGGGTCACGGGGCCGACGAGGAACAGGCAGACGAACATGAGCAAGTAGCCAATGCCATGAAGCACGCTCCAAGGCAGAAGCTGGCGCAAGTTCTGAACCTCAACACGCCTCCGCCGAACAAGGAGAACCATCAGCGCAGCCACAGCACCGACCGTCGCCGTGAGTGCGGCTGCAGCCAGAGGGCTGAATCGTTCCATCGCAATCGTGCCGAATAGTGGCGCCAGTGCGTTCGTGGCAGCAGAGCACCAAGCGAGACGCGTTCCCTGTTCGTGCCCCAAATCTGCAGCGTCAGCGTCCCCGTGCCCGCCGGGCGGCCGCTTCATGCAACATGTCCCTCGGGAATCAGCCGTTCGTCGATGAGCGCCCGTGTGAGGCCAGCGATCTCGAGCTTCTCGAGGTCAGCGACCGAGCACCAACGATACGCCACTGCCTCCTCGTTCAACGTCACCGGGGCCGAACTGTCGGCTTCAACGAGATACTCAAGGCACACGAAGTGTCGGGCCGGGTCGATCCACTCGCGTACCCCGAGAAGGCGAGGATTGGAGGCGACAAGACCCGTCTCCTCATGCGTTTCCCGAACCACGGCTTGCGCAGCGGGTTCTCCGAATGACGGCTTTCCGCCTGGCACGATCCAGGTATTGCCAAACTTCCCCGACGATTGCATCAAGAACAGTCGCTTGGCTTCATCGACGATGGCCGCACCTGCAACCAACGTCGGAAACTCTGGCGGCGAGGCTCGCACGCCGCCCCCTTGTGTGGCGGCGCCGGAGGACGCATCTGTGACTGGCACACGCTTCGCCGGTGAACGATCGGTCATGGAGCTCTCTCCGAATCTCTAGTTCGGCGCCCATCAAGCACACTGGTCGGCGATGCAAGCCCTGTGCGCACCCGCGCCTTCGATAGCGTACCGCGACTTGGATTGAGATTCTTGCCCACGACCCCAAGAACTACGCTCCGGAATGGTTTCAGCGGTGCTGCCGTCGCACCCGCCTGCGCTCCAAGGCGTGTTGTCGCCCTGCCGCCCCCCCCTCGCACCTAGAATGACAGTGAGGCACGCGCCACCGACCGCCGCCGCCTCGCTTGCATCCCTTGGGGAGGTATGCCCATGTGGGGCGGTCAGATTCCGCGTACGAGCAGGCCCAGCCCGAAGCGGGAGGCCTGGTACCCGAAGCACAAGCAGGGCTCCGCCGCGGGCCCGGTGCCCGAGCGCTTCAAGAAGCTCCGCCTCCAGCGCCGCTCCAGCGGCCCTCGGCGCATCGCGAAGGACCCGCTGGCCATCTTCGGCGCGGTCGTGCTCGGGATCGTCTGCCTGATCATGGGCTTCTTCATCCTGAGTCTGGTGAGCGCCGCCATCTAGGCCCGGCGCGCCGAGCGGAGAGCACCCCGAGCGGGGTCGGCCCCCTCCCCTAGGATCCGCTGCATGCGGGAGCGTATCCGTCCCCTTCTGGAGAGTCTGGCGTCCTTCCTGGCCCCCGGTCTGCTCCTCTTGCTGCTGGGCATCCAGGTGGCCTTCGGCCTGCGCGGCTTCGAGCACCCCTCCGACAGCCTGTTTGTCATCTTCCAGGTGCCCGGCGTGCTCCTTGGCTGGGGTGGGGTCGTCCTGCTCCTGCCGCTGCTCGTCTGGATGATCCTCGATTGGTGGGGCTACAACCTCGGCGGTTTCGCCCTGCGCGGGCTGGGCTCCGCCGTCCTTGGCATTGCAGCGGGCGCACTCTGCGGCGTCGCGGGTGCGAGCAGCGCCGGTGGCATCGTCGGCGGCGGCCTCGCTGACATCCTGCTCCAGACCGTCGGCAGCATTGTGGCCGTCATCGTCTTGGTCCTGATGGCGCTGCCCGCCAGCGTGCTGGCGTTCAACACCCAGAAGGCCACGCCCCGACCGGCCCCGGCGAGTGGCACGCCCGCAACAGACGGCGAGGAGCCTCGCTTCGGCTTCATTGCGCAGATCGTCGGCGTGTTCCGCCGCAAGCCCGCCAAGGTTGCGCAGAAGTGGTATCCGCAGCAGCGCTTCGACGCGGTCGGCAACGAGCTGCCGATGGACTTCGGCGCATCACGGGATGTGGGCGGGATCCGCTATGCCGAGGATGAGGTGGCAGCCGGGGAAGACGCGGAAGCCGAAGCGACCGACGCCCTCCGCAGCGACAGCGCATTGGACGCCCCGGCAGGAGCCACCTCGACGGAAGACCGCTCAGCGGAGGAGGCCCCGGGTGCCGAGCCCGCCCCAGCAGAGGCCGCCAGCACGGAGCCCGCGACGATCGCCGACCTCCTCGCCGGTGAGGAACGCCTCCCGACGATCCCGGAGCTGCTCTCGGGCAACTTCAACGCCTCGAGTCTGCGCCTGAACGACGATCCGTCCGGCGGCCCGCGGGAGCTGGCAAGCGACGGCGTGGTCGACGGTCCCGTGCATGTCGCGCTCCCGTCCGTCGAGAGCCAACTCAAGACTGCGAAGGCCGCGGCACTCGGCGACACCCTTCTTCCGGGCGTGCGCTACGCCGACGAGGCGGAGGACGAAGAAGCCGCCGCGCCCGCGGACGAGAGCGCAAGCGAGGCTTCCCCGGAGGCCGACGCGACGGCCGTCGGCGCCGCGCTCACGCCCGAAGATGAAGCGTTGGGCCTGTCGCAGGCCGTGCACGCCGCCGTGCGTGGCCCCGCAGCCAGTGCCGTTCGCGAAGGCCCCGCCGCCCGGCGCGCCATGCGCGATAGCGTTCGCGAGAGCGTGGCCGCCATCAAGTCCGAGCGCGAGAACGCAGAGACCGGCACCAAGAGCCGCTACCTGCAGAAGCTCGAAGCCCTCGGCATGTTCGACTTCGCCCTGCCGGATGCCTCCGAGGACGCCGACGACGACCATCCCGCCCAGGAGGCAGCGCCGACTGAGCGCGCCGCGGTCGCCAAGAAGAAGCAGGCCGCCACGAAGAAGAAGGCCGCCAAGAAGAAGAAGAAGAAGAAGGCCGCCGCCAAGAAGAAGGCGGCACGTGCGAAGGCCTCGCCCAAGAAGCAGGTCACGAAGAAGGCGGCCAAGAAGAAGACCGCGGCACGGAAGAAGAGCGCCGCGACGCGTCCTGCGGCGGCGAAGCCCGCCGCCGGGGGCAAGACCACCAAGCCCGCGCGTCAAGCGACGCGGCGCTCCGGCGTAGCCACGAAGTCCGCAGCCGCCAAGCCCGCCCGCAAGAAGGCGACGAAGAAGCGGGCACCGCGGAAGGCACCGCCTGGCCCCGAGGCCAGCCTGCGCTCCCAGGCGAGTCTACGCACCGCCAAGTTGCGCGCCGCCATGCTCCAGGCGCTGCGCATCGAGCGGCTGGATCCGCTCTACTCCCGAGCCGTCGAAGCGGCCCTGGAACGGCAGTCGGCCTCCGCCGTCTTCTTCACACGCAGGCTGGGCCTGCCCTTCGCTCGGGCGACGTCCTTGCTCGAGCGCATGGTCGCAACGGGCGTCTTGGGCCCGGCAGGGGCCTCCGGCGCCAACCCCGTGCTCATCACACGGGCGGAGTGGACCTCCCTCTCCGACTGAGCATATCCTCCTGGGCGCATGACTACGGAAGCCCCCCCCATCGCGCCGTTGGGCCGTATCGCCCTGGTCTCGCTCGGCTGCGCCAAGAATCTCGTCGACAGCGAGCGCCTCATCGGTGACTTGCAGACAGCGGGCTTCGCCCTCACCGAGGACCTCGCCACGGCCGACCTCGCGCTGATCAACACCTGCGGGTTCATCAACCCCGCCAAGGAAGAGTCGATCGACGCCATCTGCAAGATGGCCAGCCGCAAGGAGTTTGGTCGGCTGCGCGGACTCATGGTCGCGGGCTGCCTCGTCGAGCGCTATCGCGAGGACCTCGAGCGCGACCTCCCCGAGGTCGATCGCTGGCTCTCGTTCTCCGACTACCCCGCCGTCACCGAGGCGGCCCGTGAGTTGATGGGCCTGCCCCAGGTCCGCGCGCTCCCCCCGGAGCGTGTGCTGCTTACGCCGAAGGCCTACGCCTACTTGAAGATCAGCGAGGGCTGTGACCAGAAGTGCACGTTCTGCGCGATCCCCGGCATCCGTGGTCGGTTGGTCAGCCGCTCGATCGAGGAGAACGTGGCCGACGCGCGGCGCCTCGCAGCGTCCGGAGTCGGCGAAATCAACATCGTTTCCCAGGACACGAGTGCCTACGGCCGCGACCTGCACGGCAAGCCGCGCCTCGTCGAGCTGATGCGCGAGTTGACCAAGATCGAGGGCCCCTCCTGGTGGCGCATCCTCTACCTCTACCCCTCGATCCTGCGTGAGGACTTCCTCCAGGAGATGGCGTCGAACGAGCGGATCGCGAAGTACATCGACATTCCGCTGCAGCATGTCTCCGACCGCATGCTGCGGGCGATGCGCCGCGGCATCAACGGGAAGCGCCAGCGCGCGCTGCTCGCCGACATGCGCCGCATCGTGCCCGAGGCCGCCATTCGCACCACGCTGATCTCCGGCTTCCCCGGCGAGACCGACGCCGACCACCGTGAACTGCTCGAGTTCGTCAAGGAAGGCTGGTTCGACCGTCTCGGAGTCTTCACGTTCAGCCATGAAGAAGACACCGCGTCCTACGACATGCCCGATCAGGTCCCCGCCGCCCTGGCCGCCGAGCGCCGCGGCGAGTTGATGGAAGCCCAGCAGGCCGTGCACTGGACGTACAACGAGAACCGCGTGGGCAGCGAGGTCGACGTGCTGATCGAGGAGTTCATTCCGATCACGGGCCAGGCCCAGGGACGTACCCAGCAAGACGCCCCCGAGGTGGATGGCATCACGCGCCTGAGCGGTGTGACCAGCGCCCGCCCGGGCGCCGTCGTTCGCGCGCGCATCACCGCCGCGGACGGCTACGACCTTGACGCCGTGCCCGTCGAGGCCAGCTAGAGGTTCGCGGTGGGCTGGGCGAACCGCATCACTACTTCGCGCGCCGTCCTCACCCTGGGGCTCTGGGGCCTCATGATGCACACCGCGTCGAATCCGTCGGCAACCCTCTGGTGGGCCTGCTTCTGGATCTTCCTGTTCGCGGCCCTGACCGACTGGGTCGACGGCATGCTGGCGCGCAAGCTGCATGACGTCAGCGTGTTCGGGCGCATCGCCGACCCCCTGGTCGACAAGATGCTCACCATCGGGACGCTCATCGTGCTGCTCTCGGTGCCGCACACGCGGCCCTGGCTGCCCGGCTGGATCGTCGCGCTCATCTTCGCGCGCGAGATGCTGGTCACCGCCGTGCGGGGCCAGATCGAAGGTGCGGGGGTCAACTTCCAGGCCATCTGGTGGGGCAAGTACAAGATGGCCGCGCAGTGCGCGGTCGTCGGAGCCTTGCTCCTCGTCGGCGCCGACGTCGCCGTGCTCAAGGACGAGCTGTCGTTCTTGGCGTGGCTCCCTGGGCCGGCGGGCACGTGGAACCTGACGTACGTGCTCGTCTGGGTCGCGCTTCTGCTGACGGTCGCCTCGGGCGTCGTCTACGCGCTGCGCGCACGCACGGTGCTGCGTGACGTCGACTGATCCGGACCCGAAGCAGGCAGCGGAGGCCAAGGCCCGCCGCGCCGCCCCGGTGGCCGCGCTCTGCCTGAGCGCCTTCGGCCTTGGCCTCTCCCCCCTCATGCCGGGCACGGTGGCCTCCTTGGCGGTAGCCGGAGCGCTGTTCGTCCTGCCGACGGGTCCCGTCGCCTTCGTGGGCCTCGTGATCGTGTTCCTGATCGCAGGCAGCTGGGCGACGCTGCGCTTTGGCGACGACCTGAGCGAGGCCGACGGCAAGCATGGGGACCCGGGCTGGGTGGTCAGCGACGAAGTCGCGGGGCAGGCGCTGGCGACCCTCGGGGCATTGCCCGCCATCGAGGACTGGCGACTCGCGCTGCTGGCGTTCGTCCTCTTTCGCATCCTCGACATGACCAAGCTCGGGCCGGTGGGCCAGGCCGAACGGCGCCCGGGCGCCGTGGGCGTCTTGCTCGACGACCTCGTTGCCGGCGCGCTGGCAGGGATCATCACGCTCGCGGTCGCCCTCTCCGGGCTCCTGGGGTAGGCCTCGACTGCTGGGGCAGGCCCAGCCCTCTTCGGCCGCAGCGCGTATACTCCCTCCCCCCATCGAGGAGATGAGACATGGCGAAGGCACCCCGCAGGTCCGGCGGCTCCAACCGCGGCAAGGGCCCCCGCAAGGCCCGGCCGACGAAGGCCCAGCCGGCGAAAGCCCAACCGGTCAGGCCGGCCGCGGCCAAGCCCGTGAGGCCGCCCGCGGCTGCTCCCGTCGCGAAGCCCATGCCGCCGGCCGCGGCACCGATCGCGCGCCCGGCCGCCCAGCCGGTCGCCAAGCCGATGGGCAAGCCCGCCGCCCGCCCGGTGGCCAAGGCTCCCGCCAAGCCGGCCGCGGCCGGCAAGGCCCCGCGCCAGGCCCGCGAGGAGGACGTCGGTCGCAGCCGTGGCCGCCCCGCCCGCGGCGGCCACGGCGGCGGCGGCATGAGCCTCGGCGGCAAGGTGGCCATGCTCACCGGCCTCGTCTGCCTCGTGAGCGTGGGCCTCGCGGTGTTCCTCTCCGGCGCGAAGAAGCAGGACCCCACGATCGAGATGAACAGCTTCGGCTACCACGCGGCCTCGGTGCTCGCCGGGCCTGGCGCGCGCTACTACCGCGGCGGCGGCGGTGGCTCCACGGGCCCCGGTGGCCTCGCTGGGCACCAGAAGGCTTGGAAGACCCTCTTCGGCGAGAAGGGGGAGGACACCTGGAAGGGGTGGGTGAAGGAACTGACCGCCCCCATCCCGCGTGACCTCGAAGGCACGTTCCCCGGCGAAGACCTCAAGAAGCGCCAGAAGGAGTACGCTGCCGGCGAAGCCAAGCTACGCAAGGCAAGCGGCGGCGGCGAGGAGGGCAAGTCCTCCATCAAGAAGCGCATGGGCACCATCTGGCAGCACATGGACAAGGCCGAGCGGGGACGCTACTCGGTCATGGCCGCGTGGATCGTCGACGGCGGCAAGGGCGGCAAGTACCTCGCCGGCAACGTCGGCCCGTCCTCGATCAACGTCGATACCGACCAGTGGACCGATGAGGGCAACGGCTTCGGCTACATCGACGGCATCGTCAACGAGTACCCGGTCCGGGTCTACACGGCCTCGATCCGCGGCTACTCGCCGAAGGAGACCATGACGGCGCTGGTCGCGGTCTACGACAACGGCTCGAAGTCGGGCAACAACGCCATCGGCTTGATGATGCTGATTCTCGGCCCCCTGCTCGTGGGCTTCACGGCGTTCTCCGTCGCCAACGGCCACACCAAGAACATCAAGGTGCTCGCCCGCGAGATCGACCGCCTCGGCTCCTCGGGAGACCCCGAGCGCCAGCTGCGCGCCACGGGCAGCGAGGCCACAGCCGTGGCCCGCTCGGTCGAGCGCATGGTCTCGAATCTCGAGTTCCGCGAGAAGCACGACGGCGCCGATCTCGACGAAGTCGTGAGCAAGGAGCAGAAGGTCGCCGAGGAGATCCACGGCGCGCTGACCAGTCGCCATCCGCCGCGTCTGGACGGCTACGAGGTCGAGACCCTCTTCAAGCCGGGCTTCGAGATCGGTGGCGACCACTTCGAGTATTTCCGCATCGACGAGACCCACCTGGGGATCATCCTGCTCGACACGAACGTGCGCGGCATCCCCGCGGCGCTCGTCATGGCGTCGACGAAGGCCTATGTGCGCGCGGTCGCCCCGGGCCAGCTCTCCCCCGCCGAGGTCCTCAAGCGCGTGAACCGCCTCCTGGCAGGCGAGCTGCCCGCCGGCCGCCACGTCACGGCCCTCTACGTCGTGCTCAACACGGCGGATGGCTCGGCCACGCTCGCGAGCGCCGGCCACCTGCCGCTGCTCGTCTACCGGCACCAGGCGGGCAAGATGGCCAAGGTGAACCCCGAGGGCATCGCGCTCGGCATGGACAAGGGCCCGGTCTTCGAGAGCTCGCTGCAAGAGGGCGACATCCCGATCGGCCTTGGCGATCGCATCGTCCTCTACACCGATGGCGCGCTGCGCACGCAGAACGAGGAAGGCGAGGAGTTCGGCGAGGCGCGCTTCTACGCGTCGGTTGCCGCGGAGGCGCCGAAGAACTCGCAGGCCTTCGTGAACTTCGTCGGTGCCGCCATCGACCGCTTCCACCTCGAGGTGCCCCAGAACGACGACATCACGATCTCGACCGTGAAGCGGCTGCGGTAGTGGAGCCCGGCGACGCGCCGCTGCCCCCCCACCGGGGCCTCAAGGCGTTCCAGGCCAACATCGCTGCGATCTACGGAGCCAAGGATGCCGCCCGTGGCATCCCCGAGTCCTACATGTGGTTCGTCGAGGAAGTCGGCGAGCTCGGGCGCGCCATCCGGCGGGGCGAACCGGAGAACCTGCGTGAGGAGTTCAGCGACGTCTTGGCGTGGCTCACGACCCTCGCCTCCCTGACAGGCATCGAGATGGAGGACGCGGCGCGACGCTACAGCGACGGCTGCCCCCGTTGTGGTGTTGTTCCGTGCGCCTGCCAGCGCGGCGCGGACAGAGAATAGCCTAAGTCACTTGTCGATAGTGAGTTACGCTAGAACTGATCGAAAAGCATATGAAGTCGGTTGCCATACTGTACGTCGCAAGGTAATGTGTACATACAGGCTCACTGATCAGGCATCACCCCCCCTCGATGCCACGGATCGATGAACTTCGAATGCAAAGGGTGACGACCCCTCGGATCCAGGTCCGGGGGGTCGCTTTCGTTTTGGCGCCATCTTCTCGCCCCCCGCCGTGGCGCGCAGGGTTTGGAGCGACCCCCTATCTGATACAGTTGCGCCGGTAGGGCGGCGGGGATGAACGAACGGGTTCATCGTCGTCAACGGAGTTGACAGTTCACGGGGGAGAGATGCTTCTCACCCCACAGCCATACCGGGCCGAACACCCGGGTAGAGGTCGGCTGCGTGGTATTCGCCACGGCCGACGCGGAGGAACGACGACATGATCCTGCGTAGGGCCCTTCCCTTGCTTGCTCTCGTGCTGATTGCGGCGTCATGCCGCACCACCCCCCTCGACAACGTCTGGCCCGGTTGCCAGGTCTGTCAGCCGGTCCAGGAGCCGATCGTGGGGATCCCCACCTCGTGCCGGATCGAAGAGCGGGTCTCCCCGCGCGTCGACTGCAACCCGGTCCGCACCCAGCACACGCTGGTTGTCACCGTGCTCGACCAGAACGGTCGTCCGCTCCCCGGTCAGCGCGTGGAGTGGATGCTCTCCCGCTACCCCGAGGCCGTGGGTGACATCGTCGCGGTGGACGATCAGTACGGCACCGGCCGGATCGCCCCCATGGCCAATGCCAGCCCGGGCAACAACGGCAACAAGATCGACAACCAGTACGCCGTCTCGGTCACCAACTGGGGCCCTGAGCTGCTGGACGCCGGCAACAACCACCCCTACGAGGACGATGCCGGCCGCCGCTTGCCCGACATCACCGTCGGGGCCGGTGAGACCTGGCTCACGATCACGTCCACCCGCGAAGGCGTGACGGACATCATCATCTACATCCCGGGCATCCGCGATGGCACCAAGCACAAGTGCTGGGCCAAGAAGATCTGGGCCGACTTCAACGTCGAGTTCCCGGAGAGCGCGGTCAACACGCTCCCCGACGACGTCCACTCGTTCCCCGTCAGCATCAAGCGCTCGGACGACTCGGGTATCCCCGGCCAGCCGGTCGAGGCCGAGATCCTCGACGGCCCGAACGTGACCTTCGCCGACGGCCAGACCACGCAGCGCCTCGACACGGACGCCAACGGTGTCGCGGACTTCCAGGTCCGCAACAGCAGCGGCGAGACCGGAACGAACCGCATCCGGCTCACCGCATTGGGCAGCTTCTACGGCGCCACGTGCCCGCGCTCGCGCATCGTCACCAAGACATGGCGCAAGGCCTCGCTCGAGGTCTCGTGTGAGTACCCCGGCGGTCCCACCGCCGCGCGCGGCAAGAGCTTCCCCAAGCTGATCACCGTGCGAAACACCGGCGATGCACCGGCCGAGAACGTGATGCTCGAGGACACGCCGCAGGCGGGTCTGAACGTCGCGGACGGCTCGTCCTTCCCGATGGACCTCGGCACGATCCAGCCGGGCCAGGCGGTCACCCGCACGGTCAACTTCTCGGCCAACGCGGCAGGCAACTACACGAACACCGTCAAGGTGATGTCGAGTACTGGCGCTGCCAGTGCCTCGAGCACCTGCCCGATCGAGATCACCGAGGGCAAGCTCGAGATCACGAAGGTCTGCGATCCCACGCGCGCCCAGGCGGGCAGCGAGGTGACCTTCGTCGTCACGGTCAGCAACTCCGGCCGCGCGCCGCTTGACAACGTCGTCGTCGTCGACGCGTACCCCGAGGGCATCAAGCCCACGAGCCAGAACAAGATGGACCTCGGCACGCTGATGCCGGGCGACAGTCAGGATGTGATCTTCACCGGCATCGCCGAAGCCCCTGGGACGTACACCAACGTCGCGCGTGCGACCGCCGATGGCGTGCAGGAGGTTCAGGCCCAGTGCACCCTCGAGGTGGTGAAGTGTGAGCTGACGATGGCCATCGTCGGTCCGCCCAACATCTACTTCGGTGAGATGGCCAACTTCACGCTCACCATCACCAACGTCGGTGACGGCGCGGCGACGGGCTGCTCGGTCCGCATCTCCTACGGTGGCTGCCTCGGCGGCGGCTTCGAGGATGTGAACATCGGTCCGATGGCGCCCGGCGAGATCTGGACGCACGACTGGTCGAAGAAGGCCATCGCGGTCGGTCCGTGCCAAGTGAGCGCGGACAGCAACTGTGGTGCTCGCTGTGCGATGCGCGGCGATGCCGACATCCGCGTCACGGGTCTGACGGCGCTTCAGGTCGAGATGACCGACAAGCGCAAGGACGGCTCCGAGTGGGGCATCTTCCGCGTCGGTGAGATGTTCATCTACCGCCTGCGGGTCGAGAACGACATGGGCACCGAGACGACGCCTGAGCTCAACGTCGTCTGGAACCTGCCGCCGGAGCTGGAGTTCGTCTCGGGCAAGAGCATGAGCGGCCAGGCCACGGTCACCGGCTCGGGCCAAACGGCCAAGACCGAGAACTTCGCGATGGGCGTCGGCGGCAAGATGGACTTCGAGATCCTGGTCCGCGTCGTCTCGGCGCCGGACTCCACGCTGGTGAAGACGGTTGCCGTCGTCCAGCGCGCAGCCGACAACGCCGAGCTGGCCAGCGAGAGCGAGAGCACGACGCTTCGCAAGTAGCAGGCGTCTGAGCGAGCGACGGGCACGCGCCTTCGCGCGTGCCGCGTCACACCGCGCCCGGGGGGCATTCCCCCCGGGCACGGTCAAGCCTCTCGCGATCGCCCAGGCTCTTCGCGTGGCCGGCAGGCAGCCCAGCCCCACACCAGCCAAGCATGGACCTACCGCCACGGCCCGTGGCGCGCCCCGAGCGAGCACGCATGAAGTCAGACCTTGAGATCGCCCGCACAGCCACGCTCCAGCCCATCGAGGCCATTGGTACGGCGGCAGGCCTGCTGGCCGACGAGATCGAGCCCTACGGCCGCCACATGGCCAAGGTGTCCCTGACAGCCATCGAGCGACTGAAGGACCGCCCCAAGGGCAAGTACGTGGTCGTCACGGCGATCACGCCGACGCCGCTCGGCGAGGGCAAGACGGTCAACACGATCGGCCTCTCCCTCGGCCTCAGCCAGCGTGGCCACAAGGTCGTCACCTGCATTCGCCAGCCCTCCATGGGACCGCTCTTCGGCATCAAGGGGGGCGCGGCAGGTGGTGGCTACAGCCAGGTCGTGCCGATGGAGTCGTTCAACCTCCACCTCACAGGCGACATCCACGCCGTGGGCGCGGCCCACAACCTGATCGCCGCGCACGTCGACGCGTCGATCCTGCTCAAGAACCGCTTCGGCTTCGACCCGAAGAACGTCAGCTGGCGCCGCGTCAGCGACACGAACGATCGCGTGCTGCGCGAGATCATCCTGGGCCTCGGCGGTCCGAAGAACGGCATTCCGCGGCATAGCGGGTTCGACATCACTGTCGCGAGCGAGCTCATGGCGATCCTCGGGCTGTCGACCGACATCCACGACATGCGCGCGCGCATCGCCCGGGTGATCCTCGGGTACACGCCCGAAGGCAAGCCCATCACTGCCGAGGACACCCACTGCGCGGGTGCCGCCACCGTCGTGATGCGCGAGGCCATCAAGCCGACGCTGATGCAGACGATGGAAGGCACGCCGTGCTTCGTGCACGCGGGCCCGTTCGCGAACATCGCGCACGGCAACTCGTCGATCATCGCCGACCAGATCGGTATTCGCCTGGGGGACTACGTCATCACCGAGGCCGGCTTTGGCGCTGCGATCGGCGCCGAGAAGTTCTTCAACATCAAGTGCCGCGCCTCGGGCTTGAAGCCTGACGCGGCCCTGCTGGTCTGCACCGTCCGGGCACTGAAGATGCACAGCGGTCGCTTCAAGATCGTTCCCGGCAAGCCCCTCGACCCGGCGCTGCTTCAAGAAGACCTCGAAGCGCTCCGCGACGGCATGCCGAACCTCGAAGCCCAGATTGCCAACGTGCAAGCGCACGGCATTCCGGTTGTCGTGGCGATCAACCAGTTCCCGGATGACACCCCGGCCGAGCACGCCCTGATCAAGGAGGCCGCCCTTGCCGCCGGCGCCCATGGCTGCGAAGTGAGCGAGGTCTTCGTCAAGGGTGGGGCGGGCGGCCTTGCCATCGCCGAAGCGATCGAGAAGGCCTGCGACGCCGAGTCGGACTTCGAGCATCTCTACGCGGCCGACGCGCCCGTGCGCGAGAAGATCGAGACGATCGCCAAGCGCATGTATGGCGCCGACGGCGTCGACTTCAGCCCGCGCGCCGAAGAAGAGATGGACCGCTACGAGGCCATGGGCTTCGGCACCTTGCCGATCTGCATGGCGAAGACCCACCTCTCGCTCTCCCACGACCCGCTCCTCAAGGGCCGCCCGACGGGCTTCCGACTGCCGGTCCGAGCCGTGCGCCTCGCGGCAGGCGCGGGCTTCCTCTACCCGCTCTGTGGCAAGATGATGACGATGCCCGGCTTGGGCTCGAAGCCTGCCCTCGAGCAGGTCGACTTGGACGAGAACGGCCAAGTCGTAGGCCTCTTCTAGGGATGCAGCGTCTGCGGGCCATCGCTTTCGCCTGGTGGGCCGCCATCATCACCCTCGTCTTCTTCTGTCTTGCGATGCTCGCGCTGCCGCTCAATCCGCGCTCCGCACGCATCTCCCATCGCGTCGCCTCGATGTGGGGCAGGGTCCTCCTGTGGGGCGGCGGGCTGCGTGTGCGGATCGAGGGCCCCGGTACGTTCGATCTCAGCGTCACGCGGATGATCGTCGCCAATCACGCCTCGTACCTCGACCCGCCCACGATCATCGCAGCGCACCCGGGGCAGATCCGCTTCATGCTGAAGCAGGAACTGATGCGCCTGCCGTTCATCGGCTGGTACACGAAGGCCTCCGGTCACTTCCTGATCAACCGCGACAACCCGCGGGAAGGCAAGCGCCTGCTCGACCTCGCCGTCGAGCGCGCCAAGCGCTACCAGCTCAACCCGTTGGTCTTCCCCGAGGGTACGCGCACGCACGACGGCAAGCTCGCGGACTTCCGCAATGGTGCGTTCCAGCTCGCGCTCTCGGCCGGCATTGACGTGCAACCCGTCGCCATCCTAGGCACCTACGAGCGCATGCCGCGCGGCAGCTTCGGTCCGAATCGGGGAGGGGACATCATCGTCCGCGTCGGCGAGCCGATCTCCGGCGAGGGACTGAAAGGCAATCCCGGGCGCAAGGTCATGGCCGCGAAGGTGGAAGCGGCCTTGCGCGCACTCGGTGTCGAGTAGTTCTACCGCGTACGCACGAGCAGACGCCGATCGATGGCCTGCCCGGTGAGTACCGGCACCACGTCGTCGAGGAAGCGCCGACCGTCCGTCGTGTAGCCGGCCGTGGGACGAACCTCCGGCAGCTGCTCCTGGAACCATCCGTTGAGCCGTGCCATGAACAGCTCCCGCGTGAGCTTGGCTGCCATGCTTGCCCAGCCCACCGCCAACGAGACGCGGTCTCCCTTGGTCACGAAGCGGACATGCAGCATCCGGTCGGGAAGCCGCACGCGGTAGCGCACTTCCCCGCGCGGCGCGGCCGCCCGACTCACCAAGGCGAACGGGAAGACGCGCGCGAGGTACGGCGCATAGTCCTGGCGACCACCCTGCCGGTCCATGACCACGATGGCGTCCTCCCCGGGGAAGCGGTCGAGGATCGAGAGCGCGAGCGTCGCGGAGTGCAGGCCGAGTACGTTGGCCTTGTTGCGCAGCGCGTCGAAGGACTCGTTCAGTTCGGGTGCATCGACCGGCAGCACGCGCAGATCGAGCGCCTCGACGCCCCGTGCGGCGAAGCGCTCGTGCAGCGGGCCGGTCCAGGCGTAGCGCGGAACCATGGCCGGGGCGAGATCCTCGAACCAGGGACAGCACGCGTAGCCCTCAGGCGCGCGGTCGGAGTAGCGAACCAGCAGATCCTCGAGGTGGGCGGGCGGTGCCTGGTCGAGCGCGGACGCGAACAGCCCGACCCCGCGCGCGAGTCCATCGAGTCCGTCCCGGCGCTTCACGGCCTTGGAGTCGTCGACCGCCACGGGCAGGGCCGCGGGGCCGCGTCGGCCCTTGGCACGCACGACGAGTCCCTTCAGCCGGCGCCGGAGGTGGGTGCGCCAACCGCACGGCTCGGGGATGCCGTGTGGGCGGACCCGCTCGTCGACGCGGAACGCGGCGACGCCGATCACCAGCGGCCCGAGCAAGGGACCGTAGCCGGCTTCGTCGACGCCGAGATGCAACATGCCGCGACTCTACCCTGTGAGCGAAGCCCGCCCTAGGGCGGCGACGCTCACGCCCCTCGATAGAGGCGCTTGACGAGTTGGATCTGTCCGGCGTGGTAGAGGTCGTGAGCCGTCACACCCAATACGTAGTCAACGAGCAGGGGACTCTCGCGGTTGCCGGTCTCCTCCTTCAGTCGGGCCGGGGTGAGCGCCTCGACCGCGTCTCGCCAGAGGCCGTGCTCATGCGTGACGTACTCCACATCCCGCTTCAGGTCACGCAGCGTCGGCTCCTTTGGAACGCGCGGCCAGCCGCGGGGCTTGCGCTCGAAGGTGTTCGCTGGATCCCCGCTGATGGCGCGGCGGGCGGAAAACTTCCAGTACGCGGCGTGCAGGAGGTACTCCCAGATGCACTTTCGCTTGGGGGCGGCCCGCCAAACGGCCATGTCGACCTGCACGCCGCGCATCGACCCCAGCAACGTCGTGCCGTGCCAGGACCGTGACATGAACGCTTGGTCCGCGCCGCGCAGCAGAAGCTGGATCTGGGGACTTCGGGACGCCACAGGCCGAAGTATAGGGGAGTGCAGCCCGGAACGGATGGAGCCAGCCCCGAGGCCGGAAATCCGCACGCGGGCTACGCCGAGCGGTAGAATTGGCGTGCAACCGAACCCGGCCGGTTGGATCCCCCCTGGAGGAACCCGGTATGTCGGAACGGAACCCCCTCGTGCAGGCGAGGCCCATGGTGCAAGCGAGGCCCCTGCTGAGGATCGTCGCGCTCGTGCTCGTGCTCGTGTTGCTCGGCACGGCGGTCTCCGCGTGCGGCGGAGGCGCCGCGGCAGGCGCAGTCGTCGGCGCTGTCGCGGGCGCTGCGATCGGCTCCTCCTTCGATGATCCGTACGGCGGCGACTGCTGCTACGACGATCCCTACTACTACGCTACGGACCCTGTCGAACACGACGACGCCTGGTAGCCGAGCAGCCGGCGGTCCAAGCGGCCTGCGGTCCAAGTAGCAGGTGCGGGTGCCGGCCCGCTCGGGCTGGCTCGGGTCGGGCTACTTCGGGTCGGGCTTCTTGACGTCGGTAGCGCGCTCGATCGTCGCGGCCTCACGAAGGCCTCCGATGTAAGCCTGGCGCGCCTTGTCCTTCGTCTCCTGGCCGAGACGCGCCCGAAGCTCCTCCTGCATGTCCTTGAGCGGGCGCGTGCCGGCTTCGCGCTTGTTCTCGACAAGCAGGATGTGCCAACCGAACTGCGTGAGAACCGGCTCACTCACGGTGCCGGGCTCGAGATCGAACGCCACGGCATCGAACTCGGGCACCATCTGCCGGCGTCCGAAAAACCCCAGGTCGCCGCCCTGTGCGCTCGAGGGGCACGCGGAGTGGGCCTTGGCGAGCGCCTTGAAGTGCTCCGGGCCCTTCTCCGCGACCTCGGCCTTGAAGCCCTCGATCTTCGCCTTGAGCTCGGCCTTCTGCTCGGCCGTGGCTCCCGGCGCAACCTTGAGCAGGATGTGTCGGGCCTGCACCTGCTCGGGCGTCTGGAACTTGAGGATGTTGGCCTCGTAGTACGCCTTGACGGCCTCGTCGGTGACGGGCTCTCCCGCAGCGAACGTGTCGAGCAACTTCTCGAACGCCATCCCCCGCGTGATCTCCTTGTTCGCCTGCTCGAGGGACATGCCGCGCTGCTCGAGGAATGCCTCGCGCGTCGTGCCCTTGGGGATGCGAACCTCGATCTTCTTCCAGCGAGCCTCGAGGTCCTCGGGGCTGATCGAGATCCTCTCCCTCGCGACCGCCGCATCGAGAAGCTGCATGTCGATCAGGCGCTTCTCAGCCTGCGGGCCGTACTGGCCGCGCACCATCGCAAGACGCGCGGGCTCGACCTTCATCCCCCCGAACACCATGGCGGTGAGCTCGTTGTCGATCTCACCCTGGGTGATGGGCGTGCCGTTGACGGTCACGATCACAGTCTCCGGAGGCGGCCCCTGCGTGATCGGCGGCAGGCTGGCGGGGGCGGCGGGGGCGCCGGCGGTGCGCAGCCCAGGATCGCCCGGCTGGGGAAGGACCGAGCCTTCGGTAGGCGTCGTGGACTCCGCGGTCGGGGCGTCGCTGTCGCCGCAGGCCGAGAGCGCCAGCAGCGACGTGCCCAGGAGGCCAAGGACGCCGAGCAGGGGGAGTAGAGCGCCCAGGGAGCGCGACGGATCAAGCGGCTTGTTCATACGCCCCCCAGTGCAGCAGATGAGGCAGGGTCTGCCACATTCTGCGTGATCCGACGCCCGAGCTGAGACGGCTTGGTCGGCTAGCGCTCGGGGGCATCCCCGTCGGGCGCCCCCGCCTCGGCCATGCGGACCAGGCGAACGCCCTCCGGCCCGGCGATCAGCGTGTCGAGCCACGCCTGCCCGTCGAAGCGGTAGCGCAGGAGGGCGCGCTCGGCGGTGCCCTCTTCAAGGGCCGCAAAGGCCTCATCGAGACGGCAGAGGCGCGTCCCCCCCGCATCGTGCACCTGTGCCGAGTCGATCTCTGCGAGGGCCGTGAGGTCACGGAGCAGTTCGGCCCGGTCCTCTGGCCCCAGAACGGCCTGCAGCAGCGGTGCTTCACTCATCGGACGTCCCCCCGCGGATCCGGCAGGAACCGCGCCCCCGGCAGCCGCAGCCCCGGATGGTCTTGATTGCCGGTCGGCGCGTGGCACTGCAGGCAGCTGCGTCGCTCCGGATGCGATGTCTGCACGCCGGGCCAGCCGTGCGGGCCGTGGCAAGCGAGACAGTTCGTCCGCATGTGGGTCGTGTGCGGAATCATCGGCGGGGCGCCGGGCGCCGCCCGTTGCCCTTGACGCGGCGTGGCGACACCGCGCCAGGAGCTGGCCGGCCGCGATGCCCCGTGCGGATGCAGGAACGCCGGGGCGCTTGCTGCGTGGCACTGGGTGCAGTTGGCGAGGTAGGGATGCGGAAGGTCCTTGGCGACCCGGTCACCGATCTTCAGGGCGTTGCCGTGGCACGCGAGGCAGGCGCGCGGCTCGAGCCCGCGCGTGTCGTGGGGAATCGTGGGCGGCGCGCCATTGAACGCCCGACGCTCGCCGCGCAGTGCGAGGGAGAGCTCCCTTGTCGCCATGTCCGTCACGGGCTCCTTGCTGGGCGCGCGCAGCGCTGCTGCCATCTCAAGCCACGAGGGGCTTCCCTGAGCGGCTCGCAGTCCCCCGGCTCCGACTTGGTCGTAGGAGAGCGCGGGCAGCGCGCGACCCGACCCGGCGGCAGCCGGGGCATCCGGGGACACCCCGTGCACACCGGCTGACGAACCCTCCGGCACACCGGCGCGCAGGCCGACGATGTAGCCGAGGGTCGCCAGGGCGATGGCACCCGCGAGGATCAGCTTGCGTCCGCGGCGCTCGAGCCCCTTGGACGAATAGGTCGTGGGCGGCATGACGTCAGCGCCCCTTCTTGCGCAGACGGACCGCGCACTTCTTGTAGTCGGGCTGCTTGGAGAAGGGATCGTGCAGATGCAGGGTCACTTCGTTGATCAAGCGCGTCTCGTCGAAGAACGGAACAAACACACTGCCCTTCGGCGGTTGCCCGCGCCCCTGGGTCCACACGGGCAGCTCGGTCTTGCCGCGGCGCGACTCGACGATCACCAGGTCCCCATCGCCGACCCCAAGCGCCTTCGCATCCTCCGGGTGGACCTCGACGTACGCGGTGGGCATGGCGCGCGCGAGCGGTGCCACCCGGCGGGTCATGCTGCCGGAGTGCCAGTGCTCCAACACGCGGCCGGTGCACAGCCAGAACGGGAAGC
>JAJDEM010000016.1 GCA_029259795.1 Planctomycetota bacterium
CGCAGGCCGCGCCGCCCCGGGACCCGGGGCGCTCGGCCTGGGCCCGTCACGGGCTCCCGACCGGCGGGAACCGCCTCGAAGCCCACCGCACGGCCGTGCTCGGGCGCGAGGTGCTCGGACCGCCCCGTGCGCTGCGCGGCCCGCATCGGCCGCCGTCCCAGCGGCGCCACGGCTAGCGAACATCCGGGCTAGGCTCAGTCGAGGGCGACTTCTTCCACGAGGTCGACGTCGTGGTCGGTGGCGATCCGCCCGTCCACCAGGTGCACGACGCGATCGGCCTGCGCGGCCAGCTTGGCGTCGTGGGTGACGATGACCATGGTCTGCCCGTGCTCCTCGTTCAGCCCCCAGAGGAGGTGGCGGACGTCCTCGGCTGTCTGGCCGTCGAGGTTTCCGGTCGGCTCGTCACAGAACAAGAAGCTCGGGCGGTTCTGCAGCGCACGCGCGATGGCGACGCGCTGACGCTCCCCTCCGGAGAGTTGCCGAGGTCGGTGCTTTGCCCGCGTGGTCAACCCGACGATGGCCATCAGCTCCCGTGCGCGGTCGCGCTCTGCCTTCTTCTGCCGGTGCCACGCGAGCGGACCGTGCTGGATCATGGCCGGCATGAGCACGTTCTCGAGAGCGCTGAGCTCCGGTAGCAGGTGATAGAACTGGAACACGAAGCCCATGATCTGATTGCGCATGTGGGCGCGCTCGGCCGCCCCGAGGTCGGAGTGGTCGCGCCCGCGAAACACGATGGAGCCCTGGTCCGGCTTGTCGAGCCACCCCAGCACATGCAGGAGCGTGCTCTTGCCACAGCCGCTGGTCCCGAGAATGGCGAGGATCTCGCCCTCGGCCACCGCGATGTCGACGCCACGCAAGACCTCGAGCGTCTGGCCGCCGACCTTGTAGTTCTTGACGAGCCCCCGGCCCTCGAGCAGGGGCGCCTGGCCACTCGCGTTTGCACTATTCATAGCGCAGGGCCTTGATGGGATCGAGGCGCGCGGCGCGCATCGCGGGCAGGAGGCCAGCAAAGAATGCCATGACCACGCTGCCCCCCATGATCATGAGGACCGATGGCCAGTTCCACTCCGTGGGGATCGACCGGAAGTGGTAGATGTTCGGCGGGAAGATGTCGATGTTGAACCAGTTCTTGAGGAAGTCCTTCACGTCATCGACGTGCGCGGTGAACCACGCCCCGAGACCCAGCCCACAGATGCTCCCGATGATGCCGATCAGGAGCCCGTTCCAGATGAAGATCGTAAGGACCCCCATCCGACTTGCGCCAAGCGCGCCGACGATGCCGATGTCGCGCGTCTTCTCGACAACGGTCAGCGTCAGCGTCGCGAGAATGATGAATCCGCCCAGCAGCACGATGAAGGAGAGCACGATGACGAGCAGCACCTTCTCCTGATCAACCGCCTGCAGGAAGTCCGCCTTCTGGTCTTCCCAGGTCTCGACGATGAAGCTGTGGCCGATGCGCGCCGCGAGCGAGGTCTTGACGGCCTTGGCGTACTCGAAGTCGTCGAGCTTCACATTGACCTGCAGGTACTCGTGCTTCGGTAGCGGCACGGGTGGATCTTGCGAGACGTCGTAGCGCTGCGGGAGCATGTCTCGGACGCTGCCGATCTCCATGTAGACGGTCTTCGAGTCCTCGAGCGCATCACCACTGTCGTAAACGCCCGCGATGACCGCGTTGCGCGTGTCCGCCTCGAACTTTGGATTGCCTTCCTTGTCGCGGACCGCGACGCCGAACATCAAGGCGAGCTCTTCACCCAGCATCGACTCCGCGCGCTTCTTGATGAGCGCGGGGTCGCTCAGTCGATCCCCCGTCCGATCATCGCGCATCGCCCCCCAGGGGTGGATGGGTTGGCCGGTCTTGGGGTCATAGGGCGTCAGCGCGAACTTCTCGATGAAGGTCCGACTCACCAGGACGGTTGTCTTGCCGTGCTCCTCGGCCTGACGACTGACGAAGAACGGTCGCTTGGGATCCCGCGCGGCAATGAGGGCATCCGCCAGCTCGGAGACGCGCTTCTCGGCCTCCCAGTCGATGCCAACCGTCTGCATCTGCCACCACGTGAAGCCGTCGCTGCCGAGCGCAACCTGCCGTTGCGTCTTGAACTCGTAGAACAGCGGGTAGCGAATCTGCGGGGCCGCGGCCACGACATGCGGCTCGTATTGCTTGAGGGCCGTAGAGAGCGTCGCGAGGCTGGGCAGCTTGTCCCCGCCCACCGTGGGCGAGAGGATGATGTGGCTCAGACTGCCGCGCACATGCTTGCGGACGCGCGCCTGGAACCCGTCCATGATGCAGACGACGATGATCAGCACGGCAACGCCGGACATCACGCCGCCCACCGAGATGAGGTTGACGAGGCGGCTGCGCAGATAGCGTAGGGCCAGGAACTGGCGGTACACGGTGACTCTCCGAGCAGGGTGGTGGTGGCGGACGGGCCGCCTGCGACCCGCAGGATGGATCTTGCCGCAGGGTTCCGTGAACCGAGAAACCCTTATTGACCGGCAGATCGGCATTTGCGCGCGCCACGGGTGTCACCGGGCTGTCGCGCGCGGTCGCTGGCGTCAGGGCCGCTCGCAAGAGGCCGCTGGACTCGGGCCGCTAGCGCACGGTCGAGGCGCTCCGGTTGACCTTCGTCAGGGTGCCCATCATGCGGAGGTACTCCTCCGCGGCGATCTCGTTGCGTCCGATGATGGTGACGCTGACGCCTTCGAGGTCATCACGGCGCAGGACCGTACGGCAGGAGTCGGTGCGCATCCGGATGAGCGCGCCCTCATGGCGGATGTCGCGCGGGTCGGCGGGCAGCCCCGGACACGCCGTAGGGCTGTCCATCTCGGTCATGCCGCCACTGAGCGCCTCGATCATGTCCATGTCGCGACTCAGCGCGATCCCTACCGAGATGAGCGCCACGCCGTCGCTGTAGAGCTGCGAGAGCAACTGAACCGGAGCGGCGGGACCGTCGTCGGCCCCCGTGGGGTTCTTGGCCGCATCCCGGACGTCGAAGGCCGAGCGCACGAGGACGAAGCCCGGCGGCAGGTACTCGGGCACGTAAACGTCATAGGGCGCCTGGCCGGCCAGTCGGCCCAGCAGCTGATCCGGGTCGACCGCCGGGTCCGGCGGCGCACTCTCGATGGTGAGGAGGGTGGCGGGATCGATGTCGGTCGGATCCCACTTCCCGGTGTCCATCGCCGTACGGCGCACTTGGCGGATGAGGTGGCCACCCCGGGCGCGGTCTTCCACCTGGATGACCTGGCCGCCGACCTTGGCAAACCACACGATCCGCTCCGTCAGCCCGTCCGGGTTCGAACGCGGCGCCCAATGAACCCGCCAGCACTCGATGCCGAGCTCCTCGATCTCGTCGGAGATCGGACCCTCGGTCCGCACGTAGTTGCTGAAAAAGAGGTGCGCCGGGGCACGGAAGAAGAAGCGCGGGACGAGCCAGCGCGACACCGCACGGGGTATCTGCTCGTCCTCGCTGGCGCTGACCTGCCGAATCAAGACGACGTCGTCCTTCGTGGGATGCGGTGCAAGGTAGTGCGTGTAGACGCACGCAAGCGAGCGGGTCCGCCAGCTGCCCGGCGAGGGGCCGTTCTGCAGGAACAATCCGAGGCGGCTCGTCCACTTGTCGGCCTGGCGCTGACCGTTCTCGCCGGCCTCGCGTGCGGCGGCGTCGCGCAGCGACTCCCGCTCCGCCTGGCGGTCGGTAAGCCAGACCCACCCGCCGACGGCTACGGCGGCGAGGACGCAGCCAAAGAGCATGGCGCCGGCCACGGTGCCGCGCTGGCTGTCCGCAGGGCTGGGGGGTGTTGCGGCACGGGAACGCATGGCCGTCGCCCTCCAAGCCTCCCACGGCGAACTCCGAGGCCGCCACGCACGAGGCATCCCGATCCTAGCGGCCCCAGTCGGCGATGACATCACCGGGGGCCATACCGACCTCGTCGAACATCTCGACGCCGTGGAAGAGTGCCAACGTGGCGTCCTCGCTGATGAGGAGGTCATCGGCAGCCCGGGCGGCCTTGGCGCCGGCTGGCGGCACGGGCGCGACCGGGTCGCTCAGCTCAAGCACGGCGGCGGCACCCAGCGCCAGAAGCAGCAGGGCGGCGCTGGCCAGCCCCCAGCCGCCAAACGGCACCCGCAGCAGGCGACCGGCCGGCTGCTTGTGTGCCCCAGCGGCATGGGCCTCGAGAATCCGCATTCGAAGGCCTGCCGGAGCCTCGACGCGCTCCAGCTGGGCAAACCACTGGGCCACCCCCGCCTCCTCGGCCCCCAGATCGTGGGCGCGGTGGCTGGAGGGGGGCTGGCTCGAGGGGGGCTGGCTCGAGGGGGTCATGCGGGGATCGGCTTGGTTGTTCATGGGCTTCACCGAAACTACGCGCGTGGCAGCCTGCAGGTTCCCTGGAGCGGGCTCAGATCGGATGCTCCGACCGACGGGGCCGATTCCATCGAAACGTCCATTTCTTGACCCGCTGGGTGCCCCCCCTACCTTGCGTCGCTAGCCCCAATCCGGGGCACGACTCGCCCGGGACCGATCCGGAGGCCACTGGCTCCGCGATGTCCCGTCCAGTAGGAGATTCCCATGGCGACCATGTTCAAGCGCGGCATCCTCGGTACGAAGGTCGGCATGACCCGTGTCTTCCAGGAAGACGGCGAGGCCATCGCCTGCACCCTCGTGGAAGCCGGTCCCTGCACCGTCGTCCAACGCAAGACGACGGCCGACGATGGCTACGACGCCATCCAGATCGGCTACGGGTCCAAGCGCGAGAAGCTGATGACCAAGCCCATGAAGGGTCACCTCAAGGCTGCGGGTGGCGAGAACTTCCGCTTCCTCCGCGAGGTGCGTCTGTTGGAGACGAGCGACGACACTCCCGCCGTCGGTGACAAGATCACCTGCGATCTCTTCGAGGCGGACGACTTCATCGACGTCATCGGCACGATGAAGGGTCGCGGCTTCACGGGCGTGATCAAGCGCCACCACTTCGCCACCCTGCGTGAGTCGCACGGTGGTCACTTCTTCGTGCGTCACGCCGGCTCGATCGGTTCGCGCAAGCCGCAGCACACGTTGCCCGGCACGCGCATGGCCGGCCAGCACGGCAACTGCCGCACGACGGTCCAGAACCTGCGGATCCTGCGTGTCGACAGCGAGAAGAACCTGCTCTACGTCAAGGGGGCCGTCCCGGGTCCCAACGGCGGGTTGCTCGTCATTCGCGAAGCGAAGAAGAAGCCCAAGAAGTCGTAGCACGCGGGGCTCGCAGCCCGGCGGCGCTCTACCGTGAACTTTGCGCGACCGGTGCGCACTCAGCGAGCGCCCCGTCGACCGACCCGCGTCGCCGAGTCGCCCCGCGGGGAGCGGCCTACATGCGACCGAGCAAGCGGTTCTTGACGTAGTTCACGCCCTTGGTGGTGAGACACATCGCGTCGGTGCCGCGGCGCGCCTCGAGGAAGCGCTTGCTGCCACACAGCTCGCCGAGCAATCTCTCCAGGTCCGCGGGCGGCTCTTCGTTCACCGTGCGGAAGAACGACGCGATCTCCGCGAGGTCGAACTCGTCCTTGCGCTCGAAGTTCCACAGATAGAACGCGAAGACCATCACACGCTGTTCGGGGGTGACCGCGTTCGCCCCCACCTGTCCGGCGAACTTCTGGAAGCGCTGCGGCTCCGACGGCTGGAACGCCCCGCCGCGAATGGGCTCCGGGGTCTGGGACGAACCTGTCGGCCATGCCGCCCCAGCGCCAGCGCGGTGGTAGGCCGCGTCGATGAGCGGCGCAACGTGCTCGTCGAAGAATGCCTGCCGTCCCTCGAAGGCGATCGAGACCCCAGCGAGCACGATGCGGACCGCAACGTGGGCGTCTTCGGCCGCGCTGGTCTCGGGGCCGCGGTGCCCAGTCAGTTGCTCTCGGTCCTCGGCCATGAAACGGCGCTGCCCCGGAGGTATGGATATCCCCATCAAGGGCCTCATGAACATCGGAGTGGGCGATGCTGGGACGATGCGGGGGGCGTGACACCATAGCGGTTCGCCTCCGCCCGTGGCAATCTTCTCCGGGTTCGGTCTCCCCCCGTGGACCCGTGTGGCCGGCGGCCAAGGACCCCACGGGGGGCACCCGAATTCCGCAACCCCCTTGCACGAAAGGGGTTGGATCCGCCACCGCCTTACGCCGCCTAGCTTCAGTCCTTGCAATTGGACGTTTCTCTACCGATGCTTCGCGACCCGAAAGGAACCGCTGGCCGACATGCGCAATCTCCCCTGGCCCGAAATGCCCTCGAAGGCAGCCGCGAAGGTCAGCATCCGCGAACTGCTCGACTACCTCGTGTGGATGGCGCGGGAGATGCGTCAGCTCGGCTTCCACTCCGGCAGCGATCGCGATGAATGGTGCCGTCGCTGCCAGACCGCCTACCTGGCCCTGTTCGTCCCGATGGTGCCCGGGTCGGGTGACCCCTACCCGCCGGATGTACCCCCCGCGCGCAACCCCGGCATCTGGCCCGACATCCCGGCCGCAAGCATCCCGGGCATGACCCTGCGCCACCAGCTGACCGTCATGGAGATGCTGGCCCGCCAGCTCCGGGAGCGGCCGTGGCCCCACGCCCGCCCCGATGAGGTCGCAGACTGGGACCAGCGCCTCGCGCGTGCCCACGCCGCCCTCGACCACGGGGAGGCCATGCCCCTGCCGGATGAGGCCAGGACCGAGACCTCCCAGGACGCCATCGACGCCGCCGAGGCGAGCGCCAAGGCCCTGAAGGACGCGGCACGCAAGCGCAGTCGCCAGTTGCGCCAGCAGTTCTCCTCCGCCCGGACCCGGAAGAAGGCTGCTGCCAAGAAGAAGGCCGCCGCGCCCAACAAGGCGGCCGCCAAGACGAAGGCCGCGCCGAAGAAGAAGGCCGCCGCCAAGAAGAAGGCCGCCGCCAAGAAGAAGGCCGCGCCGAAGAAGAAGGCCGCCGCCAAGAAGAAGGCCGCGCCGAAGAAGAAGGCCGCGCCGAAGAAGAAGGCCGCCGCCAAGAAGAAGGCCGCGCCGAAGAAGAAGGCTGCGCCGAAGAAGAAGGCTGCTGCCAAGAAGAAGGCCAGCAAGAAGAAGTAGCTGCGCAGCCCGCGCGCTCGATCAGCCGCAGAGGCGGTTGAGTTCGGCAGCCTGCAGCCTGCGGCTGAATGCCAGCCGCACGGTCACAGCGTGCGCCGGTGCCGCGCCGATCTCCAGGCCACACACGTGTGCAGGTCCGTGCCAGAGTCGACGCTGCTCGTCATCCACGATCTCGAGCAACGGCCACGGGCCGTAGTCGTCCAAGAGCCCTCGTGCCACCGCGGGTAGATCGCCGGGTTCGGTACCCCAGCGGCTCCACTCCCCCTGCGACAAGCGCACGCACACGGTCGCGTCGGTCAGCTTCGCGGCGACGCCGAGCAAGGGCGCCGCGCCATGGTCTTGATCCCCGCCACGGACGAGGGCGCGCAGCTCACGCTCCGGCAGACGCTCATCCCGTGCGGGACGCTCGCCCGTCGGCACATCGAACAGGCGCTCGACCTTCTTCTCGGCCAGGCGCCCATCGATCGGCGTACGCTCGCTCCCCGCGAAGTCGCCCACCTGCCGAACGACCTCCGACTCGCCTTCGTCCACGGCGGGCAGGGTCAACTTCAAGGACTCGGCCTCCGCCCGGGAGATGGGCTCGGCAAAGCTGCAACCGAGCTGGAGTCGATCGGACTCGACTCCCAGGCGCACCAACTGAACCGTCTTCCGGACCCGGCCACGACCGCGAGCCGTGATCCCGAGGTCCACCGCGAAGCGCGAACCCACGCGCGTCTGGACACACGCTGCGGCTCCGCCCAGGTCCGCCGCGGGGTCGAGCTTGACCTCCTCGCGCAGGAGCATGAGCCGAACGCCCGTTAGGCTGATGTCCTCGGCGGTCGCTTCGAACTGCCCGCAGGCCCCACGCAACAGGGCGCGGGCCGTGTATTCGATGCGCTGGGCCTTCCGCTTCGATCCATCCGCCACGAGTCACCTCAAACAGCAGCGCTACGCTGCAACACGGTCCGAGACCCTATCGACTATTGCTTACTTTCGGCTGAACAGCATGAAGGTGTTGTTGGACCGGCACTCGGACGAATCGGTGTCCAGGTCCACCGATGTGAACTCCAGGTTCTCGTCGTGGAAGTAGCGCACCTCGAGGTCGAGTAGACGGCCGAGGGCAGTCAGTGTCGGTGCCTGCCAGCCCACCCAATCGCAGTACGAGAACAGGTTGCGGCGCTGCTGCTTGTCCCAGGCAATGAGATAGAAGTCGAGACGATTGGTCAGCGGGTTCGCGGGCAGGTCATCCACATCATCCAGCGCGACCTTGAAGCCAGCGGCACGCTGCTCGGGGCGCGTGAGCTCGTCAATCGACGGTTCCTCGTCCAAGAGGTAGGGCTCGGACACCTCGAGCATGAGGTGGTCGACATGCTTCGTCCCCCACTCGAGGATCTTGAGCAGGTCCTTCACCTTGAAGAAGTTCTGACTCTGCTTGCCGATGTACGCCAGGGATGTGCCCTTCGATGCCGCCCGGACGGCTTCCCACGTCGACTCCTCCAACGCGTCGCCAAGGATGAATTCACGCTGGGTCTGCTCGAGCCACGGCTTGCCGTCGACGTACTCCTTGGCCGCGCTGTCGAGGTCAAACATCACGTAGTTGAACTCGGGATGCCGGAAGTGACCCGCGTAGCAGAACTCCGCGGTCCCCGCGAGCGGCTCGACGATCGTCGTGACGTCGGCGCCGAGTTCGGTGTTTACGAAGTCTTCGACCGAGTACTCCCAGGTTCCGAGCACCGAGCCGTAGACCAGGTAGGGATCGAGCGCGTCGATCCCGCCCTCCTGATACGCCGTGATGTAGTCGTAGTTCTCGACGAAGGGCGAGTCGTAGCACTTCATCCACTGGTTCTCGGCGAAGTCGTGAAAGCCGCCCTGGGACACCGTGGTCCAGTAATCGAGGAGGTGCTGCTTGCCCTTGGTCCGGACCTCGTTGGCCTTGAAGCCACGCAGGACCGAGCCGTGCATGCGCGCGACCAGTTCGCGGAGCTCGTTCGTCGAGAGGCGCGACGGATCGCACTTGCCGGCGAGTTCGATCCAGTCGGGCTTCGGTTCCGCGCCCGCCTCGATGGCGGTGAGGATGTTCTCCAGCTTCTTGGTGGAGCTGGCGCGGCGCGTCACGTCGGGTACGTCCATTCGGGGGCCTCTCGCGTTCGCCGGGACGGCGAGGTCCCGGATGGTACGGAACGCTGGGACACCGGGCCCCCATATTCTCCGGGCTCGGTATGCTCCCGCCATGGCGAACCTCGACGGCAAGATTGCGTGGGTCACTGGAAGTTCGCGAGGCATCGGACGCGCGATCGCGCTTCGCCTCGCCGAAGCGGGGGCGGACGTGGTCATCCACGGTCGTTCGGAGGCGGGGGCCTCGCGCGCCCACGCTGAGGAGGCCGCGAAGGCTGTGCGGGCTCTCGGCCGCCGAGCGCTCTGTGGTGCGGCGGACATCGCGCGCCAGGACGAGGTCACTGCAGCCGTCGAGAAGATCGAAGGCGAGCTTGGCGGCCTGGACCTGCTCATCCTCAACGCCGCACGCGCACCGTTCAAGGACACAACGCGCCTGCTGGAGCGCGACCTCCGGTTGCTGGTCGAGACCAACATCTTCGGCAACGTCTTCTGCGTTCAGAAGGCGCTCCCCCTGCTCGAGCGTGGGCCAGGGCACATCGTGTTCATCTCGA
>JAJDEM010000151.1 GCA_029259795.1 Planctomycetota bacterium
CGAATCGGCCCCGGACCGAGTTCCAGCAACACCGTCGGGCCTATGCGCGCCGCCCGAGCCTTTCGCGAGGCCGTGATCGCGGACGCGGTACCGGTCGCACGGGTCACCGTCGCGCTGAAGGGCTCCCTCAGCGCAACCGGACGCGGCCACGGTACGGACCGGGCCCTCCTCGGTGGACTCCTCGGATGGGAGCCGCACACCTGCGACGTGGACGCGCTGGGGGATCTCCCGACGCGCTTCGCGGAAGGCGCAGACGACGTGTGGGGTAGCGCCACCGTGCACCTGCGCACCGACGACATCGCGTTCCTGCCGTATCGCGCCTATCGCGACGAAACGCTGCCGCATCCCAACACGATGGTCCTGCGGGCCCTGGACACGCATGGTGCCGTGCTCGTGGAGCAGACGTGGTGCTCCGTCGGCGGTGGCTTCATCCAGGAAGTCGACGGCCCTGGCGGCGACACGCACGACGCACTGCCCACGCCGCCGCATCCGTACCACAACGGCGAGAGCCTGGTGGCGGCTGCGAACGACAGCGGTCTCACAATCGGCGCGCTCGTCCTGGAGAACGAAGCGTCGTGGGAGCAGACGCCGGGTGACGTCGCCAACGGGCTCGATCACGTGTGGGACGCCATGCACGCGTGCATCCGACGCGGCCTGAAAGCGCGCGGCACGCTTCCCGGCGGCCTGGGCGTCCAGCGCCGTGCGAGGCTGCTGATGCGCGACGTCAACTCGGGTGTCGTGGATCCGTCCTATGCGCCCATCGCGCGCGCGCAGGCGTTCGCGTTCGCCGTGAACGAAGAAAACGCCGCGGGTCGCCGCGTGGTGACCGCGCCGACCAACGGCGCCGCGGGCATCCTCCCCGGTGTGCTCGCCGAAGCCGCCGCGCGGCGCCGAATGGACCGCACTGCGATCCACCGCGCCCTCGCCACGGCGGGCGCGTTCGGTGGACTCATCAAGACCTTCGCGAGCCTGTCGGGCGCGGAAGTCGGCTGCCAGGGCGAAGTTGGCAGCGCCACGGCCATGGCCGCGGCCGCCCTGTGCGAACTGCAAGGCGGCACGCCGCAGCAAGCCGCGAACGCCGCCGAGATCGCGATGGAACACAACCTGGGCCTCACGTGCGATCCGCTCAAGGGGCTCGTGCAAGCGCCTTGCATCGAGCGCAACGCGATGGGGGTCGCCAAGGCCTGGAGCGCTGCGCAGCTGGCCCTGCACGCAGGCGGCAGCCACCTGATCAGCCTCGACCGCGTCGTCCAGGTCATGAAGCGCACCGGTGACGACATGCGTCGGGAGTACAAGGAGACGGGCGAGGGCGGCCTCGCCGTCGCGGTCAATCTGCCCGAGTGCTAGCCCGCCTCGGCTTGCGCGTGTGGGCTAGCGACCCAGGCCGGCGTCGGTCAGCAGGTACACGGCGAACGAACCGAGCCAATGCTCCCCTGCGTAGTCGCCGCTGAAGACGTACCCGAGCCCGCCCTTGGTGTGTGCGAGCGCGAGCCGCTCGAGCGTCCTCCGACCAGGGTCCTTTGCTGGCAACGCCGAGGCGATCCCGCGCATGGTCCAGCCGCGCGTCAGGTTCAGGCCGGCGAGGTGCACCAGGTGGCCGTCGGTGACGTCTTCGACCGTTGCCGGCTCGGCCCAGGTGCTGAGGGCTCCGCTGGCGAGTCCAGGAACGTACGCCTGGAGCCACGTTGCAAACCCTTTGGCGTCGAGAACGCGCCGCATGAGGTCGGCCACGTTCAGTCCGGCCGAGAAGAAGTCATGCCCCGAAGGCTCATAGCGAATCGGATAGTCGGTGTCCTTCGTGTAGTAGGTCTTGGCGCGCTCGACACAGAGCGCTTCGAAGGGGGCATCCTTCGCCGCGCGGGCGTAGTCGAGGAAGAACGCCAGCGCGAAGGCCGTGTCGGTGTGCTGGCCCATGCGGATGGGCAACCGCAGCTTGGGCAGATACGCCTTGCTCAACGCGACGATGCGGGCTTCGAGCGGTGCGAGATTTTTGGCCCACGTGCGACCGAGATCGTCATCCCAGGCGCGGAGTTCCTGGGCGAGCCGCAGCAACCAGGCCCAGCCGTAGGTGCGCTCGAAGCTCTGGTTGTGCTTCGCGTCGAAGTACGCCGTCTCCTTGCGGATGTTCTCGGCGGTGAGATGGCCGCCAACGACGGCGACTACCTCCGTGCGAGTCGCCGTCCACTTGGGATGCAGGCGCAGCAGGCGGATCAGCGTCCAGTGGCCGTGCACGGCGGAATGCCAGTCAAAGCAGCCATAGAACGCCGGGTGCATCTCCTTGGGGCTGCGCACGTCGGCCGCGGTGGCCATGACGTTGCCTGGCTTGTTCGGATACTCCCGGGAGATCCCCGCCAACGCGACGCGTGCGAACTTGGTTACCTGGGCATCGTGCAGCGTCTCGCCCGGTGTCGGCGCGGCGGGTTCCTCGGCGTCGCTCAGGGGCGGCGCGCAGAGGTGGAAGAGCAGCAACAGAAGGAGCGGGGCGCAGAGATAGGCGGTGGTCGTCATCGGGGCAGTGTCACCGCGGCCTGCCCGTGGCCGCAAGAACAGCCCTCTGCGCCCGAATTCAAGCCCGACGGGCGCTTTCGCCCTCCGTCGCGTAGGATGGTCCCCATGAGGTTGCTTTCCAGAAGGGAGGCCTCATGCGCTGTACTGCTTGTCATGGACCGGTGGCGTTCGAACGGACGGTGTTCCGGGGAACGACGCCTGCGACCGTGCGCTTGTGCGCACCGTGCGCGGACCGGATCGACGTCATGTCCCATATCAAGGCCATCAAGGCCGCACCCGACCACGCCGCGAAGACGCAGGCGGTCGAGGTGTTTCTCGACGCCGTCCAGGCGTGCGAAGCCGCTGCGACCCGTCCAGGCGATTAGGGATGGGGCGGGAGGGATCCCGTCCTGCACGCCCAGTTCTGCGGTGCCAACCTGAGCGTGCGAAGCTGCGTTAGCAGTTTTCGTACTTCCAGTTCCGACGCTTGCCCTCGCTGAGCCAGAGCACGCTGGTCTCGAGGCGCTTCGTGCGCGTCGCGTCGCGCTTGGCCTCGGTGATCCAGTCGACGTATTCGCGCTTCCCGCTGGGGGGCAGGGCCTCGAAGGTCTTGCGCGCCTTGGCGTTCTGCTTCAGCGCGGCTGCCAAGTCAGCGGGGGTCTTTGGCGCGGGCTTGCGCTTGGCGGCCGGCTTGCACTCAGCACCCACGACGTTGAGTGCGGCGGCGCGCTTGATGTAGTCGCAGAGGACCGCCTGCGTCGGGAGGTCGTTCACACTGGCGACCTTCACCGCGGCCATGTTGGTCTTGCCCACCTGGGCAAAGAGGCCTTGCGGGTCCTCGAGGTCGTGGCCCTTCCAGAGGGTGAAGCTGACATGTGCCTTGAACGCCGCCATGCCGCCGACCAAGCCGTCCTTCTCGAAGTAGGGCGTGCTCCACTTCATGGTCTCTGCGGCTGCCGGGCAGCCCTTGTGAAAGGCCTTGCGCAGTTTCTCCAGGATGGGCCTGGCGAACGGAGCCGCCTTGGCGATGTAGGCGTCGACGCGGGGGTCGGTCATTGTTGTCATGCGCATCCTCCGGCGCCCCAGAGTATAGGCCTCTGGCGAGTTTGTCGGGCGCTTGGTCCCGACGTAGGACCACGGTCGCCCCCGTCCACTGGTATGATTCCGCACCTCCCAACTACCTCCCACAATCTTCCGGAGAACTCCCGAATGCGTTTCTCTTCCTTCCTCGTTTCCCTCTCGCTGCTCGCGGTCCTCGGCCTCGTGACGACCGGCCTTGCCACGGCGGGTGAAGAAGCTCCCGCGGCCAAGGTCGCGACCCCCAAGAAGGCCCCCGCGACCACGGCGGCGAAGCCGGCGACGGCAACGCCCTCGCCCGTCATCTCCATGATGAAGTGGGTTGCGAGCCAGGTCGCACCGAACGCCGAGTGCGGCTGCCCCTCGACCGCCGCAGGTGAGAAGGCCTGGCGCACGTGGTACGCCGCCAAGGATGCCCCGCTTGCCGACCTTCGCGCCGCGATGGTCAAGGATGGCTGGAACGCCGACCGCACGATCAGCTTCTTCAAGGCCATGGCCTCCAAGAAGTCCTGCTCGGACTGCGAAGGCTGCGACAAGGCCAAGGCCACGGGCGCTTCGGCCCCGGCTGGCGACGCGGGCACGACCGGCGACGCCAAGAGCGGCTGCTGCGGTGGCGACGCTGCCAAGGCGAAGGCCAAGGGCAGCTGCTGCGGCAAGTGCGACGGCGCCAAGGCCAAGGCCAAGGGTGCTGCGGCTCCCGCTGGCGATGCCGGCACGACGGGCGACGCCAAGGGCAGCTGCTGCGGCGGGTGCGACAAGTCCAAGTGCGACAAGTCCAAGAAGGTCAAGGGCGCGGCGGCTCCGGCCGGCGATGCCGGCACGACCGGCGATGCCAAGAGCAGCTGCTGCGGCGGCTGCAACAAGGCTAAGTCGAAGGCCAAGGGCGAGTGCCCGAGCGGCTGCAACAAGTAGACGGCATTCCCCTTCTACGTCCTGATCGCCTACGGGCCGCGTGTCATGCACGCGGCCCGTTCGCATGCCCACTCGCATCCGTCCCGATTCGCCGTCGGTGATTCCCTACCGACTCGCCACCACGCGCTGAGAATGCGGCCATGTCGATCCTGCAACTCAAGGGCGTCACCCTCGGCTACGGAGGGCCTCCCGTCCTCGACGGCCTCGACCTCACCGTGCAGGTGGGGGAGCGTCTCGCCTTGCTGGGTCGCAACGGCGCGGGCAAGTCCACGCTGCTGGATGTGATCCAGGGTCGAGCCGAGCCCGACCACGGAGTCATCGTGCGCGAGCCGGGTCTCCGCGTGGGCTACCTCTCCCAGCGCGTCCCCGACGATCTCGCGGGCCCTGTGCTGGACGTTGTGTTGACGGGCTGCGGGCCGGTGGAGCCCAGTGAGCTCGATGCCACCCGCGCCCGCGCCGAAGCGGTCATCTCGCGCGTGGGGCTTGCGTCGGACGCCCGCGCCGAGGACCTCTCGGCTGGCCTGAAGCGCCGAGTCCTGCTGGCCCGGGCGCTGGTCGAGGAGCCCGATCTGCTCCTCCTCGACGAACCGACCAACCACCTCGATATCGACGCCATCCAGTGGCTCGAGGAGTTCCTTAGACGCCACGTGCGCACCTTCCTCTTCGTGACCCACGACCGTGCCTTCCTGCGCGGTCTGGCCACGGCCATCCTCGACCTCGACCGGGGCACGCTCACGCGCCACGACGCGGACTACGACACGTTCATCGAGCGCAAGGAGCACGCGCTGGATGTCGAGGCGCGCGGAGCCAAGGACTTCGACAAGAAGCACAAGCAGGAGGAATCCTGGATCCGCCAGGGCGTTCGCGAGCGCCGCAAGCGCAATCAAGGCCGCGTCCGGCGCTTGGAGGACACGCGCGACAAGCGCGCTGGCAGGCGCGAGGTCGCCGGCAGCGTTCAGATGCAGGCGTCCTCCGCCGCGCCGTCCGGTCGCCTTGTCGTCGAGGCGAAGGGAGTCGCCTTTGCGTGGGAGGACGGTCCGTCGATCGCCGGACTCGACGCGACGATCCTGCGTGGAGACCGCGTCGGCATCGTGGGGCCCAACGGCTCGGGCAAGACGACGCTGCTGCGTCTGTTGCTGGGCGAGCTCACGCCCGACGCCGGAAGCATCCGCCATGGCACGAACCTGGAGATCGGCTACTTCGATCAGCTGCATGCAACGCTGGACGAGACGATCTCTGCGGCCGAGAACGTCGGCGGTGGCAATCAGACGGTGATGGTCGGGGGCAAGGAGCGGCACGTCGTCAGCTACCTGCGTGACTTCCTCTTCACCTCCGACCAGGCGCGCGGGGGTGTGACGCACTTCTCGGGCGGGGAGCGCAACCGGCTGCTGCTTGCGCGGCTGTTCTGCCGCCCGTCGAACGTGTTGGTGCTCGATGAGCCCACGAATGATCTCGACGTCGAGACGCTCGAGGTCCTCGAGTCGCTCCTGGCGGATTACGAGGGCACGGTGCTCCTCGTGAGCCACGACCGCGAACTCTTGGATCATGTCGCGACGAGCACCTTGGTTCTTGAGGGCGGCCTGGAACGCGAGGCCGCCAGCGCGGGGCGGGTCGGGCAGTTCGCCGGGGGCTACACCGACTGGCTTGCCCAGCGCAAGCAAGCGGAGCCGGTCGAGGCCGGCGAGCGCAAGGGCAAGCGGCGTCGCAAGGGCCCGGCGCCTTCGAGCCTCGACAAGGAGGAGAAGCGCGAGCTGCGCAACCTTCCGGCCCAGATCGAGAAGCTCGAGACCGAGCAGGCGGCGCTTCACGAGCAGCTGGCCGACCCGGCCTTCTTCAAGGGTCCCGGCGAAGCCATCGCCCGCGCGACCACGCGGCTGGAGTCCGTAGGCCTCTCGATCGAGGCGGCCTACGCCCGCTGGGAGCTCCTCGAGGCCAAGCGCGAGGGGCCTGCGGCCTAGCCTGGGGCCAGGCCTGGGGGCCGGATGCGGGCGAAGCGCGGACAATTCGGATCGGTGTTGACGATTGTGGCTTGCTTGCGAATCGGCGCGTCCGATAATGACGCGCACGCGCGGGCGTCCGCTCGCGTGCCGATCCCGTTGCTCCCCGGTGCGGGAGCGCCGCCTTGGACTCCCCGCGTCGGACGCGGCGCGTGGCCCAGGTGGACAACCTGGAGGCCCCATGACCAAGGTTCGAACCTTCCTGATGCTCGGTCTGCTCACCCTGGGCAGCGCGCTCCTCGTCGGCTGCTGCTGCGACCAGGAGCCCAACCCGTGCGACCCGTGCGCGACGGGTGCTCCCGCCGCCACGGCTCCCGCCGTGGCGCCCTCTTCGGGCAAGAGCTGAGGCTAGTAACACTGCTACGCGGCCACAGGGTCGTGGAGCCGGCCGCCCCCGTGTGGGGTGGCCTCACGCAAGCGGGCGCGCGGGGCAACCCACGCGCCCGCCTTCCGTTGTGCCCTGGGACGGGAACAGGCCTGTCCTGTAGGCTGGTTGCGCCCCGAGCAACGTGAGGGAGACCCCGATGGCTGAACTTCTTGAACTCTGGTTGCCCATCCTGCTGTCCGCCGTAGGTGTCTTCGTGGTCAGCTCCGTGATCCACATGTGCACGCCACTCCACAAGGGCGACCACGGCAAGCTGGCCGGTGAGGGCAAGGTCCTCGAGTCGATGCGGGCCGAAGGCGTCACGCCCGGCATGTACATGTTCCCGTGCGCGAGCTCGATGAAGGACATGGGCACCCCGGAGATGATCGAGAAGTACGAGCAGGGCCCGGTCGGCTACGTCACCGTCTTGCCGACGGGCACGCCTGCGATCGGCAAGAGCCTGCTGCAGTGGTTCCTGTTCTCGGTGGTCGTCTCCATCTTCGTGGGCTACGTGTGCTCGTTCAGCCTGGGCAAGGACATCGAGTACATGGCCGTGTTCCGGCTCGCGAGCACGGTCGCGTTCATGGGCTACTCCATGGCCACCATCTGTGACTCGATCTGGAAGGGCGCCGCCTGGAAGGTCACGTGCAAGTTCATGTTCGACGGCCTGCTCTACGCCCTGACGACGGCGGGCATCTTCGCGTCGCTCTGGCCGTCCGCCTGACGTGGCGCGCCGCGTACGTCGCTAGAAGGAAAGTGAGGCGACCCTGCAAGCAGGGCCGCCTCAGAGGGGATATCGGGTTCGACGCGGCGAACGTCTGCCCGAACAGTGCGCGGCGATCGCGCGGTCCGCTAGGGACCGCTCTCTCGCTCACACCGGAGCAACTCGTCCTCTCCCCACAGGGTGGCAGCGGGCGCGGGGCCGGTGGCCCGGATCGTCGGGGCCTTCCCACGTGCGCGCATGTTGTTCTTGTCCTCGCGTAGCCGACGCGTCGGACAACCCACCTGCCCGAACTGTAGCGGGCCGCTACCCGTGCGACGCGCCCTCATTTCCGTTCCGGTCCGTTGGTCACGACCGCTGAGGGAACACTCACCTTGCGGGCATCTGAAGTCCGCCGCGGACCCGCCTTGCCTGAGCGGCGTTTGGAGTACGGTGGGGAAGGGAGCGGGAGCACGATGAGGTACCTCGGGCTAGCACTGCTGGCTGGGCTGGCCACGCTGACGATGGCCGGACTGCTCGTGCTCGACACGCGCCTTGCCCACGCTCACGGTGCGAACTTCAAGGACCCCAGCGACAGCCCCAAGCGCAGTGCGCGGCCGTCGCCGCTCGAGCCGGCCCCACCGGTCGTCACGCCCGACGCGGGCCAGGGCGTTCAGCCCAGCTGGCGCCCCGAGGGCTGGTACCGCTGGTGGGAGCTGAATGCGGCTCGCTTCCTCGAGCGGACCAAGGTCTATGAGCTGACGTCCACGCTGCCGGGGCCGGTCACGACGGGCAAGGGCACACCGGTACCCAGCCTGCCGGCGGCAGCGATCAACCGGAGCCGCTTCATGCGGGAGTTGCTCGCCCTTGCCCGACCCGAGGAGAAGGTCCCGATGCGCCTGCAGGCTGCTGCGCTAGTCACGCTCGGTCGGGTGGCGCAGGGGGCAGCCCCCGTGACGCTCTTGCAGGCCTGGGCGAGCAACAAGACCATCGCCCACGAGATGCGCGAGGCCGCGCTCCTGGGCCTGGCCTTGCTCCGTCGCGATGCCGTCAGCGCCCGACTGCCGCTCGCGACCATCGAGAGTGTGCGTGCGACCCTGCTCGGCCGCATCGATGACCTGAGCGAGCGACCGCGTACGCGGGCGTTCGCGATCCTCGGCCTCGGCATGCTCGCGGACCAAGGGCACCCGGACACGCCCCGCACGCGCGATGGTCGCCACATGACGCACGCGCTGTGGCAGCGCAGTGTGCACTTCCAGTCTTCGGCCGAGCTGTCCATCGCCATCCTGACCGCCATCGGCTTGCA
>JAJDEM010000152.1 GCA_029259795.1 Planctomycetota bacterium
CACGACCCGAGCGCGTCCTGGGAGTTGGGTCTCGACCTCGCGGCTCGCACCGGGGAGCTGATCTACGTGACGGACCGCGAGGACCTGCCGCCGCCGCCCCGCTATCGGCACGCGGCGTTCGGCGTACCCCGCGCCAACGTCGGTATCGTCAGCGCGCGTCGCGTGCCGCGCGGCGACGACGAGCGCGTGTACGTCGATCTCATGGCGTGGGCCGAGTCGCCCCAGCCGTGCACGGTGGTCTTGGAGGTCGTCACCGACGCGGGCGAGCGCGAGATCGTCCGCAAGGAGGTCTCCGTGGCTCCCGGCCGGGCGCTGCACCTTGCTTGGACGGTGCCCGCGGGGCGCGTGCCGCTTCGGCTGCGCCTCAGTGAGGACGCCCTCGCGCTCGACAACGAGGCGCTCTTGCTCCCGGAGCCGGCGCGCGTGGTGCCCGTGCACGTCGCGTTGACGGAGGCCGATGCGGCGGCACTCCGCATCACGCACGCGCTCCACGCCCTGCCCGACGTGCAGATCGTCGAGCGATCCGAGGCGGCTCGGCTACGCGTCGCCACGCGGGTGGGCGCCGTGCCACCGGGCGGCGTGGAGCTGCTCGTGCATGCACCGGGCGAGGGGCGCGACGATTGGATCGGTCCATTCCTCCTCGAGCGGACGCGCGTGCTCGGTGGCGACGAGGGCAAGCCGCTGCTCGCGGGGCTCAGCTTGGAGGGGGTCGTGTGGGGCGCCGGTCGGGGTGCGCTGCGCGGGCTGCCGCTGGTGCTGGCGGGCGAGCAGGCCCTCCTCTCCGAGGAGCGCGTGGGCACGGGCATTCGGCTGCATGCCAATCTGGACCCGCTCCGCAGCAACCTCGCGTCGTCCCCGGACTGGCCGATCTTCATGGCGAATCTCGTGGAGACCATCCGGGGGCGCATGCCGGGGCCGCCCCGCCGCAACGTGCGGCTCGGGGCCGAGCTGGCGTTCCGCTTCGAGGGCTCGCCTGAGGCGGCGGCGGCCCATGTGCTGAAGGGGCCCGCTGGGGGCGCGCGGCCGGCGACGGGCTGGCGCTACCTCACGTGGGAGGCGCGGCGGGTCGGACTGCACACCCTGCGCGTCGGCGAGACCGTCGTCGCCCGCTACGCGGTCCAGTTCGTGGACCTGGAAGAGTCAGACCTCCGGGAGGCGAGCGCGCTCGATGCGCCGGCGGAGGAGGAAGCCAACGCCTCCGCCACGAGCCCTAGCGCGCGGCTCGCCTCGCGGGGTGCGTTCGAAGGCCGGATCCTGGCCCTGCTTCTGTTGCTCGCCGTACTCGCCGACTGGTGGGTGCTCGGGAGGAAGTCATGATCCGCTTCGAGCATCCGGAGATCTTCCTGCTCGGCTTGGTCGTGCTGCTTGTGTTCGGCAAGCGCCTTCACGCGGGGCGTGCCGTGACGACGCTGCGCGTCGTCTTGCTGGGGCTCCTGCTGGGCCTGCTGGCCGGACCGCTGCGGCTCGACCACGCGGCCGGACGCGATCTCATTCTTGTCGTGGATCGCTCTCGATCCGTGCCGCCCGAATCCAGCGATGCGCTGGCTGAGTACGCGGCCCTGGCGAAGGAGCACCTCCAGCCCGGAGATCGGATCGGCGTCATCTCGTTTGGGCGCGAGGCCGTCGTGGAGCAGAGCCCCACGGAGGACTTCACGTTCCGCACCCCGGAAGGCGTTGTCGATCCGGATGGTACCGACATCGCGGCTGCGCTCGAGGCTGCGCTGGGTGTGATCGCGCCGGGCCGCCAGGGCAGTGTTCTGTTGCTGAGCGATGGCGAAGCGACGGGACGCGGCGCCAGCGCCGCGGCGCGCCAGTCGCTCCGGCGCGGGATCCGCATCGACGCCGTACCCCTGCGGCGACCGGGCGCGTTCGACCTGGCCGTGGAGGACATTGCGCTGCCGGGTGAGGTCGCCACCGGCGAACCCTTCCAGGTGTCGGTGTGGGTGCGCGCCGACCGCCCCGTGGAGGCACCGTTCACGCTGCTGCGCGACGGCAAGCCGATCGCGAGCGGCACGCGGGCCTTCCGGCGCGGGCTCAATCGGCTGCGCTTCCAGGATGCGATCCGCGCGCCGGGGGTGCACCGCTACGAGGTCCGCTGCGATGTGGGCGAGGACCGCATCCTCGAGAACAACCGGGCGCGCGGTGCCGTGCGGGTCACCGGGCCCTTCCGCGTACTTGCCATCACGCCCCAAGGCCGGGAGGACCGCCTGACGCGCAGCCTGCGGGCCGCGGGGCTGGCTGTCACGGTCCACGCGCCGGCGGGCGCGCCGCTCTCCCTCGATGCGCTGGATGGCGTGCGCGCCGTGATCCTCGAGGACATTCCGCTGGAGGACCTGCCCCGCGACGCGCCGGTCGCGCTACGCGCCTACGTGCGTGACCTCGGCGGCGGCTTGCTCATGACCGGCGGGCGGGCGTCGTTCGGTCCCGGCGGCTACTACCGCTCGCCGATCGAGGAGGTCCTCCCCGTCTCGATGGAGATCCGCGAGGAGGAGCGCAAGTTCTCGCTCGCCATGGCGATTGCCCTGGATCGCTCCGGCTCGATGTCGATGCGGATCCCAACCGGCGAGACGAAGATGGACCTTGCGAACCTGGGCGCGATCGCCGCAGTCGAGATGCTCGGGCGGCGCGACTCGGTCGCCGTGATCGCGGTGGACTCCGCCGCGCACATCGTCGTGCCGCTTACCCGCGCCGCCGACAAGCCGCCGATCCTCGATGCGATCCGGAGCATCGAGTCGATGGGGGGCGGGATCTTCACGTACACGGCCCTGCGTGCCGCCGCGAACGAGCTGCGCAGTGCGAGCCAGGGGACGAAGCACATCGTGGTCTTCGCCGACGCGCGCGATGCCGAGGAGCCTGGGGACTACAAGACCTTCGTTCCGCAGCTGCGCAAGGCGGGTGTGACCGTCTCGGTCATCGGGCTTGGCAGTGACACGGATGTCGACGCGGACTTCCTCAAGGACCTGGCGAAGCTCGGCGGCGGCCGCTGCTTCTTCGGTGACGACCCCATGGACCTGCCGCGCATGTTTGCGCAGGAGACGATCCAGGTCGCTCGCAGCTCGATTGTCGAGGAGCCGACCGGCATTGCCGTCGTGCCGGACATCGTCGCGGTCGGTGCCTTGCAAGGCGGGGCCTTCCCGACGGTCGGCGGGTACAGCATCGCGTACCTGAAGCCGGGGGCGCAGCGAGGCCTCGTGACGAAGGACGACACCGGCGCACCGCTGCTGGCCTTCCAGCAGGCGGGCCTCGGGCGGAGCGCGGCGTACCTCGGGATTGCCGATGGACCCCTTGCGGGCGGCGTGGCGACATGGGGCGGCTACAGCGACTTCTTCGCGACGTTGGTGCGCTGGCTCGCGGGCACCGAGGCGGTCCGCGATGTGTATGCCGAAGTCACGCGCCGGGGGCATGAAGCCATCGTCTCTGTCGAGGTCGAGTCCCATCGCGAGGATCTGCTGGGCGGCATCGAAGCCCGCATGCTGGGGCCTGATGGCACCCCCCAAGCCCTCCTGCTGACGCGCGTCGGCGACACGCGTCTCGAGGCGCGGATGCCCCTGCCGCGCGAAGGCATCTACCGGCCGGTACTGAAGTTGGCCGACGGCCGCTTCCTGAGGCTGCCGGCCCTCACGCTGCCCTACTCCCCGGAGTTCGAGCCACGGCTCGATCCCGCCGAGGGTGAGCGCACCCTGCGCGATCTCGTGCGCATCGCTGGCGGTCGCCTTGATCCGCCCGCCGAGGCGCTCCTGGCCGGCAGTCGTGCGTCCACCGGCGTGACGCCGCTCGGGGCTTGGTTCGCCTGGGCGGCCCTCGCGGTGTTGCTGCTCGAGATCCTCGTGCGGCGGTTGCGGCCGCAGGTCCCGCTGGCGCCCTTGCAGCGTGTGGCCTCCGCGCTTCGCCGAGGCGCTCGGCGCCCGTTTGCGCGCCGTCGGTCGCACCGTCGGGCGGCCGCGCGCACGGAGACCGAGACGCCGGCCGACACGCCTCCGGAGATCGAGACCGAGCCCAAGCCTGCGCCCGACGCGGAGCCGCAGCAGGACCTGACGAGCCTGCTCGAGCGGGCGAAGCGTCGGCGGCCACCGCAGCGACCGTCGTAGTGCCACGCGCGGGACCGGCGTGATTTCACCTCGGTCTCGGAACGTTCCGCGCTACCGTGCGCCGCATGAGCGTCGCCGAGACTCGCACCCGCCTCAAGACCCTCCGAGACCGCTTCGAGCGGCTTCGGGGGCGGCTTTGACCTCGACAGCACGCGAGAGGAACACGCAGCGCTCGAAGCGAAGATGACGGCACCGGGCTTCTGGGACAACCAGGAGACGGCGCAGCCCATCGTGAGCCAGCTGCGCGATGCGCGCGCGGCCCTGGCCCCGTTTGACGCGTTCGCTGCGTCGCTCGAGGACGCCGATCTCCTGCTCGAGCTGGGCTCCGACGAGGACGACGCCGACACCCTGGCCGAGGCAAAGACGCAGGCCGAGGCCCTGGAGGCGTCGCTTGAGGTCCTCGAGTTCCGCATGCTCCTGTCCGGACCCAACGATTCGATGGGGGCCTTCCTGCAGATCAACGCCGGTGCGGGCGGCACCGAGGCGTGCGACTGGGCCGAGATGCTCCTGCGCATGTACAGCCGCTGGGCCGAGGTCATGGACTTCACCGTCAAGGAGGTCGACGTCCAGGGCAACGACGAAGCCGGCATCCGCTCGGCCCTCGTCGAGGTCCACGGTCCCTACGTCTACGGCTACCTCAAGAACGAAGCCGGCGTGCACCGGCTCGTGCGCATCAGCCCCTTCGATGCCCAGAGTCGCCGGCAGACCACGTTCGCCTCGGTGGATGTCATGCCGCTCGTCGAGGACACCGCCGAGATCGAGATCAAGGACGCGGACATCGAGATCGAGACGTTCAAGGCCGGCGGCGCGGGTGGGCAGCACGTCAACAAGACCGAGTCGGCGGTGCGCATCCGTCACCTGCCGACAGGGATCATCGCCGCCTGCCAGAACGAGCGCTCGCAGCATCGCAACCGCAAGGTCGCGATGAAGATGCTCAAGGCCAAGCTCCTTCGCCACGAGGAGGAGAAGCGCGCCGCAACGGCCTCGGATCGCTATGACGAGAAGGGCGAGATCGCGTGGGGCAGCCAGATTCGCAGCTACGTGCTGCAGCCCTACCAACTCGTCAAGGACCACCGCACCAACCACGAGACCGGCAACGTCGCCGCCGTACTGGACGGCAAGCTGACCGACTTCATGGAAGCAATCCTGCGCGACCAGATGGGCAGCGAGGACTAGGCTCGCGCGCTCGGCGCGGCGGCGGCAACCATCGCCTCGAAGGCAGCCCAGCCTTGGAGCTGGGGGTCGGTGAGCGTGCATGTGCCTGTGCTCGCCTTGCGATGCCGGACTGCGCGCAGCCAGCGGCGCGTCGTACGGGGTAGCTGCAGCCGCTCGTTCACCACGAGCCCGGTGACCATCTGCCGGCGATGGGCATACATCACCTTGAGCTTCGTTCGCTCGTGGGCCCGGTAGCCGTGCGCGGCCAGGGCGCGTACCACCGCGCGGATGACGATGCGCACCCGGCTGCCTTCGAACTCGGGCTTCGGGTGCGGACCGAACGAGATGGTGATGTCGTCGGCGTAGCGCGTGTAGTGTCCGTCGTTGCCTTCGACGATGCGCTGGAGGTGTTCGTCGAGCCCGATGTTCAGGAGGTTGGAGAGCCGCGGACTCGTCGGGGCACCCTGGGGCAGGCAGCCGCTGGTGGTGACGAGGCGCGTGAGCAGGGCCGCGACCCGCTTGTTCCAGCCGATGCGGCGGAGGTAGCGCTCGACGCGCGCGGCGGTCGTCGACTCGAAGAAGTCGATGACATCCATCTTGATGACGACGCGCCGGCCGACATGCGGCCTGGCGTTGTCGACGATCGAGCGCCCCGGCTCGAAGCCGGTGGCCTGCGCGTGGGTGCGTAGCTTCGCCAAGAGCCGCCGCAGGATGCAGCGCTGGACTTCCTTCGTCTCGTCGTTGGGGATCCACAAGCGGCGCGTGCCGCCGGAGCGCTTGGGAATGCGCGCTTCCTGGTAGCGGACGCGCACGCCCTCGAGGCCCTCGTACGGCCGGCCAAGCCGGACAGACAGATGCTTCGGGCCGAGCCCCCAGCCGATCCAGGCCTTGAAACGTCGCCACAAGCGCATGATCTGTCACGGCTGCCAGGTTGGGGAGGGCAAGGCGTAAGGGGCGGCGCGGCGCGCGCCGCGCCGCCACCGCCATGCAAGCGGCGAGAAGCACGGTGTGGAACACACCATGGTTCACGCCGAACGAGTCTCGGCCACGCCATCGCGGCCCGGACGACGAAGCATCGCCCTGTGCATTGCGCACCACCAAGGTCGGCGTGGGGATTGTCGCTGTGGGGACCCCCAGCCCGAACCAGGACGTCGGCGCAGATGACCGCCGGACAACGCGCTGCGGTAGCCTACGCGGCCCATGAAAGCCCTCGCTGTCGCCCTGGTCCTGCTCTTCCTCTGCGGTTGCGGCGACGACGCGCCCGCGGTCACCGATCGCTTCGCGGACGTCACCTGGCAGCCGCCGCCCCCCGGCGTCGTGACCCGAGTCGCGTTTGGCTCCTGTGCCCACCCGTCGCAACCGCAGCCGATCTGGGATGCGCTCCTGGCCGAGAAGCCCGACCTCTATCTCTCCCTCGGAAACGCCATCTGCGGTGACGGGGTTGGCGCGCAGGTCGTGCCGTTCAGCGAGGCCTCCATGACGGCGGCTTGGCGCGCGCTCGCGGCCCATCCCGACTTCAGCAAGCTGCGCGCAGCGGTGCCCGTGATGGCTACCTGGGACGGCCACGAGTTCGGCACGCAGGACGCTGGCGCGGCCTTCGAACACAAGGCCGTGGCGCGCCGCATGTTCCTCGACTTCTTCGGGGAGCCGCAGGGCTCTGCCCGCCGCGCGCGAGGCGCCGTATGCGACGCGCGCATCTTCGGGCCTGTCGGCAAGCGCGTGCAGGTGATCCTGCTCGACACCCGCACGTTCAAGGGGCCGACCCAGCCGGACCCGCGCAGCAAGGCCGAGAAGGAGGCCGCCGGCCTCTCGGGGACCATGGGGCGCTATGTGCCGAACATGGATGCCGCGACGACCTTGCTTGGCGCGAAGCAGTGGGCTTGGCTCGAGCGTGAGCTGACCCATCCGGCGGAGCTTCGGCTCCTCTGCTCGAGCGTCCAGGTCATCCCCGATCAGAAGGGCATGGATGAGTGGGGCAACTACCCCCGCGACCGCAAGCGGCTCTTCGACCTCTTGAAAGGCAGCAGGGTCCGGGGCGTGCTGTTGCTCAGCGGCCATGTGCAGTTCGGCGAGCTCTCCGGCCTCAAGCGCAGGGGCTATCCGCTGCTCGAGTTCACGGCCTCGGGGCTCACCTACATCAACGGGACCTCCGCGCAGGTCCACAATCCCTACCGGATGGACGGGCCGGTCGGCCAGACCCATGGGGGCCTCGTGGAGATCGACTGGGATCGCGCGGGCGGCCCGCGCCTCAAGCTGCGCGCCATCGGCGAGCAGGGCGAGGTCTTGCTCACCCACGAGGTGCCCCTGCGTTCGCTCGGCGGCTGATTCGGTGCGGAGCCTCCCGCGGGCGTCGGTGGGGGGGGATTCAATCGGCAGCATGAGC
>JAJDEM010000153.1 GCA_029259795.1 Planctomycetota bacterium
CCTGCCGACGATGGCCAAGCGCATCTCCACGCGGGTGCGCAAGGCCGGCCTCAAGCCGGGCGAGTACAGCATCCAGATCCTGACGCGCGGGCCCGGCCGCATGATTCCCTGGGCCGGCGGCGCGAAGACGCCCCTGATTCCCGCGTCGACGGCCAAGGTGCTCACCGCAGCGGCGGTGCTCGACCTTCTGGGGCCGTCTCATCGGTTCCGCACGCGGCTGACCATGCGGGGATCGCTCTCCAAGGACGGCGTGCTGGACGGGGATCTCGTCCTGCACGGCGCGGGCGACCCGAGCCTGTCGGGACGCTTCCATGAGGGCAAGCCCATGACCATTCCCGGGCGCTTTGCTCGCGCGGCGGCTGCGGCGGGCATCCGCCGGGTGCGTGGGGCGCTTGTCCTTGACTCGGGCGGCTTCGATCGGGAGTACACCCACGTCGATTGGACGGCCAAAGACAAGCAGCGCCACTACGGTGCGCCGGTGGGTGGGCTGGGGTTCAACGACGGCTGTGTCGACGTCTCTGTGCGAGGCGCGACGGGCCAAGGGCGGGCTGCAGTGACCCTGGCGGCGGGCCACGGCCCGTGGGCTCTCAAGAACAGCATCCAGACGATCGCGAAGGGGCGCTCCAGTGTCGGCGGCCGCTGGGTCGACGAGGGACGCACGTTGGAGTTGTTTGGCCGGGTCCCCCGGAAGGGGCGCGCCAGCTTCCATATCCCCGTACCGGATCCCACCCTGTTTCTTGGGGGTGCCGTCCTTGCCTCGCTCAAGGGCGAGAACATCCTCGTCGACGGCGGCGCGCGGCACGCGCGTGATGCGGCCGACCGGCGCGCCGGGACGGTGCTCACCGAGCATGTGGGCGACCTGATCCCCGCGCTCTCCGTCATGAACGTCCGAAGCCAGAACGTCTATGCCAGCATGCTGTTCAAGCGGGCCGGCCTCGCGCTTGATGGCGTCGGCTCCTGGGCGAGCGGCGGTCGGGCCGTGAATGCCATGCTCAAGCGCCGGCAGGTCTACGACGCCGAAGGCACGGACATGCGCGACGGCTCCGGCCTCAGTCCGAAGAACCGCGTCAGCGCCGGCGTCCTTGCCGACGTCTTGCACAAGTTCGACATGGATCCCCTGCGTGGCCCCGTGCTCTTCAAGTCACTCGCCGTCAGTGGTGTCAGCGGAACGCTGCGCAAGCGCCTCCTCTCGCTCAAGGGCCGCGTGCATGCGAAGACGGGCAGTCTCAACGACACCCGGGTCCGCGCACTCGCGGGCTACGTCGAGCGTCCGGGCGCGGTGGGCCATGTCTTCGCGATCATCCTGAATGGCGCCCGAGCCAGCCCCGCGTTGATCGACGACCTCGTGCGGGAGATTGCGCGCTGATGGCGCCGGTTCGGGCACCGCTCGCCGATCGCCTACGGCCCGAGTCCCTGGATCATGTCCAGGGACAGGAGGAGGTACTGGCGGCCGGGAGTCTCCTGCGGAGTGCGTTCGAGTCGGGCGCGGTGCCGAGCCTGGTCCTGTGGGGCCCCCCTGGCACCGGCAAGACGACGCTGGCGCGCCTGCTCTCGGGCCAGAGCGGTACCGCCTTCGAGGATCTCTCGGCCGTCACATCGGGCGTCAAGGACGTGCGCGAGGTGATCAAGCGGGCCAAGCTCCGCCAGGCGGATGGCCAGGGCACGCTGCTCTTCGTCGATGAGATCCATCGCTTCAACCGGGCGCAGCAGGACGCCTTCCTCCCGCACATCGAGGATGGGACGATCGCACTCGTCGGTGCGACGACCGAGAACCCTGGCTTCTCGCTGATCGGCGCGCTGCTCTCGCGCGTGCGCGTCGTGCGGCTGGAGGCTCTCTCGGAAGACGCGCTCGGCTCCATCGTCGATCGCGCATTGGCCGATCGTCTGCACGGCTTGGAGCACAGGCACCGCCTGGCCGACGATGCGCGTGCTGCACTCTTCGCCGTCGCGGGGGGCGACGCGCGCAAGCTCCTCAACATCCTCGAATCGGCCGCGGTCCTGGCCGGCGCGGAGACCGAGGCGATTGCTGCCGAGACGATTCGCGAGGCGGCGCAGACCCCGCTGACGGCCTACGACGCGTCCGGCGACGATCGCTATGACCTGCTCTCGGCGCTTCACAAGTCGCTGCGCGGGAGTGACGTCAACGCGGCGCTGTTTTGGATGGGCCGCATGCTCGTCGGCGGCGAGGACCCGCTGGTGATCGCGCGGCGCATGGTCGCCATGGCCGCCGAGGACATCGGCCTCGCCGATCCGCAGGCGCTGACCCTTGCCCTGGACGCCGTGCGTGCGATCCAGTTCCTCGGGCAGCCCGAAGGCGAGCTGCCTCTCACAGAGGCCGTCATCTATCTGGCGACCGCGCCCAAGTCCAACAGCAGCGCCCTTGCACTGAAGGCGGCGCGCGCTGCGGCTGGCGAGCACATGGAGGCGCCCGTGCCACTTGCGCTTCGCAACGCGCCGACGCGTCTTGCCCGCGAGGCGGGGCATGGTCGGGGCTATCGGTACCCGCACGATCATCCAAACCACTTCGTCGCGCAGGACTATCTGCCAGACACGGTCCAGGGGCTGGATCTCTACACCCCGGGCTCGCTCGGTTCCGAGAAGGAGACCGAGCGTCGCGTGGCTTGGTGGCGCAAGCTTCGCGAGCGCCGGGACGACTGAGTCGTGGGTACGCGACTCATGCACGAGGGGCAGCTGCCGACGGATGAGGATCTGGCGCGCCGGCTGATTGCCGAGCAATTCCCCGCATGGGCCGACCTCGCGATCACGGCCGTGGACTCCGACGGGACGGCGAACGCGATCTATCGCCTGGGGGAGAACCTGGCCCTCCGGCTGCCGGTCTTCTGGAACGAGGCGAAGGCAGAGCAGCTCGCAAAGGAGCTGGAGTGGCTGCCGCGCTTCGCCCCGGTACTGCCTTTGGCACTGCCCGAACCCATGGCTCGCGGGGAGCCGAGCGGCGACTATCCGGCGCAGTGGAGCGTCGTCGCGTGGATGCCAGGCGACACCGCCCAACGGGAGCGCTTGAACGATCCGGTCGCTGCCGCCCACGCGCTGGCTGGCTTCATCCGCGCGCTGCGGGCGATCGACCCGACCGAGGGCCCGGCGCCCGGCGCGCACAACTTCGAGCGGGGCGTGCCGCTAGCCGCCCGGGCCGAGTTCACGGCGGCGATGATCGGTGCGTGCGAGGGATGCATCGACACCGCGGCCGTGACAGCGGCTTGGCACACCGACCTGGCGGCGCCGGTGTGGGGTGGCGCCGCGCTCTGGGTCCATGGCGACCTCGCCCCGGGCAACCTCATCGCTGCCCAAGGCCGCCTTGCGGCGGTGATCGACTGGGGCGGGCTTGGCGTCGGCGATCCCGCGATCGACCTGCTCCCCGCGTGGAACCTCTTCGAGGGCGAGAGCCGGCGCGCCTTTCGCGCTGCGCTCGCGGTCGATGAGGCCAGCTGGGCGCGGGGGCGCGGCTCGGCGCTCTCCCAGGCCATTGGGGCCCTGGGCTACTACCGCGAGACCAACCCGGCGATCGTCCGCTGGGCCCAGGCCATGATCTGTGAGGTGCTCGCCGACCACGCCGCGCAGGCCTGAGTCGCCAGGGACCGCACGGCTCTGGCGGGCGCGTTCGGCCTTGGTGCTCGCCGCTCCCGGCGTTCCAATCAAGCCATGATCGACCTTGCCCGTCAGGTGGCCGAAGAAGCCGGTGTCATTCTCATGGAGCGCTTCGGGCGACTCTCGGGCTCGGAGATCGAGCGGCGCGGGGCGCGCGATGTCGTCACGGCGGCCGACACGGCCGCCGAGGAGCACATCCGCCGACGGCTCGAAGCTGCCCAGCCGGGGATCCCTGTGATCGGTGAGGAGAGCTCCGCCGATGTGACGGCGGCGCCCGCCGGTCCGGCCTGGATC
>JAJDEM010000154.1 GCA_029259795.1 Planctomycetota bacterium
TCGGGCCCTCCCGAGCAGTCCCCAGAAGATTGAGCATTCGGCGCGAAGTTCATAGTATCTCCAAGCCTAGTACGGACGCCACGACGGAGCCTGCATGAGAATGTGAACCGCGTCGGTTGCGGCGGCGGAGGGATCGAACCCATACGCGAAGCGCACGAGTTCCTCGCAGCCGGTCAGGTCTACGGCGAAGTGACCCGTCGCAGTGATCGACGCAAACGTCCCGAGAGTCGTCCATGTCGTGTCCTCGCTGTTGCGAGTCTCGATGTTGATAGCAAACCCTGTCGGGCCGCTGTAGTGCGTCACATCCACGGAGAACGAGGCAGCGAGGCCACCTCGAGGAAACTCCGGGCTGTAGTAGAGGTTTCCGTCAAGACGGAACAACGTAGTGCCGACGATCATGCGGCCGTCCTCTCTGCGTCATGCACGCGAGCGCGGACGGCTAGTAGGGACGCCAGGAGGGAGCCTGCATCAAGAAGTGGACGGCGGCCGTCGCGGCGTCAGAAGCGTCGAACGTGTAGACGAAGCGCACGACTTCCTTACAGCCCGTCAGGTCCACCGTCGGCGCGCCCGTGGCCGTGATGGCGGAGAACGAACCGAGCGTCGCCCAGGTGGTGTCTTCGCTGTTGCGATGTTCGACCGTGATCGTGAGGCCGATAAGGCTGCCCGTGACCTGAGTGACGTCCGCCGCGAATCGCGCCGCGAGTCCGCCTCGCCCAAACTCAGGGCTGTAGTACGGATTGCCGTCGAGCTTGTACAGAGTGGTTCCAACGACCATGATGGCCTCCCTTGCTCGGGCCCCTAGCCACGAGCGATGTAGGTGTAGTCTCATCTCGGGTGACGAGCCGCCGCCGTGGCATCAAGCCAACGGAACGACACTCGCTCTTCTCACCATCCGAGATAGACGCAGATGCAGGGTCGTCAACGGGTTGTTCGCCGAAACACGATGCTGACTTGTAGGGCAACGCCGATGCGCTACCAGGGCTTGGGGCGGCTTCTCAAAGCCTGGGGAATTGGTCCTGCGTGCGCGGCGCCGGCGGATCTTGACGATGGTGCGCGTGCCATGTCGTGAGCTCCTCAGCTACCTACACGACGCCTGCTACCCTCCCTGCGCAGTCCTCAGCCGCCCTTAGCTGGCGGGGGTACACGCTGAGGGCGATGCCGCGTGACAAGTTCACCAGTTGGAGAGCGATGTTGGCGACGGATAGGGGATTGTAGCGACCCCCGGCGAGTACCGCCTTCCGCCCCCCTGACCACCCCCACCGTGCTCCGGGTGCCCCGCGCCGCCCTCCTGGCGGCGAAGGGGCACCCGGAGCACGCCGTGGCGCGAACGGACGGGCCCCAATCAGCCCCTTGCGCAGGAAGGGCATGCAGCGCCCCCACCAAGCGCGGCCTCGCGCTCGTTTGGTTCCCTCGCATCGTTGCCGGGCGCGCCGCTCAGGCCGCCGGCGGGGCGCGGGGCTCGAAGGCACTGCGGAGATCGCGGCGTTTGCGATGCGCGAGGATGCGATCGATCACGGCCGGATCGGTAATGGCAGCCACGACCGCCAGCTCATGACCGCACCCCGGACAGACCAGGGCATCCACCGTGTAGATGCGCTTGAGAAGCCGTGCCCAGGATCGCCGCCTGGCCTTGGCCCAGGCAGGTTCCTCCGTTGTGCCTACGTCTTCGGTTGCGGGCGGCGCGCCGGGGCCGGGGGCCTCCTGCTCCCGCTCCTGCTCGGCCTCACGGTAGATGCGCCGGACACGATTGGCGTACGCGCCGTAGTAGCGCACCAGGTGCTGGCGGGCATCCGGGATCTGCGTCGTGATCGCATGCACCCAGTCGAGCGGGTCGAAGTAGCGCGCCTCTTCGCCGGTTGCGCGATCGCGCGGCGTGAGCAGCTTGATGCGCCCGTCCTTCTGCGGGTGCACCTTGCCAAGCGCCACGGGCGCACGCACGAGGTAGCGGCCCACGCGCTCCGTGGCGCCGGGGTCCGACGCCTCCAGGGGCTCACCCGCGTGCACCGAGAAGCCGGAGTGCTCCCAGGAGAGAAGCCTCTCCATGAACGACGCGGACAAGCGCTCGGCGCGAACCAGGCGCAGCAGGAGCAGCCGTCGGAAGCGAGCCTCGATCGCCGCTGTGGGTAATCGTTCCAACGGGACGAAGCCCCCGCCGCGCTCGAGAAGCCCAGCGCTCACCAAGGCGTGGATGTGCGGATGCCAGTTGCCGAACGAGCCGAAGGTTTGAATCGAAGCCACGACGCCGGGGAGTGCATCGCGGCGGCCGAGCCCGGCTTGCAGGCAGAACCGCAGGGCGTCGTAGGCCGAGCGGCAGAGTATGGAGAGCAGCCGGCGGTCGCGCTCGAAGAGGCCGCGGAGGGACTTGGGAACCGTGAATACCACATGACGGTGCGCTACAGGTTGGCGCACCACCTCCAGGAAGTGCTCCGCGAAGAGTGCCGCGCGCTTGGCTTGGCAGCTCGGACAGAAGTTGCGCGTTTGACAGGAGAACGCGATCAGGTGCTCGGCCCCGCAGGCCTTGCAGCGCAGGCGCGCGAAGCCTGCGAAGTGACGAGATGTACTTCGGGAAGGGGCAGGGGATCCCTGACCGACTGGAAGCCGCCCGCCAGGAAGCGCGTGCGGCGAGGCTGGAGGCGAACCGGGCACGGCGCTGCCGCGCCTGCGGATGACGGCGGGCGCTGATCCGTGTGGGAGTTGCCCTGGTTTCCAAGGCCACCGCTTCGGGCGGGCCTCTCAGACCCTGCGGGAAGGGCCGGGATACCGCGCTGGCGGACGGCGCCTGTGACCGATCGGTGTCCCGACTTCGGCCCAAGCGCGGCGACACGCACGGTGTCGAGTACTCGAACAGAAACGTAGGAATGTCCTGACGCGGAGCATGGCTGCGCGCCGCAGCGCGCTCAAGGGGTACGGGGCGGCCTAGATGTCCACCTGGGGGCTGCGCCGGACGAGGACCTGTTAGCCCGCCGGCGCTCCAGAGCACGCGGCCCCCTCGGACGCCTACCCGAGGCTCCGACGGATGCGCGCCAGCACTCCCTCGACGAACTGCGCGAGTTCGGCGTGCTCGTTCCGAACCCACTCGATCCATCCGTCGCGTTCGGCTATGGAGCGAAGAACTGCCTCGCCATGCTCAAGGCAAAGCCGAGCCGCTGCTCTCCGCACGGAGAGGTCGGCATCTAGCAGCGCAGCGATCATGCCTGCAACCAAGACCCTGCCAGCGTCATAGATGACGACAGTATCCTCACCCTCAACGACTACGGGCCCGACGGCCAATGTCTGCTCTTCCGTAAACTCGTAGAACATGGGGTTTGCCATGGTCTCCAGTGCCGCTAGGCGGACGTGAACAGGCAGGCTGCGCCTCGACACGAGGCTCGCTAGCCGATCGACAACCCGGGGCAGCGTACTTGGCGCGGTCGCCAGTCCTTCGAGCACGGCCAGGAGTTTCATTTCCGATTCCAACTCCCCTACCATCCCATCGAGTAGCACAGACAGAATCTGGTGGTGGGCGGGCCTACCAATTGAGGCCAGCGTCACGTATGCGAGAGGCACGCTCAGGGGAAATCCGGGGCCGTTGCCACGCTTTCCCTCTAGGCGATCCAGGATGGGAAGAACGGCGTCGGGGCCATGGCTCGCGATTTGTCGCACGAGCGTCTTCTCCGCCGCGGAGCCAGGGGGCGCAGTCTCCAACTCGTCGAGCAGTCCCTCGACGGCTGTGTGTCCGCCACGGGTTCGCGATGGTTCGCCGTCGCCCCGCGATCGTGCCGCGCCAGTCAGGTAGCCGGCGCCAAACAAACAGACCGCCGTCACGATTGCGAGGAGCGCGGAGAGCCATCGGGACCTAGACATCGGGATTGCACCCTAAGGCGGACCAGTGGGGCTGGCTAGCGGGGCTGGCTAGCGGGTGGCATGCCAGGCCGACGCCCCGCGTTCTGCATTCCCGCGCGAGCCATTTCCGGCCCATACCCGTTCGGGGGCGGATGCCTTCCTAGACGATTTAGAATTTCATCCGCTAGGGCCCAGACGCGCTCTCGCGTTGAGAGTACCCGCCGTGCCTGGCCGGGCTCCTCGGGGAGCGGATTGGGGCCGCCGGGGGCTGTAACACGAGTCTCGACTGCAACCGCCAGGTCCCGGACAAACTCCGGCCAGTCGAGGGTACAGGCACGCACCTGAGCCATCCGTACAACCAACTCCTGCATCTCGGCGTCGCTCGCCGGCGGTATGTCTGTGGCAAATCCACCGCGCTGGCCAGTTGGCCCCCCCGCGTATGCGCGCATCAACAGCTCGAGATCTTGGCGGAAAGTCGGATCTCGCAACCAGTTTCGCTTACGGACTACCGCCCTCCTCGGCTCGAGCGGATTCACGCCTGGGGGCGGGTCCCCGCGCCGACCCGCGGCGGTGTCGTGCCAGGCCCGTGCGGTCCCTAGTTGGTCGAGGACCTCATCCAGCAGACGTCGCAACCACTCGAGTATTCGCCGACGACGGCGCTCGCGTCCCTCACGATCGCGCGGACCCGGACCCGTGCGTCGGGCGAACTCAGCCATCATTCTGCGCCAAGCGCCTAGCAACTCCACGAAGGGAGGAACCACGGGGGGGGGCTCAGGGCGGCGCCGAAGGATCGGCGGCAGATACGGCGCGTCGGGCGGCCCAAACCCCGGTTCTACCCACGGCAAGCCACCATCGTCATCCTCGTCGAGAGGGTCGCCACCTCCGACCTCGCGTCCACCGGCCTCGGGGTCGACTCGCCAAGGGTCTTCTGCTTCCGGGGGCTCGGGCAGGTCCGGAATGTCTAGCTCTAGGTCCCAGTGTTCCCCAGAATCGACGCCCGCCCCGGAGCCACGCCCAACTGGACCGGACGCAACACTGGGGGCGGCCTCCCAGCCGCTGTAACCCGGCGTGCTCCCGCGTCCGTAGTCTTCGGCGCTCGACTGGATGAGCGAAGCAGGCGACCGGCTAGCACGAGCGCCCTCTGGAGCAGCGGTAGCGGGCTTTGAAGGGGACGGCCCTGCAGGACACCCGACCCCGCCACAACCACCGCCCCCGCCCGGAGGGCCTCCGCATCCGTTGGGGCCTCAGCCTCCGCCCCCGCCTCCTGCAGCGGCGGGCACCAGCGCAACAGGCGCAGTTGCGGTCTGCTGCGTGCCCGGCACGATTACATCACGGGAAGACTGGGGGCTGCCGTCGACGACGCCCGGCATCACCCCGTACGTTCCAGGTCGAAGGATGTTGGCCACGCGACCCCCTACGCGCCCAGGAAGAGGTTGATGGTCAGCGTGTAGTTGACGACGACGTTGGTGCCGATCGACGCGATCGCCGGGCGGACGTAGCGCAGGAGCACGTCGCCTCCGGTGATTCTGATCATGTCGGTGTCGATGCCGGTCGCTGCGAGTGTCAGACCAGGCGTGAGGCCAATCCAGTCGTCGAGGTTGTCACTGGTCTCAAAGCCCACCGTCATGCTGGGCCCCGTACCAGCCAGGGCGTGTACGACGAGGCTCATGGTGAAGCCGGTGTAGCCGGAGATGTCGATCGGTTGCCCCTTCACGCTGATGGCCTCAGACTGGTTCACTCGATCACGAATCACGATCTGCATGACGGTTCCTCCTGCGCACAATCAAGTAGTGATGCGCAATGTCGGTATGTAGGTTCAGCTTGGGTGACGGCCGGGCTCCGCGTCGGGACATTCCTGCATTCTTGTTCGAGTTCTCGACACTTCCTGGAGCGTCTCCGCGGAGGACCAATGCGCCGCCCGGGATGGCCGGGACGATGCTTCGATGTCCGCCAAGCGAACCCAACGAAGCTACGACCACCGACTCCTGCGACTCGTTCGCGACACGGGCGATGCTTCGATCGCGACACGAATCGGTGTCCCGCGCTCGACAGCGGCGGGCTGGCTCCGACGACCGCTCCCGGCCGTCACGACAGCGCCTCGCCTCGATGAACCCGCTGCGGACCTCCATATCCGCATCGCCAAGCTGGAGGCGCGGGTTGCACGCGTGGCCGGCGCGCTGCGGGTTCTCCTCGCCCTGCTTCGGATCGTGAGTCCCGACCTCGCCCGCGTTCGCGTTGCCCGCGACGACAAGCACCGCCTTCTCCGCGCGGTCGAACGCTCCCGCGGCGTGCGGGGCGTCCATCGGCTCTTGGCCGTGGTCGGTTTGACGCCGGCCCGCTTGCGCGCCTGGCGGAGCGCGGCGCGCGAGTGCGATCTCGAAGACCAGTCCTCGTGCCCACACGACTCACCGCAGGGACTCACCTCGGAGGAGCGCCACGCGATCCGCGACATGGTCACCTCGCCCGACTACCGCCATGTCCCCACAGGCAGGCTGGCCCTGCTCGCCCAGCGCATCGGTCGAGTGTTCGCTTCGGCCTCAACGTGGCACAGGCTCGTTCGGCTTCATGGCTGGCGCCGCCCGAGACTCCGGGTACATCCCGCGAAGCCGCGCGTGGGCATCCGCGCAACGAGGCCTAACGAGATCTGGCACATCGACGCCACCGTGATCCGCCTGCTCGACGGCAGTCGAATCTACCTGCACGCCGTGATTGACAACTTCTCCCGCCGGATTCTGTCGTGGTGCCTGAACCGCACATTCGACGCCGGCTGCTCAGCCGACCTGCTGGTGAAGGCCGGAGCACACCTCGAGCATGAAGCCGAGCCGCCCACATTGCTCGCTGACGGAGGCGTGGAAAACTACAACAAGCACGTCGATGCCGTCGTGGACTCGGGTCTTCTCAAGCGCGTCCTGGCGCAGACCGAAATCTCGTCCTCCAACTCGTTGATCGAAGCGTGGTGGCGCGTGCTCAAGCACCAGTGGCTGTTCCTCAACGGCCTTGACTCAGAGTCCAAGGTCCGCGGCCTGGTCGAGTTCTACGTCGCGGAGCACAACGGGAAGATCCCCCACTCTGCGTTCAAGGGGCAGACGCCCGATGAGATGTACTTCAGAAAGGGGGAGGCGATCCCTGACCGACTGGAAGCAGCGCGGACGCAGGCTCGGGCCGCGAGGCTGGATGCGAACCGGGCACGGCGGTGCGGTGCCTGTGGCTGACGGGAGGCCCTGATCGGCAGGGCTGAGCTCTGGTCGCCGAGGCCACTGCTTCGTGCGGGCACACGAAAGCCTGTGTGAGGAGTTCAGAGAACGGCGCCCATGGATGGCTTGGCGCGCCGATCGCTGTTCAGACCTCGGCCAAGCACGGGAACGCCCGCGGTGTCGAGTACTCGAACAAGAACGCAGGAATGTCCCGACGCGGAGCAGGGTTGCATCGCGCCGTTCTCGCTGGTCTTCGGCCCCGATCTCTTTGCCCTCGCCCGTCAACAGTCGGTTCAGTACCGCCTCCGCGCGATGGCATCGACCTCGGGCCCGAACCCGTCGCGAGAACACCCCGGAGCCCTGAACGTCCTAGGCCATCCCACGCAAGCCTTGCACCCTCCGCCTGTGGCCGCCGAACGAAGCGCGCTTCACGAAACACCCGGGCTCCCACCGATCAGGACGGCTTGCGGGCCTCGAGTACGGCAGCCGTGCCGTGGTTCAGTTCGGTCAGGCTCACATCCACAAAGCCTGCGGCCTCGAGCAGCGGACCGAAATCGGTGTTCCAGGTGCTGGCCTTGACCACGTCGTAGAGGTTTTCAAAGCACCCCACCCAATGGGGATGTGACTTGCGCACCTTGGTGAGCCAGAGCTGGTGCTGCTTGAAGAGGTAGCGGTCAACGCCGGGGTGCTTCGGGTGCGCAAAGTCATGCAGCACGAGTCGCGCGCCGGGCGCACACCAGCGCCAGAGATTCTCTGCGAGCAGCGGCCGATCGGCGTACTTCGGGATGTAGCAGGTCGTGACGAGGTCGTAGGTGGCCTCGGGCAGGACGGCGTCCTCGACGGCATTGTGGATCCAGGTCGTGCGGTCAGCGAGGCCCCGCTGCTCGGAGCGACCGCGCGCCACGGCTTGGTAGTCCTCCTGCAGGTCGACCCCGGTCAGGTGGCACTCCGGGAACGCCTCGAGAATGAGGAACGAGAGGATGCCCGTGCCGCTCGCGAGGTCGAGTACCTGCGTGGGCGCCGCAGGGTGCGCGCGCATGCGCTCTAGCATCCACTCCTTCCAGCGGGCATCGAGCCCGCCGGTCGAGAGATCGACGATGCGATCGTAGTCGTCCGCCGTGCCGCCCAGGATGCGGAGGGCGTTCGCCTGCCCGCGCGTATCAGGGCCGGTAGTGTCAGGGCCGCTGGTGTCGGGCTCGCTCACGAGACAGCCTCCGTTTGCAGGGCATCGAGTGTAAGTGCGAGGAAGTCCTCCAGCGGCACTCCCGCGCCCTCGCAGCGCTCAATCAGGTCGCGCTCCACGTTGACGGCGAAGCCTGCCTTCTTGAAGCGCTTGCGCAGACTCTTCAGCTTGAGGTCCTTGACGTCCTTCGAGGGGAGCACCTGGCAGGAGGCGTGGACCAGACCAACGACGGCCTCGGCAGCCGACACGGCATGATCAAGGGCGGAGACACAGCGGATGCCCGTCGCGTGCAGGCCCTTGTCGTTGTGGGCGGCGATGGCGTGGATGCCGGCGGGATGCATCCCCTCGGCCACGAAGACCTCGGCGGCGACAAGGCAGTGCCGGTCGGCTTCCTTCACCTTGTCGAAGTCGAGGTTGTGCAGGAGCCCGAGGACGCGCCATGCGTCTTCGTTCGCACCGCGTCGCCGGGCCAAGGCGCCCATCACGATGGAGGCCTCTTCCATCTGGCGGCGCAGGCTCGGGGTCTCAACCCACTCGTCAAACAACACCCGGGCGCGCTCCATCGAGATTCCAAGATCCTCGATGTCGTCGGCGGGGCTGCCGAGCAGGGCGCGATGTTCGTCGGACATGGACTCGGCGGCATCGCCAGTGGCATCATCGCCGGGGGCGTCGCCAGAGGCAGCATCCGAAGCCGTGTCCGGGCTCGACTCGAGCGGCTTCAGCAGCGGGAACAGGGTCACCTCCCTCAGGTTGTCCTGGCCCGTCAGCAGGGCGACGAAACGATCAACGCCCATGCCCCAGCCGGACATCGGCGGCATGCCGTGCTCCATGCAGCGCAGGTAGTCCTCGTCGAGCGGCAGGGTCTCGTCGTCCCCACCGGCGCGGGCTTCCATCTGCTGCTCGAAGCGAGCCCGCTGGTCCAACGGGTCGATGAGCTCGGAGTACGCGTTGATCAACTCCCAGCCGTTGGCGACGAGCTGGTAGCGGTCCACGCGCGACGGATCGCCATCGTTGCTGCGCGCCAGGGGCGAGAGATCGATGGGGTGGTCCGTCACGAAGGTGGGGTTCACCAACGCAGGGCGGCTGACCTTCTTGTAGAGCTGGTCGATGAGGTTGCCGCGGCTCATCGTGTCGAGGCCGTCGGCCTCCAGCCGGATGCCCTTCTCAGCGATCGCGGCACGCACAGCGTCCGCGTCAGGCAGCTCGGCGTAGTCGATCCCCGAGTCCTGCAGGATCAGGTCGCGCATCGAGATGCGCGGCCACGACGGCGCGAAATCGAGCACGACCGAACCGATGTCGACCTTGCGGGTCCCGAGGAGCGTGTCCACGAGGTGCAAGAGCAGCCCCTCGGTGAAGTCCATGTTGTCCTGGTAGTTCCAGTAGGCCGCGTACCACTCCACCATCGTGAAGTCCTGCAGGTGCGCGGGGCTCATGCCCTCGTTGCGGAAGCAGCGCGCTACTTCGTAGACGCGGTCCATGCCGCCGGCGACGCACTGCTTGAGCCACGTCTCGGGCGCGATCCGCAGCACGCAGGCCATGTCCATCGCGTTGTGATGCGTAATGAACGGCTTTGCCAGGGCGCCGGTGACCTTGGTCTGGAGGATCGGTGTATCAACTTCTTCGAACTCGTGGTCGTCCAGGTACCGACGCAGCTCCTTGACGAAGCGGGAGCGGAACCGGAAGCGGGCGCGAGTGTCCGGGTTGCTGACAAGGTCGAGGTAGCGCTCGCGCTGGCGCGACTCCGGGTCCGACAGGCCGGCCCACTTCTCCGGCAAGGGCCGGAGCGACTTGCTGAGGAAGGTCCACGAGTCGGCCCAGACGGACGGCTCGCCCTTCTTGGTACGCCCGGTGGTGCCAGCAACCCCAATGTGGTCTCCCAGGTCGACCCACGCTTGAAATCGCTCGACTTCCTCGGCACCGATGCTCTTGGCATCGAGCACGACCTGGCAGCGACCGGAGCCGTCTTGCAAGTGCAGGAAGAGCAGCTTGCCGAACACGCGGCGGGTCATCACCCGACCGGCAACGCGGACGGCCTGCCCCGCCTCGACACCGTCGTCTGCCTGGGCCGTCGCAAGCTCGCGGGCGGCGATCAAGGAGTGCGTACGCTCGTAGCGTTCGGCGTACGGCAGCTCGCCTGCCGCCTGGATCGCCGCAAGCTTCTGCAGGCGGGCTTCGTCGCTCATGACGCGTCCAGGCTCAAATCGAAGGTATCGCCCTCGGCGAGGGTCAGGACCTCGACCCCATCCTCGGTGACTGTGACGGTGTGCTCGAACTGCGCGGAGAGGCTGTGGTCGACCGTGACGACGGTCCAGTGATCGCCGAGGATCTGGCAGCGCCAGTCCCCCATGTTGATCATCGGCTCGACCGTGAAGGTCATGCCCGGCACGAAGCGCTCGCCATCACCACGGCGGCCCACGTGCGAGATCGTGGGCGGTCCGTGGAAGATCTGACCGATGCCGTGGCCCGCGAACTGACGCACGACCCCGTGGCCGCGCCCCTCGGCGAAGCGCTGGATGGCCTCTCCAATGTCACCGACGTGGCCGCCGGGCTTCACCTGGGCGATGCCGATCCGCATGCTCTCGTAGGTGTCGTCGACCAGACGCCGCACCTCAGGGTCCGCCTCGCCGACGATGAACGTGCGCGAGGTATCGCCGTGGTAGCCGTCGATGATGGGCGTGACGTCGACATTGATGATGTCACCCTCGCGCAGCACGTGCGTCGGGCTCGGGATGCCGTGACACACGACGTGGTTCACCGACGTGCAGCAGTGCTTGGGGAAGGGGTGCGCGCTGCCCTTGGGGTAGCCGAGCGGCCCGCTGATGCCGCCGCGCTTGCGGGTCTCCTCGGCGACGAAGTCGTCGATGGCCCCGGTCGTGAGGCCGGGTTCGATCATCTTGCTGACCTGCCTCAGCAGCCCGGCGGCGAAGCGTCCGACGACGCGCATCTTCTCGACCTCACTCGGCTCGAGGCGGACAGGGTCATTGCGTCGTCGCTTGCGTCGTGCCATGGGACAGGGCTTCTACCACGCCGGGAGCCCGCGGGCGCGCTGCGGCGCCACCCCTGGCGGCTACGGGCGCGGCAGCAGGACCCGCGCGACGGCCCCCTCGGCGGGCACCACGACAGTCGTCCCATCGCCCGGCGACCGCGAGCCACCGCCGCTGCCGGAGAACGAGCCGGGCCCTTCCCGGATCGCGTAGCGGCCCTCGCCCCACGTCACGCGGTAGGGACCGGGCCACGGGACGTACAGGCGTCCGGTTCGCGTGGCCGGATCGATGAGGATGCCCTTGACGAACTCGATCCACGAGGGCGTGTGGCTGCCGGGCAAGGGTGCGGCAGCAGCGACCGAGGCGCGCAGGAGCGCCTCGGGATGATCGCCCGGGCCCCGCCACGTCGCCTGCACATGGATCCGCGCACCCTCCGCGAACGGCACGCCCGCGCGCCACTCGACGTCGACGGGAAAACCGAGCTCGAGTTGCAGCCGCCCCGAGGGCTTGCGGTCCACCCGCAGGGGCCGGTAGCCGGGGAGCCAGACCTCGTAGTGCCCCTGCCCGAGAGCCGGGAGATGCACATCATCCCTGTACGGAAACCCGCCCAAGTCGCGGTACACGATCCGCGGCGCCGCGCCCTCCTCGAAGAGCACCACCGTTGCCTTCGGCACGGTCGTCGGCCGACCCGCGGGATCGAGGAAGGTCAACAACCAGCGGTTGTCTTCGGTACCGCCGCAGGCTGCGAGGGGTAGGAGTACGAGTACGAGAGCAAACCGCTTCATCGTCGCTTCCTCCAGGACTCGATCAGCTTCCGGATCTCGGCGCTGGGCCACGGGATCTCGAGCCGCTTGAGATGGGACGGGATCTCGTGATTCCGCTGACGATGGCCCGTGTTGTACGAACCGTTCGGCACGCGCATGTCGAAGCGATGCCTGTAGACCCCGGCCTCGGGCACCAGGACGTCAAGGACGTTGCCAGTCGGAAGGCGCATGTACTGCGGGTGTGTGGGCATGTCGGCGTCGAAGGCATCGGCGGCGAGCGTCGTCAGGTTCGTCGGCCGCGGCAGCGTGATGCCCGCGATCGTCTCGACGTAGCGCTCGAGCGCCAATCCCATGGTGGCGACGCGCGGCAGCTCCGGCGGCTCTCCCGAGACCTGGACCCGCACGCGGAAGCCTGCCTCCAAGCGCACCACGTTGCGACCGGCGTGCAGCGGCACGCGCGCGGGACGGCAGCCCGCGACGAGCACGAGGAGCTCGGCTCCGTCGACCGGCGCGTCCTCCAACCGGTGGAGCGCCCCCTCGTCCCACGTGTAGATCTCCGCAGCCTTGCCGTCGCGCACGAGGTAGAGCTCCGGCTCGTGGCTGACATCAAGCAGGCGCCCCGCCGGATCCAGCAGCAACACGGAGACGGCCGGCTCCTCGGGCGGCGCCGGGAGGCGCAGGTCCGTCCCGGAGTCTCGTCCGCAGGCACTTGCGACGCAGGCGCTCGCGACGCACGCGATCATGACGAGCAAGGCAGGCTTCAAGCGCACAGCAGACTCCTCTCCTCCGCAGCGGAGTGTACGGGGAGCCCCGGCCGCGCCCGGTGCGTCCCTACCCATCCGTAGGCTGTGGGGCCCAATGGATGCCCCCTGCCGGGGAAGGAGGACCCTCTGTGATCGCACCGCGAGGCCCGGAAGACGTGCGCGCCGTGATCGACGCCCTCGTCTCCGATCCCGGCTACCGCGACTCGATCGTCGCCCACCAGATCCAGCCCGCCGAGGAGCCGAAGTACGCACCGCTCCCCGACGACCTCGACGCCCGCCTCGTCCCGGCACTGGCCTCCCGCGGCATCCAGCAGCTCTACACCCACCAGCGGGCGGCGTACGACCATGCGACGGCCGGCCGCCACACCGTCGTGGTCACGCCGACGGCCAGCGGCAAGACGCTTTGCTACAACCTGCCGGTCCTCAACGCGCTGCTCGCCGATCCCGGTGCCCGCGCGCTCTACCTCTTCCCCACCAAGGCACTCTCCCGCGATCAGTCCGCGGAGTTGCTCGCCCTCATGCAGGCTGCGACCGGCGACGACGCGGGGGATGCCGGTACGGGCAGCCTCCTGGGCACGGCCGTCTACGACGGAGATACGCCGCCGTCGGAGCGGCGCATCGTCAGGGATCGCGCCCACGTGGTGATGTCCAACCCCGACATGCTGCACGCAGCGATCCTCCCCCACCACGCGCGCTGGATGCGCCTCTTCGAGAACCTCAAGTACGTCGTGCTCGACGAGCTCCACACCTACCGCGGCGTCTTTGGCAGTCATCTGGCCAACGTCCTGCGCCGCCTGCGGCGCGTGTGTCGGTTCCACGGCTCGGATCCGGTGTTCATTTGCTCCAGCGCCACGATCGCAAACGCCGCGTCGTTCGCGTCGCGTCTGCTCGAATTGCCGGTCGAGCTCGTCGAAGAGAACGGCGCTCCGCTTGGCGAGCGTCACTTCGTGATGGTGAACCCGCCCATCGCAAACCCGGCACTCGGCCTGCGCGCCTCCTACCTCGGCGTCGCACGGCGCATCGCCAGCCGGTTCCTCAAGGCCTCCGTGCACACCATCGTGTTCTGCGGGTCGCGCACGGTCACCGAGGTCATGACCAAGTACCTCAAGGACCTCTTCCGCTCCCGCGTCGACCGCGCCCCGCGCGTCGTCGGCTACCGCGGCGGCTACCTGCCGCGGGAGCGCCGCGGCATCGAGACGGGTCTCCGCGACGGATCCATCCTGGGGGTCGTGAGCACGAACGCCCTCGAGCTCGGCATCGACATCGGCACGCTGGACGCCTGTGTGTTGGCAGGCTACCCGGGCACGATCGCCAGCACCCGCCAGCAGGCTGGGCGCGCGGGCCGCAGGCAAGGCGCCTCGGTGGGCGTCCTCGTGCTGCGTTCGCATCCCCTCGATCAGTACATCGCCGACCACCCCGAGTTCCTCCTGGACGCCACGCCGGAGCAGGCCCAACTCAACGCGGACAACCTGCAGATCCTCGTCAGCCACCTCAAGTGCGCCGCCTTCGAGCTACCGATCGAAGACGCCGAGGCAGCCAGCGCTGCGTTCGGCGAAGCCGAGGACGTCCAGGCACTCCTCGGCTGGCTCGAGGAGCACGGCGTCGTGCGCCACACGGGCGGCCGCTGGCATTGGTCGGCCGATTCCTACCCCGCGACCGACATCTCGCTGCGCAGCGTCACCTCGACGAACTTCGTTGTCGTCGACACGACGCGCAACCAAAACGACGTCATCGCCGAGGTCGACTACAGCTGGGCCTTCACCACGCTGTATGAGGGCGCGATCTACATGGTGCAGTCCGAGCAGTACCATGTCGACAAGCTCGACTGGGACCGCCGCAAGGCCTACGTCCGCAAGGTCGAGAGCGAGTACTACACCGACGCCATGAGCTACGCGAAGGTGAAGGTCTTGCAGATCTTGAGGGAGGGGCTGGGTCGCCGGGAGGGGAAGGCCGCCACCGCCAGCCGCGTGTCCCTTGTGCCGACGCCCGTCTCGCCCGCCTTCGGCGAGGTCGAGGTCATCCGCAAGGCGATCGGCTACAAGAAGATCAAGTTCTATACGCAGGAGAACCTCGGCTGGGGCGACATCCTCCTGCCCGAGGACATCTACCACACGCAAGCGGCGTGGGTGACCGTGCCCCCTGCAATCATCGAAGCGCTCGGCGTGCCCGCGAGCGTGCCGCAGAGTGATCTGATCGACGCGCTGCACGGCGTGGCCAATGTGCTCCATGGGCTCGCGGCCTTGCTGCTCATGTGTGACGGCCGCGACATGGGTGTCGTCATCGGCGACCAGCGCAAGGACTACTTCCTGCAGCCCGCCATCCCCGGTCGCCCGGCCGAGAAGCCGCCCGAACAGTTCGAGCCGACGATCTTCCTCTACGACCAGTACTCGGGCGGGATCGGCCTTGCCGAGGCGCTTCATCCGCGCTTTGGCGAGCTCCTCGTGGGCGCCCTCGAGCGCCTGGGCGCCTGCGACTGCGCGCATGGCTGCCCCTCCTGTGTAGGTCCCGACCTGGAGGTTGGGCCCCGCGCGAAAGGGCTCGCCACGCGCCTGGTCAGCCTGCTGCTTGCGGGCCTGCAGCCGGGGGAGGCTGCGGCCCCGACCTCCCCCGCCGAGGCCTCCGGCTCGAGCGTCTGACGCCCAAGCGGCGGGGTCCCCCGCCCGTAGCCTCGGGGCCGTGGGCAGCAACACCGACCGCATCCGGCGCATCCTGTCTGACGGTGCCGCCGCGCCCCCCCCGCCGGCCGAGCCGAAGCTCCGCCAGGTTCCGGCGGCCGAGGTGGTCCCGGCGAAGCTCGACGCCGAGCTCCGCGCCCGCCTCGAAGCGCTCGGGGTTACGAGTGCCGCCCGCACCCCGCCGCCCGCGCGCCACCGCATCTACGGCGGCCCCGACAGCAAGCCCGCGCCGCAGCCGCTTCCGCCGGGTCTCACGCTGCGCCCCCCGGCGGAGGACTTCCCCTGGGCCGACGTCTCCCCCGCCGGTCCGCGCGAAGCACCCACGGCACTCGAGCGCATGGTCGGCGCCATCGTGCGGGAGACGAAGCACGGCTCGTTCCTGCAGGTCGAGCGGCGCATTCCCCTCGCAGCCTTCCACGGTGCCATCGAGCTGGAGCGGGCGCTGGACCACCCGGTGCCGCTGCGGCCGCACGAGCGCGGGCCTTGCCAGCGGACGGCACTGACGGCGCGCGACGCCGTGTTCCTCGACACCGAGACGACCGGGCTCTCCGGGGGCACGGGCACCGTGGCGTTCCTGGTCGGCGCCGGCTGGGTGGAGGGCGACGCGTTCCTCGTCCGCCAGTACTTCATGCGCGACTATCCCGATGAGGACGCGCTCCTGCGCGCGCTCGCCGAGGACATCGGGGACCGTCCGCTCGTCAGCTTCAACGGCCGCAGCTTCGACTGGCCATTGCTGCGCACACGCTGGCAGATGAACCGCTACAAGATCGGCGAGCGCGCCCACCACGATCTGCTCACGGCATCACGCCGGCTCTGGTGCAGCACGCTTCACTCCCACTCCCTGGGTGTCCTCGAGCGGCATGTTCTCGGCCTCGAGCGTGGCGAGGACCTGCCCGGGTACCTGATTCCTGCCGCCTGGTTCGACTTCCTGCGCTCGGCGTGGGGCGGCACCATCGCCCAGGCGTTCCGGCACAACGAGATCGACGTCGTGAGCATGCTGGCGCTGTTTGCGCGCGTCGGCGCGATCCTCGACGACCCGATCGATGGTGTGGACGCCCCCGGCGACCGCCTGGGGACCGCGCGACTCCTGCTGGATCTCGGCGAGCCGGAGCAGGCGCGGCGCTGCTTGGAGGTCGGCCTTGGCGCGCCGCCCGAGGAGGGGACAGCCCCCTTCGACGAACGCCCCCTGCGTCGGCTTCTGGGGCACCTCTGCCGGCGCGACGAGGCGTTTCTCGAAGCCCTCACCCACTGGCGGGCCCTGGCCGAGGGGGACGCCTTCGACGAGGAGGCGCACGAGCAGGTCGCCAAGCTCTACGAGCACCGCTTCAAGGACTACCCCGCCGCGCTCGAGTGGACCGGCGCCGCCCTCGAGCATCTCGTCGAGGGCACGCGGGCCTACGAGGCCTTCGCCCACCGCGCGGCGCGCCTCCAGCGACGGCTCGCCCGCATGAAGCCCGGCAGCCGTAAGGGCTAGGCGCGCCTGAACGGGCGGAAGTCCATGGGCGGCGGCGACAAACGCAGTCCCAGCCCTACAATCACGGGCATGACGACCACGCAGCCGATGATCCACTCGCTGCTGCCCCCGGGCGGCTTCTCCAATCTCGTAGGCCACTACGTCGCGGCCCTGGATGTGGGATCCAGCCACACGGCCGCCGCAGCGCGCGCCGCCGCCGAGCCGGGTTCGGCCTGTGCCGCCCTCGAGCGCATTGGGCAGCTCGAGAGCGCGTGGATCCACAGCGCCATCGGGGGCGTGCCCACGCCGCCGGCGCCCGAGGGCTCCTCCGTGGACGCGTGGCTCGGTTGGCTCGACGCCGTGCGCACGGTAAGCATCATGGTACTCCGGCCCCTTCAGGACCGCGACCTCGAGCGGCTCATCACGGTACCGCCTGCCAGTGATCCGTCGCCGGAGACCAGCCCGCGCACGCTCAAGCGCGCGCTCGCCGAGCTCCTGTACCTGCAGGGGGCTGCGCGCGGCGCGCTCTAGCCCGCATGTTGCATCCGTATTCCCTGAAACCCGCCAGGTTGAATCGTGCGGCTCTCGGGCACCCTCGCACCCGATCTCTGTGCCGAAGTGCGTCCATGGTGGGCTCAGCACCGAATCCGCCCTTCGGCTTCGACCTCGGGCGCGGGTGCAGCCCGAGAGCAGGGTGTTGCTTCGAACGAAGCGGGCGGTCGCCCCCCGAGCCGCGCCCTACGTGAATCTGTCCCTAGGCGGCGCACGCTTCACGCAACATCCGGGCAAGCCCGCATGTTGCGTGAACACAAGCTGAATCGTGCGGCTCTCGGGCACCCTCGCACCCGATCCCAGTGCCGAAGGGCGTCCATGGTGGGCTCAGCACCGAATCCGC
>JAJDEM010000155.1 GCA_029259795.1 Planctomycetota bacterium
CGCTATGGCCTCCGTAGCGAGCTGCTGCAGTCCCGGCCTCTGCGGCAGCTGCAGCTCGCGGTTCGCGTGGTCTCGACCGCGAAGATCGCAAGCGTCACAAGCCCGACGCACGAGATCACGCTGCACAAGACCGCGCACGAGGCTACGGCCGAGTTCCGCGCGTCGGAGTATCGCCCGAAGCACGACTTCGAAGTCGCGGTAACCGTCGACCCTGGTGCCGAGATCACGGCCGTCCCCCACCGCCGCGGCGACGACGGCTACTTCATGCTCATGGTCAAGCCGCCCGCGCCGGAGTCCGGCACGTGGACCCGGGATCTTGCGCCGGAGGGCCCTCCGCTGGATGTGATCCTCCTTGCGGATACTTCCGGCTCGATGCACGCCGGCGCCCGCAAGGGCCAGGCGGCGTTCATCGAGAGCCTCTTGTCCTTGCTGGGGGCGAAGGATCGCTTCCGTCTCGCCGCGTTCGACGCCGGCGTTCACTGGATTGCGGAGACGCCGACCCGCCCCTCCGCGGAGTCGATCCACGCCACGCTCGAGGCCCTCGGCGCACGGCGCTCCCTTGGCTGGACCGACCTGGATGCAGGGGTCAAGGCGGCCGTCGCCAAGGCGGGCCCCCAGAGCCTCGTCGTCTACGTCGGTGATGGCGTCAGCACGACAGGCGACGCCGATCCCATCGCGACAGCGGGCCGGGTCCGGCTCCTGGGCCAAGCGGCGAAGGGCGTGTCCATCCATGCGGTTGCCGCTTCTACGAGCTTCGAGGCGGGTGTACTCGCAGCCCTCGCTGAGACCGGCGGCGGCTCGGTTCGAACGCTTGGCCAGAGCCCTGCCGGGGACGCCTACCAGCTGCTCTCTGAGGTCGCGCGACCGAGCGTGAAGGACCTCCAGGTCGAGATCGAAGGCGTGCGCACGGCCCGCGTCTATCCGCGCCGACTGCCGAACCTGCCGCTCGGCGCACAGCAGGTCGTGCTAGGGCGCTTCCTGCCTACCGGCGAGGCGCAAGAAGGCCGCGTCGTGGTCACCGGAACGCTGGCCGGCAAGCCGGTCAAGTACACAGCAGCCTTGCACCTTCCGGCTGCCGATGCAGGCAACTCCTTCCTGCCGCGTCTCTGGGGCCGGCGGCACATCGAAGCCCTCCTGCAGGACGGCAAGAGCACGCAGACCAACGAGGAGATCGTCGCCTTCAGCGAGCGCTTCGGGATCATGACGCCGCTGACGTCGTTCCTCGTGCTCGAGAACGACGAGGATCGCGAACGCTACGGCGTCGCGCGCCGCGTGCGCATGCGCGACGGCGAGCGCTTCTTCGCCGACGCGCGCGACAAGGCCACGCTCGAGCAGAAGCGCGACCTGATGCGTGCCGCGGGCCGCTGGCGCGCCGGTCTGCGGCGAAACGCCCTGCTTGAGATCGCCCGCCTCGGGCGGGAGTTGCCGCTTCAGGCCGCACCGGCGCCGGAGGGCTTCGAGCGCAGCGACAGTGGGCTCAGCTCCGGTTTCGGTTTTACGAGCTTCGGGCAGACCGTCTTTGCCGACAAGGACGGCGACACGTTCTTCACCGATCGCATCCCGGCCTTCGTCGACACCGGCGTCAACCTTGACGCCGTCACGAACGGGATGCGCGCTCTCGAAACGCGCACCTTCGCGACCACGGCCGACGGCGGGGCGTCGTCCCATGGCTGGGGCGAGGGCCAGGGGCGGAGCGGCCTCGGTGCCGTGAGCAAGGGCGGCGGGGCGTTCCGCGGACGCGGGGGCAGCCGGGCCATGCCCCCGAACCGACGCGACGCCAGTGACCCGACCCCGTCGGCGCCCCCGCCCCCGACCGGCGCGCCCATGACTCGGCCGCCGACCAAGCGGGCCATGCGGCCGGGCGCGGATCCCGCGATGGAGGCCCCCGCGGAGCCGGCCGGCGGCGAAGACCTCGACGACGTCCTCGAGGAGCTGGAACTCGCCAAGCGGTCCTCGAGCGGCAGGCGAAAGAACATCGGCATCGGGGGCGGCGCCGGCGGACGCTTCAGCCGCTCGCCCTCGGCGGACAAGTCCTCGTTCGGTCTCCTGCGTCAGGGCCGGGCGCCGCAGCCGACGTATGACTTCACCTTGCAGAGCCTGGGGTTCCCGCGCGTGCCGGATGCGCCCAGCAAGCTCTCCGGCAGCGACGACCCGCCCTGGAGCCCGGAGATCCTCGCGCTGCTTCGCTCCCTCCCCCGCCGCGAGGCGCTGCGTGGCGCGGCGGCCGGCCTCCATGTCGTCATCGATCGTGAAGGGCTGCACCCCACGCGCGCGACCCCGCTTGGAGCCGCACGCGTCGAGGCGTGGTTGCAGCATGACGCGTGGCGCATCGTGCGCGGTGGCGCCGGCTTCGAGGAACGCAGCGAGTCCTGGGTCCATGGCGGTCTGCGAGGCGGCCTTGCGGGCGCCCGGCGCTTGGCGCGCACGCGTGCCTCGAAAGCTGAAGACGCGAACGCGTGGTGGTTGCCCCTGTGGGATCTACGCGTGCGCGATGTCATCCGCGCGTGGCAACGCCAGGGCTACAGGCCGGAGATGCGCATCACCGAAGGTGGACGCTCACAGGTCGTGCTCCGCCGCAAGCGTCCCGACGAACGCTCCATTCTCCTCGACATCGACCTGGCAAAGCGCGTGATCCTCGAGACCCGTTGGATCGACGGCGCGGGTCGCACGCTGGCACGCCTCGCGCGCAAGGAGTTTGTCGAGGTGGCAGGCCGTTGGTGGGCCAAGCGCATCGAGCGCTACGACGACGAAGACCGCCTGATCGAGCGACGGACCCTGAAGTTTGAGACCCTCGCGGCGGACGCCTTCGAGGCGACGCTGGGCACGGCGGCGCGCGAACGCGGCGATGCCCTGACGGTGCATGGACCCCTGCCCAAGCGTCACGAGGCCAAGCAAGCGATCCACGAGCGTCGAGCCACCTTCCTCGATCAACTGGTCTTTGCGCTCGCGCTGGGTCAGCAGCAGCGTGTAGTCGAGAGCATTGCGGCGTGGGACAAGGCCGCCACCCTCGCGGATGGGAAACCGGGGCGTGCCTACGTGCGCACGGAGTTCCTTGCGCGGGCGCGGCAAGGCGAGACCTTCAAGGCCTGGCTCCTCGACCTGGCCTCGACGGTGGAGGCCAAGGGCGGGCCCGACGGTCGCTTCCTGGCCGCCTGGCTCGACGGGCTCGCTGCGCCGGTCCTTGGATCGGCGGAGCACGGCACGTTGCTCGAGCGCCTCAAGACCGCCTGGGTGGATGAGGCGTCACCCTTGAGCGAACTCCGTGAGCTGGCCTGGGACCGGTCGCGCATCGCAACCTACGAAGGTCAGGGCAAGCACGACCTCGCGCGGGAACGCCGCACCGCCCTGGCGGCTGCCTGGCCCTACCGCACGGACGTCTTGCTGGCCCATGAGGCCGACCTCTGGCACACAGGCCGTGTGCCGGCCGCGCTGACCTTCTGCGAGAAGCTCCTGAGTGATCGCGAACCGTGGACCCGGAGCGAGCGCAACCAGCTCTACACGCGGCTCACGGACCGGCTCTGGGATCGACGGCAGCTGACGCGCCTGCACCAGCGACTGAACGAGTGGATCACCACGCAGCCGCGCGGCCAGCACGCGTGGTGGCGTCAGCTCTCGAGCCTCTTCCTGCTTGGGCGGGCCGAGGAGGCGGATGCCGCGATCCTTGCGGGCCTCGCGGTCCGCCTTCAGGACAGCGACGAGGAGTGGCGTTGGGGGCGGCTCCAAGCCATCGTGAGCCTCGCGCTCGGCAGTGGCTGGAACTTCCATCTGCAGCAGATCGAGGAGCCCTTCCGGCAGCCGCTTGCGGATCTCACGGCCGCTCTCATCCGGACGGATGGTCGGCACGCGAGTCCCGCTGCGCGCATCTACCAGCAGTGGTCGTTCCGTCGCACGGACGAACATCGCGCACTGACGCAGTCGCTCTTCGCCGACCTCGGCGCGGAGG
>JAJDEM010000156.1 GCA_029259795.1 Planctomycetota bacterium
ATCGGCACCGACACCGCCGAAGATCGGCGCATCCGGTTCGGACTGCTGGAGGGCCATGCGCTCACGATCGAACCCGTGGCTGCCTTCGACTGGCATCCCTCCTGGGCGCGCAAGGCCGAAGCGCTGGGCGCCGGCTGGCTCGTGCTCGCAGCCGTCCCGGACGGCGCCCACTGGGACTGGGACCGCACCCGTCGCGAGAGCCACACCCGCCGCGACGACCACCTGCAGGCGTTTCACTTCGACGGGCAGCGGCTGCAAGCCCTCTGGCGCGCCGGCGGCTCCGCGAGCCCAGCCGAGCGCGGTGGCCTGCCCAACGACACGCGCCTCTACGGCGCGCCGCTCGTGGTGGGTGCGCGCGTCTGGATGGGCGGCGTGCGCCCGGCCAAGGCCACCCAGGATCGCTGGGAGGCCTGGCTCTACTCGTTCGACCTCTCCACCGGGCGCGTAGCGACCAGCACGCATCTCGGCACGGGCACGCCCATGCGCACGGGCCGGATGGACGAAGTGATTCCCACCTCCCCCTCCGCCTCCCGCGGGCGGATCGTGATCGGCACGGCCCTGGGCATCTTCGCCGCGGTCGATGACCATGACGGCCGGGTGCGCTGGGTCTACCGCTACGACCGCGCCGTCGAGACAGAGCGCGGGAGCATGCGCAATCGCGACCGCCGCGACAAGGGACTGCGCCGCTCGAGCTTCTCGAACGAACCCCCGATCCTCGTGCAGGAGCGCTGCTACTTCACCCCCACCGACGGCAACAAGGTGGTCGTCCTGTTCGACCGCCCGCGTGCGAAGGCGCGCCACCTGCGCTCCAGGGAGATCCTCCGCGACCTCGCCAGCGCCCACACGCTGATCGAACATGTCGCCGGGGTCGACCCCCGGCCCCGGGAGGGCCGCACGGGTTCGCTCGTCTTGATCGGCAAGGGGGAGAGCGGCACGCCGCCTGGGGCCATCGTCACCGTCTGGGATGCCCGGACCCCGGACCGCTCCTGGCCCACCGACAAGGAGGCGCAGGCCACCTGGCAAGGCATCAGCCCCACGGGCTTCGGGGCCCAGCCCTACGGCCGAGCGCTGATGACCGCCGGCGAGATCTTCGTGCCGCAGGAGCACGGCATCGCCGTGTTCGAGATGGAGGACCGCGGTCGGGACGGCTCGCACTTCCTGACCCTGCTGGATCAGGCCGCCATCCCCGCCGAGCGCAGGGCAACGCTGGACGGTCGCCCGTTCGGCAACCTCATTCCCATCCCGGGCAAGGGCATCGTCGCGGTCAACGCCACCTCGATCGCCTTCTGGGCCAAGCGCTAGCGCGGCCGCCCGACCGAAGGCCCCCGCTGACCCCCACGGCGTGGTTCAATGCCCCGCCAGCCCGCCCCCGGCGGGCCCTGACCTGGAGCCGACCGATGACCGCATCCGACGCGAACGCCCCGGACACTCACGCACCGGAGACACACGATCTCACCGACGCTGACCTGGCGGCCGCCAAGCGGGTCAAGGACGCCCACACGATCGTCCGCGCCGAGCTCTCCAAGATGATCGTCGGCCTGGACGAGGTCATCGACCAGCTTCTGATCTCGGTCTTCGCGCGCGGGCACTGCCTGCTCGTCGGCGTGCCGGGTCTGGCCAAGACGCTCCTCATCAGCACGCTGGCCCGCAGCCTGTCGCTGTCGTTCAACCGCATCCAGTTCACTCCGGACCTCATGCCCGCCGACATCACCGGCACCGAGGTCATCCAGGAAGACAAGACGACCGGCACGCGCGGTTTCAAGTTCATCAAGGGCCCGATCTTCGCCAACGTCATCCTCGCCGATGAGATCAACCGGACGCCGCCGAAGACGCAGGCAGCCCTCCTCGAGGCCATGCAGGAGCGCCAAGTCAGCGCCGGCGGCAAGAAGCACGTGCTCGACGCACCCTTCTTCGTCCTCGCGACCCAGAACCCCATCGAGCAGGAGGGTACGTACCCGCTGCCCGAGGCCCAGCTCGACCGCTTCATGTTCCTCGTGAAGGTCGACTACCCGACCCTCGAGGAGGAGATGCAGATCGTCGAGATGACGACGAAGCCCTCGAACGTCGAGATGAAGGAGGTCCTCACGGGCGAGGACATCCTCGAGATCCAGGACGTCGTCCGCCGCGTACCGATCAGCGAGCATGTCGTGCGCTACGTCCTCAACCTCGTCCGCGCCACCCGCGTCACCGACGAGAGCGCCCCCGACCTCGTCAAGCAGCGCGTGGCTTGGGGCGCGGGACCGCGTGCGAGCCAGTACCTGATCCTCGGCGCCAAGGCGCGCGCTCTGCTGCACGGCCGCCTCTACGTGTCCATCGAGGACGTCCAGAAGGTGGCGCTGCCCGTGCTGCGCCACCGCGTGCTGACGACCTACGGTGCCGAAGCCGAGGGCTATACGAGCGACCGACTCATCCAAGAGCTGATGGAACAGATCCCCGCCGGCGAGAGCGAGACCCTGCGTGACGACCGACTCCCGAACGTACTTGGATCCTGAAGTCATTGAGAAGATCTCGGGCCTTGAACTCAAGGCGCGACTGATCGTCGAAGGCTTCATCTCCGGTCTGCACAAGAGCCCGTTCCGCGGGTCTTCGGTGGAGTTCGCGGAGCACCGGGAGTACGTGCCCGGGGATGACATGCGCTTTCTCGATTGGAAGGTCTATGGCAAGACCGACCGGCTCTACATCAAGCGCTACGAGGAGGAGACCAACCTCGACGCGCATGTCGTCGTCGACGCCAGCATGTCGATGGCCTACCGGGACAGCACGCGCTCCCGGGACAGCCGAGCCAAGGGCCCTTCGAAGTACGAGTACGCATCCTGGTGCGCGGCCGCGCTCGCCTACCTCATCACCCGCCAGCAAGACACGGTCGGGCTCGTCTTGTTCGACGAGACCGTGCGCAAGATCGTGCCCGCGGCCAGCAACAAGGCCCACCTCGTCAACATGATCGGCGAGCTGGAGAAGGCCGAGCCCGCGGAAGGCACCGGGATTGCCCGCGCCTTGGGCGAAGCCGGCGAAGCCGTCCGCCGCCGAGGACTCGTCGTCCTCTTCTCCGACTTGATGGACGACAGCGAGGAGATCCTGCGCGGCCTCAAGCAGGTCCGTCACCGCGGGCATGAAGTCCTGCTGTTCCATGTCCTCGCCCACGACGAGCTGACCTTCCCCTTCGATCGGCTGACGCGCTTCGAGGGCATGGAGGAGGTCACCCAGCTCACGGCCGATCCCGTGTCGCTGCGCACGGCCTACCTCGAGGAGGTGAAGAAGTTCCGCCGCCGCCTGCGCCGCGTCTGCCTTGCCAACCGCATCGACCTGGTCGAGATGGACACGTCCGACTCGCTGGGCATCGTGCTCTCCGCGTACCTGGCCAAGCGCGCCGCCGTGAGGCGCCGATGAGCCTCCTCCTGCCCCCCCTACCGCTGGCTGCGCTGCTCACCTGGCAGCTCTTCGCCATGGGCGGCGCGCTCGCAAGCGTGCCGATCCTGATCCACCTCCTGAGCCGTCGGAAGGTGCGCCGCGTCGACTGGGCAGCCATGCACTGGCTGCTCGCGGCGATGAAGCGCCATCAGCGGCGCTTGCGCATGGAGAACTGGCTCATCCTCCTGCTGCGGGTGTTGGCCATCGTGTTGCTGGGCCTCGCGCTCGCACGCCCGGTCCTGACGGACGGCGCCGGGGTCCTCGGCCGCCAGAAGCGCTCCGTGTACCTCGTGCTCGACAACTCCTACAGCACCCAGGCCAAGCTCGACGCCCGCGCGGTGATCGATCGGGTGAAGCACGAAGCGGAGCTGGTCCTCGAGTCGATCGGCCCGGATGACTCCACCGTCGTGATCCTGACGAACGATCCCGACGAAGACGCCACGCACGGCCTGGACCCGCATGTCCTCATGGGCCGCTCCGTCGGCGACGAGGGCGCCGCCCGGGCCCGCGAGATGGTCGCCAGCATGCGCACGCGCGACGCGCCGGCCAACTGGGTCAAGGCCCTGCGGACGCTCCAAGAGCAGATGCGCACCGAGGACGTCAACCGGCATGTCGTGCTGGTTACCGACCTGCAGGCGAAGGATTGGCTGCGCGCCCCGCGCGAGCGCCTCGACGGCGTCGAAGGCGAGGCGGAAGCGACGGACGCCTCCAGCGACCGCCTCCGCAAGGAGTTGATCCACATCCTGCGACGCCCCTCCGCAGTCACCGTGGTCGACGTCGGCGGCCAGGATCGTCGTGACCTCGCCGTACTCAAGGTCGAGCGCCGCGGTGGCCAGGACCCGTTCGTTGGGCGCGCACTGCGCATGGCTGTGACGGTTGCGAACTTCGGGCGCGAGGCCGTCTCCGGAGCGCAGCTCGATGTGCGCGTCGACGATGGCGACCGCCGGCACGCGTTCCCGGTCCCGGACCTGCCCGCGGCAAGCGCGAGCATTCGCGTCCCCAAGCCGGGCATCGCGACCGTGCAGGTCGACCTGCCGCGCAGCACGTTCCGCGGACCAGGATCGCACACCCTGCGGCTCACGATCACCCCGCCGCGCAGCGATCCAGGCGCCGACGCGTTGGCACTCTCGAGCGAACGTCGCGTGGCCCTCAAGGTCCGGCGTCGGGTTCAGGTCGTCGCCTGGACGCGCACGAGCGACAGCGAGAAGCAGATGGAGGCCGAGAGCTACCTCCGCGGCATCTACGAGGGCGAAGTGGCCAGCGGCACCCAGCCCGCCGGTCCGCCGCCGCGCTATGCCTACGAAGCGGCCCCCGGGGAAGACGCGCTACGGCGCCGCCTCGAGCAGCGCGCGGCGCAGCCGATCGACCTCCTCGTGCTGGCCAATGTCGTGCCCCGCAACGCCAAGCTGCTGGCCGAGCTACGCGCCTACGTCCGCGAGGGTGGCGGATTGCTCGTGTTCACGGGCGACCGCTGCACCCCGGCCGCGCTCCACTCCGCGTTCTGGGCCGAGGAAGCCAGCGACCGCCTGCTGCCCTTCCAGATCGCGAGTGCGCAGATCCGCGAGCGCGACGCCGCAGACACCGGCCACTTCGCGCTCGACCTGAGCTTCCAAGAAGCCCCTCATCCCCTGGCCGAGCCGTTCACGAACGTCAAGGCCGACGACTGGATCAAGCGCGCCCCGCCGAAGATCTGGGGTCGCACGCACTTCATCGAGCCGGACGAGGCGGCAACCCCGCCGACCGAGCCCGCCGAGGCCCGCAAGGAGCCGCTCGCCAGCGTCGTGCTGCGCTTTCGCCCGGAAGCCGGCCAGGACGTCGGTCTCCCCGCCGTGGTTGCCGGACGTTACGGCAGCGGCCGGAGCGTGTGGGTCGGTACCAGCATCGACAACGGCTGGCTGGACCGCTCGGTCCTCTTCTTGCCCGTCTTCCTCGACGAGTCGGCGATGGTGCTGACGCGCCCCGCCGAGGACGGTCGCAACCTTTCGATCGGCGACATCCTGCGTGCGTCCATCCCGGCACGCGCGGAGCAGGTCCGGGTCGTGCCCCCCGGTGGTGGCGCCGTCTCGCCGCGCCGCCGTACGGCCGAGGGCGCAACGACCAGCCGCGTCGAATACGAACACGATGTGCTTGGGCGCAGCGGCGTCTGGGCGCTCACCTACGAGGTCCCCTCCCTGACGGGCGGCGAGGCCGAGAAGGTCCGCGAGCAGTTCGCGGTCAACCCCGATCCGTACGAAGGCCTGCTCCTCGCAGCGTCCCACGACGCAGTG
>JAJDEM010000157.1 GCA_029259795.1 Planctomycetota bacterium
GGGGCCGACAACGGGCCGAGCCAGCGAGGCCTGTTGAGCACGCGTGAGCCCCCCAGTAAACGACGCCGATTCGCAGGCGTCGGTCGCCGGCCGTCATGCCCGAACCACAGGGACCTCGATGACCAACCCGCGTACTCACCCAGGCTCTGGCTTGTACTCGTTCGCGGCGTGCCGCTCCCGAACCACGAGCCTCAACCATCGCGACCGTGCTGACCGCCCGTGAGGGCGGAACACCGGCGAGATGCTGACCCACTCGTGACTCGCGGGCGCCCACACAGCACGTCGCTGCGCGACGTGCTTGGGACGCCCCTAAAGGACCACCTGCCCCGCGGCAGGCACCGTCCAAGCCTCAAGCCGCCGTCTACCGATGCTTCTGGACCCACTCCTCGCGCAGGGTCTTGCGGGAGGTTTTCTCCCATGTCTTGCGACCGTCCCGGGAGACGGTCGTCTCGCCGAACGCGACGTACACACTCGCCACGACGAGCGCGACGCAGAGCAGGCCCGCGAGGGGTACGAGCCGCTTGCGCTTCGGGTGCTTCGACGCGAGCCCGATCAAGAAGCCCGTGGCAAGGCCCGCGCCGTGGGCCCAGTTGGCGATGGCGAAGATGCCAAGCTCGGTCGCGACGATGCAGCCGACGACCCAGATGAAGACGAAGCGCATGGTGCTGTCCGGCATGACGACCCTGGCCGTCGGGTGGTCCTTGCGTCGCGCGATGAGGAACCCGGCCAGCCCGAGCAAGCCGCCGGAGAGGCCCACCCCGCTGCCGCTGGCGATCCACTCCACGGCCCCGGCGGCCATGCCGGTGCCAAGCAGCAGCGCCAGGAGCGTGGGGGTGCCCCAGGTTTGTTCGATGGCGCGCCCCCAGTAGTAGAGCGCCGAGGCGTTCATGAGGAGATGGAGGAGCCCGACATGCAGGAACATCGCGCTCAGGAACTTCCAGACGGCCCCCAGCCAGATGTCCCACGAGGGGTAGAGGGCCTCGAGCCAATCCGGCCGGACCCCGCCCGGATCGGGCCGCCAGAGGACATGGGCGCAGACGTAGAGGATCGCCGCCAGCGCAAGGCAGAGCGCCGTCGCCCGGGGCTTGTGGTCGGGGGTGGCGGGCCGGCCGCGGACGTTCATCCGGGTCCGGACCCCGTCCGCGCAGGCCTCGCAGAGCAACTCGGGCTCCACGCCGAACATGTCGGCCCGCGGATGGCCCGCGCCACAGGCGGAACAGACAGCCATGGAATCCTCGGAAGCCACTCGCTACCGGCATACCACCCCCGCGACCCCCGCCTCGCGTAATCTTGCCGCATGGATTTCGAGCTCTCTGAAGACCTGACGATTCTCCAGGATGCCGCGCGCGAGTTCGCCGCGAAGGAACTCGCCCCGCGTGCCGCCCGGTCGGACGCGGACGAGTCCTGGGTTGGGGAGCAGATCGGGCTCTGTGCCGAGATGGGCTTCCTCGGCATGGCCATCCCCGAGGCGTACGGCGGCAGTGAACTGGGCCCCGTCGGCACGAGCCTCGTGCTGATGGAGATCACTCGTGCCTGCGCCAGCACCGGCACGACGCTCTCCGTACACAACAGCCTCACCAGCGAGGCCATCGTTCGCTTCGGCACGGACGAGCAGAAGGCGCGCTACCTGCCCAAGCTCGCCACCGGAGAGATGCTCGGCGCCTACGCACTCTCCGAAGCCGGCAGTGGCTCGGACGCCGGCGCGTTGGCGTGCAAGGCGACGCCCGAGGGCGACGACTGGGTGCTCGACGGCACCAAGCTCTGGATCAGCCACGGCAACAAGGCCGACCTCGTCGTCTTGTTTGCCCGAACCGACCCGAGCGCGGGCAGCCGCGGCATCACGGCCTTCCTCGTCGAGACCGCGTCCGAGGGCTACAAGGCCGGCAAGAAGGAACGCAAGATGGGCCTGCGCGGCTCGCCGACGGTCGAGCTGCAGCTCGACGGCGTGCGCGTGCCCGGCGCCAACCTCTTGGGCGAGCTCAACAAGGGCTTCGGCATCGCGTTGGCCTTGCTCGACGGTGGTCGCATCGGCATTGCGAGTCAGGCCGTCGGCATCGCCGACGCTTGTCTCGAGGCCTCGGTGAAGTACGCCGGCGAGCGCGAGCAGTTCGGCAAGCCCCTGGGGGCTTTCGGTGCCATCCAGGCCAAGATCGCCGACATGGCTACGCGCGTCGACGGAGCGCGCCTGCTCACCCTGCGAGCGGCGAGCCTCAAGGAAAAGGGCCGCCCGTACGGTCGGGAGGCCTCCATGGCCAAGCTCGACGCCTCGCGGAACGCGAACTGGTGCGCCAAGGAAGCCGTGCAGATCCACGGTGGCGCGGGCTACACGCGCGATTTCCCCGTCGAGCGCTACTTCCGCGATGCTCGGGTCACGGAGATCTACGAGGGCACGACCGAGATCCAGAAGCTCGTGATCGCGCGCACCTATCTGCGTTGATGGCGAGTGCATGAACCTGGCCGAGTCCATCCAGCAGGGCGACCGACGCGCACTGGCGCGTGGACTTACGCTCGTCGAGAACGAGACGCCTGAGGGCGTCGCGCTCCTCGCGGCCCTCGGTTCCGGCGGGACCGCGCATCGCATCGGCATCACCGGTCCGCCCGGCGCCGGCAAGTCCACGCTGGTGTCGGCGCTCATCGCGGCGTGGAGGGCAACGAACGCTACGGTTGGCGTGCTCGCCGTCGATCCGAGCAGCCCGTTCACGGGCGGCGCGCTGCTTGGCGATCGCATTCGCATGCTGGCCCACACCGCCGATGAGCACGTGTTCATCCGCTCGCTTGCGAGCCGAGGAGCGCTCGGCGGCCTTGCCGCCGGTGTCTACAACGCAGCCGACCTCCTGGACGCCGCCGGCTTCGATCCTGTCCTGCTCGAGACTGTCGGGGTCGGCCAGGGCGAGGTCGAGATCTGCCGCGCCGCCGATACGACCGTCGTAGTCCTCGCGCCCGGCTCGGGTGACATCGTGCAGGGGATGAAGGCCGGCTTGCTCGAGATCGCCGACATCCTCGTGATCAATCAAGCCGATCGCGAGGGTGCGGACGCTCTCGAGGCGGCGCTCCAAAGCGCGGTCGAGCTGCGCGATGCCGTGGCGCCGCCGATCGTTCGGACCATTGCCACCCGTGGCGAGGGCGTGCCCGAGTTGCGCGCCCTCCTTGATGAGCGCGCCGCTGCCGGCGCGGAGGTCCTGGCCGCCCGGCGGCTCGAGCGTGCGCGGGCGAGGCTTCGGGCGGCGGCGGATCGCCACCGCGCGGAGGCGTTTTGGACGAGCCACGGCGAGGCGCTGGAGACGGCGGCCGTCGAGGTGGCTGAGGGACGGTTGAGTGCGGCGGCTGCGGTCAGCCGCCTCCTGGAGGACGAGCGCCGATGAGCACCCTGGACGAACGGCCCATCCGGGTCCTGGTCGCCAAGGCGGGCCTGGACGGCCACGACCGCGGCGCGAAGGTCGTCGCCGCCGCCCTGCGCGACGCCGGCTTCGAAGTCATCTACACCGGGCTTCGCCAGACGCCTGAGATGATCGTTGCCACCGCGCTGCAGGAGGATGTGGACGCCGTAGGGCTATCCCTCCACTCCGGCGCCCACATGAGCCTGTTTCCGCGGGTTCTGGAGCTGCTGAAGGCCCAGGGCTCGGACCAGGTCCTCCTCACAGGGGGCGGGATCATCCCCGAGGCGGATGTCGAGGCCCTGATGGCGCTCGGGGTCGGGCAGCTCTTCGGGCCGGGGACCACCCTGGCGGCCCTGACGGATTACATCCGAGACGAAGTGATGGCCCGGCGAGGTGTCGGGAGCGCCCCCCCGCACCCGTAGACTGATGGGCTATGTCCTTGACTGAAACTTTGCCCAGCGAAGCCGATCCCTTCCTCACGGAGGAGCACCTCGAGGTCCGCTCGATGGTCCGCGACTTCGCCTTGGCCGAGGTGGCGCCGATCGCCACCGAGCTCGACGAAGAGGCGCGCTTTCCGCACGAGACCATCCCCAAGCTCGCGGAGCTGGGGCTGCTGGGCACGCCGTGGCCGGAGGAGTTCGGCGGCGCAGGCATGGACTATCGCGCCTACTCGATCGTGGTCGAGGAGCTCTCGCGCGTCTGTGGCACGACCGGTATCACCGTCGCCGCGCACACCTCGCTCGGGACGGCGCCGATCTACAAGTTCGGTACCGAGGCGCAGCGCCGCACGTGGGTCCCGCGCCTCGCCAGTGGCGAGATGCTCGGCGCGTTTGCCCTGACCGAGCCGGGTGCAGGCTCCGACGCGAAGATGACCCAGGTGACTGCCGTTCGTGATGGCGACTCATGGGTCATCAACGGCAACAAGATCTACTGCACGAACGGCACGCACGCGAGCACCATCGTCTTCACCGCCCGCACGGGCAATGGCACCATCGGCGACACCAAGAACATCAGCGCGTTTGTCGTCGAGAAGGGTACCCCCGGATTCGACTACGGCACCCTCGAGGACAAGCTCGGCCTGCGCGGCAGCGACACTCGCGAACTCGTGTTCCGTGACTGCCGCATTCCCGCCGAGAACAAGCTCGGTGAGGATGGCAGCGGCTTCCGCGCGTTCATGAAGACGCTCGAAGCCGGCCGGATCTCCATCGGCGCCATGGCCCTTGGGCTTGCGCAAGGCGCTCTGGACGCGGCCCTGCCCTACGTCAAGGAGCGCCGCCAGTTCGGCAAGCGCCTGATCGACCATCAGCAGGTCGCCCACCAGCTGGCCGACATGGAGATGGAGATCTCCGCCGCCCGCAACCTCGTCTACCAGGCCGCGTGGCAGTACGACCACGGCCAGTCGTTTGGCATCACCGCCAGCAAGGCCAAGCTCTTCGCCTCCGAGGTGTCGATGCGTGCCTCGCATAGCGCGATCCAGGTCATGGGCGGTGTCGGCTACACCCGCGAGTACCCGGCCGAGCGGATCATGCGCGACGCCAAGCTCTGTGAGATCGGCGAGGGGACCTCCGAGATCCAGCGCATCATCATCGCGCGTCATCTCGACCGGAACGTGTAGTCTGCGCCGAGCGGGTCATGGCCACGCAGCGTGGGTCGTAGCGACCGCGTCGTAGCTCGCAGCTCCCGGCGCGCCCAGGTGCTTCGCTACGCGTCGGCCGCAGGGTCTTGCACCGGCTTCTGACCTCGCACGCACGCCACGGCGAAGCCTACGATCGCGCCGACGGAGAACGCCGGCGGCGCCAGGAAGATGCCGATGATGGGCCCGAGGTTCGAGTCGGGCATGAAGATCATCGGTCCGAAGTAGCCCGGAACGAACACCAGCGCCGCGAGGCCGACACCCCAGCGCGCCCCCTGACCGCCCGCGGCGACAAGGCTCGGCCGTGCGACGGGTACGAGCCAGAGGGCGAGGGCTATCACCGGCGGGCTGAAGAAAGCGAGGGTCCAGAAGATGGCCATGCGGTCACCCTAGACCCGTCGCTAGGTTAAGTCGTCGCTAACTTATGGCGAGACGCCTCGCTTCTCTCGTAGGATCCGCAGCATGCGTCGAACCCTGCTGCTTGTGTGTGTGCTGCTTCTCTCTGGCCTTCCGTACGCCCTGGCGGAGGAGGAGCCCAAGGCTTCCGATCCGAAGGCGACGGACCCGAGGCCCACAGATCCGAAGGCAGCGGATGCGAGGGCGGTGGCGCCCATCAGCGCCGAGCGCCTCATGGCGCACGTCAGGTGGCTGGCGGCACCCGAGCGCAAGGGGCGCGGCGCGTGGCCGGATCGCAAGGCCACGGCGGACTACATCGCTGCGGAGTTCAAGAAGGCCGGCCTGCAGACGGTCGGCGACCGCACGACGATGTTCCAAGACAAGGCGGGGCTCAAGGAGCCTGCGATGCGCAACGTGATCGCGTGGTTGCCGCCCGGTAAGGGCGGGACGGGGGACCATGTGATCCTCTCGGCCCACTACGACCACCTCGGGCAGAAGGTCTTCGAGGTCGAGGATGGCGAGAGCATCACCCGCTCGACCGTGACCTATCACGGCGCGGATGACAACGCGTCCGGGGTGGCTGCCTTGCTCGAGATCGCGCGCTACCTGGGGGCCCGCTACAAGGACGGGCTTCCCGACGCGACGCGCGGCATCATGTTCATCGCCTTCGATCTCGAAGAGCAGCAGCTGCTGGGCAGCAAGCACTACGTGGCGCATCCCTGGTTGCCACTGTCGGCCTGCTCCACGTTCATCACCATGGACATGCTGGGGCGCTCCGTTGCGGACTTGGTGCCCGGCAGCCTCTTCGCCATGGGCACTGAGAACAGCCAGGCCGTCGAGGCGCTGGTCCGGTATGCAGGGCAGCCCAAAGGCGGCAAGCTGATCAAGGTCGGCATCGACTTCCAGCCCGGCTACTCGGACTACGTCCCGTTCATGGAAGCGAAGATCCCCTACCTCTTCCTGACGAGCGGCGCGTGCGAGGACTATCACCGCCCGACGGATGTAGCGAGCCGCATTCAGCCGACACACCTTCTCGCGCGCGCGCTGTGGGCGCTCAAGCTCACCCAGAGTCTGTCTCGTAGCTCCCGGATGCCCCGCTGGCGTGCGGGGGTAGCGCCGAACGTCGAGGAGATCAAGGACCTCCGGGCGCTGATCAGCACGCTTGAGAAGGGCCTCGCCAGCGTCCCCAACCTGCCGCCCATGGTGACCATGATGGTGGGCAACTACGGCAAGTACCTCGACAAGCTCCTGGCCGACGATGCCATCACGAAGGAGGAGCGCGATGGGGCCCGGACCGGCGCCTTGACGCTGTTTCGGGCCGCCCAGCAGATGGCCGGGCAGATGCGGAGCGGGCGGTAGCGCGTTCTTCGCCTCCCGGGCCGTCTGATGGCAGGATCCTCGCGTGGCTATTGAAATCCTCGTAACGACGTCCCGCACCCTGGGCGGGGCAACCCGTGCCGTGCTCGAGCAACTGCTCGGCCCGGGCTTCATGAACATCGACGCGCTGGAGACGCTGCCCATCGAGGTGGAGCTCACGAACGTCGAGTCCGAGGAGTGGGGCGAGATGGTCCCCGAGGACATCTCGATCGCCGATCTGGGCGAGAAGATCAAGGCCGATCGCGAGATCCTGCGCGCGCGCGTCCCGCTGCGCCTCGGCCACTTCCTGCTCTTCCCCGGCTTCGTCTCGCTCTGCCGCCCCGACAACTACGAAGAGTTCATGGCGGATCCCCGGGCCCGTCAGATCGTCGGCCGGGAGTCGCTCGAGCTGGCCAGTGCGTTCGGCGCCGCCGAGATCATCATCTGCGGCGACGCGGCAACGGACTTCCTCGGCACGGACGCCACGACGTGGGACGAGCTCAAGGACGTCCTCCGCGAAGAGGCGATCGATCACCAGGTGATCGTCATCCCGAAGCGCTAGGAAGCTCCAGGCTCAGCGACTGGCCGCGACCGCCTCCACAGCCTCCGGGTTCTCGACGCTTGCGAGATCGCCGACCGGCTCCCCGAGGTAGCGGCGCTTGATGACCCCGCGCACGATCTTGGCCGAGCGGGTCTTCGGTAGCGCGTCGACGAACCGTACCGCCCGCGGGCGCAGCGTCTTGCCGAGGTGAGCGACGACGGCATCCGACAGCGCCTGACGCAGCGCCTCGGTCTCCTCCACCCCCGGCTTCAGGACGACGAAGGCTACGACGTCGGCGCCCTTGAGCTCGTC